>NZ_JBKJHC010000001.1:0-488592 GCF_046613565.1 Flavobacterium sp. RHBU_3 | reverse complement strand
AGCACGGTTAGGGTTGCTGTAGGGTTTACACTAAGTATGTTGTCTACACTAAGTGTAGCGCCTGTACTTACGGTTAGCGTAGCACCTGCACCGAGGGTTAGGTTGTGTGCATAAGCCACGCCCGAAGCTATTACAGGGTCGTTAGCAGTATCGGCAATAACAACATCGTCTGCACTTGTAGGCACTACACTGCCACACCAGTTAGAGCCTGTAGTCCAGCTGGTACTGGTAGCACCCGTCCATGTAAAGCAAGTTGGCACTGTTAAAGACCAAACAAGAGTAAATGAGCCTGAACCTCCATTATAGCCATCCTCTACCCAGTATACTGTTTGTGTACTTCCGGTAGTATTTGTCCATGATACAGCAATATCGTCCGGGTCATCAAAACAAGTAATCGATGTTTGCGAAGCACAACTTCCGTAAAATACTGAAACTACAGAATCAAAATCATTACTGGTTTGCGTTATATTAACTGTATAACCCTGAGGCACAGAAATTGAATAGAACAAATCAGGTGAAGTTGATACATCACAAGATGGAGAAAAATCATGAGAAGCATTTGTTGTACTTGCTGTAAGAGGTGACACTTGCGACTCAAGAGAAATCGCACCGCTACAAACATCATTAATAGGACTGGTTGTAAATGTAAATGGACCAGCCCAAGTGCTATAACTTACTCCAGCTTCACATACCGACCTAACATAAAACTGGTATGTAGTACTTGCTGAAAGGCCTGTAGCCGAGTAACTCATAGCTGTTGTAGATGTACCAGCACCTATAGGTGTACCGGCACCGTTAGCCACTATAGCTGCTTCCCACACTGTTTCTTCGCATCCCTGAGTCCAGGTAAGCGTAGCACCTGTTGTTGAGATTGATGTACTGCTAACTGCAAGGTTATGTGGTGCAGGACACGGATCTGGAGCAGTAATAGTAATGGTATAGTCTTCTACTTCACCATAGCTATTACCTGTACAAGGTGTTACATCTACACCATTTGTACTATACATTGCACGAACCCTCATCCTGTGTGTTCCTACAGGAGGCGTACAAGAAAGCGAAATAGGGAATGTAGCAGAAGAATAATTACCTATTGTGCCTGCAGAATAACCGATACGTTCTGTGGCATTATCAAAAACACCATCATCATCATAGTCTATCCATACAGCATAACCTTCGCTCCAATAATCAGAGTAAATTGTACAGTTATATGTACCTCCCGCCTGTAGTGTAGTAGTAAGCGATGGATTTGAAGAATAATCAGAATAACCTGTAGTACCACCCGGACATGAAGAACCGGTTTGATTATCAAGTGTATTCAGTATAACCCGGGCTATAACATCCTGGTCTGTACAACCATACACACTAGAAGGAATACAATATCCTACATAAAGCGAAGTAGTAATCCAGAAACCTACAGAACCATCACACACAGCACGTACGTGAAGGTAATTTACTGTATTTGATGTTACAGCTACATCTGTAACACTGGTAGCCGTTGTGAATAAAGTACCCGAACTTGGCGCAGTAGAAGATGTTGTTACAGCATATTCATACTGAAGCGGAGCAGGGGTTGTAGCATTCCAGCTCACAGTAGCCGTGGTTAAACTTGTTGGCACTATAGACAGCCCCGTAACACTAGGACACGTAGGCGGATCAGCTACTGTAATGGTGTAATCCTGGGCAGCACCATAATAGTAATTACCACATGGTGATGCTGCATAATAATAGTACCTGCTACGCACCCTCATTACATAACTACCGTTTGCAGTACCTGTAGGCACTGTAATGGTACCCGTAAAGTTAGTAGTCGATGCACCATAAACAGTATGCGATGCCACTTGTTCGCCGCTATCACTAAAATCAAGGTCCCCATTCCAGTCTACCCAAATTTCAGCATCAGTATAGCCTGGTACATTAAGCGTATATGTAAATGCGCCTCCAGCGCTTTGGCTCACAAACTGAGTAGTAAGGCTTGCATAACCAGTATTTTGAGCAGTTGTATTATTAATATTTGTATATCCGGAAGCTGTAACAAATGAATTAATATTATAACCGGTATATGATGAAGAAGGCGTACAGTAGTTTAAAAGTACAGGAGACGATGTTACCCAGCTACTTGATATACCGCTTGTACACGCAGTGCGTACCCAAAAATAATAGGTAGCCCCGGTAGTTAAACCGGAAATTGTAACACCTGTATCCGAAGTAGTTCCTGTAGTGGCCGTAGTTACGTCATTAGTTGTGGAGTAAGCATATATATATGTTGCAACAGAACTTGAGGAAGCAGTCCATGAAAGCACGGCGCTTGTTAAAGAAACGGCACTGGCTGTAAAACCTGTAACAGGCGCACAAGCAGGCGGATCTGAAATAGTAATCCTATAATCTTGCGCAACACCATAATAATAGTTATCACATGGTGATGATGCATAGTAATAATACCTGCTACGCACCCTCATTATATAAGTACCGTTTGCAGTACCGCTTGGCACGGTTACAGTCCCTGTGTATGTAGTATTACCAGAACCGTAACCAGTTTGACTCGACATCTGCTCGCCAGCGTCTGCAAAATCCATATCCTGGTTCCAGTCTATCCATATTTCAGCATCAGTATAACCCGGTACGGTAAGACTGTAGTTAAATGAACTACCCGCAAACTGGTCTACACCTGCCATACTGGATACGTTATTAGAATAGGCAGCTGTTTGTGCAGTAGTATTACTTATGTTAGTACTAAGACCATTTGTAGTACTAAAACTCAAAATATTATATCCTGTATAAGTATAGCTTGGCACACAATATCCCTGATAGAATGATGTGGTAACAACCTCACTTAAACCGTCAACGCCACAATCGGTTTTAACCCACACATAGTAAGTAGTACCAAAAGATAAACCTGTAAGTGTAACACTGGTAGACGAAGTAGTGCCTGCTGCGGCAGTACTTATATCATTTGTAGTAGAATAGTAATAGATATACCCCCCCGCCGTAGAAGTAGGCGAAGCCGTCCACGATACAGTAGCAGAAGTATAGGTAGCCGGAACTGCTGTAAGGTTAGTTGGTGTAAAACAAGCCGGCGGTGCCGTTACGTTTAAAGTATAATCTTCAAATGTACCATAATAACTTGCATAACAAGGAGTGTCTGGGCCCGAATCATTATCGGTTCCTCCCACCCTCATACGGTGTGCCCCTAATGATGCCCCTGACGGAACAACAAATGAACCCGTTAAAGTTGTAGGGTTATTAGCAGCAGAAAGCCCTGTGTATACTAACTCTCCCGAATCGGTAAAATCATAATCATTATTCCAGTCAACCCATATTTTTGTACCATAAGTAAAACCTGTAGAATATGTAATACTAAATGGCTGGGTAGTTCCCTGTCCCGCACTGGCAGATAAGCTTGTATAGTTACCATAGTAACCACTCTCGCTACCAGTAGTGTTATTTATAGCACCAAGAGTAAAATTAGTAATACCACTTCCGTCCTGACTTGTAGGAGCCGGTATACAATACCCTATATATAATGAGCTACTTGCCCATGCACTATAAGTCCCCGAACAGTTAGTACGTACATGAAGGTAGTTCGTTGTATTTGGGGTCAATGTAACTCCTGTAACTGAAGTATCTGTTGTAGCAGTTCCGCTCGCAGGTGCAGTAGCCGATGTTGTCACGGCATACTCATAACCTGTAGGAGAACTGGCAGAAGCTGTCCAGCTTATGTTTCCAGTAGTCCCCCCGGTTGAAACAATAGTAGGAAATGTAGGTTGCACACAGCTCGGAGCGGCAGCAAGCCAACCAAAACGAATATTTGGCCTTGTACTAGCACTTGTGTTTGTTGTTGCTGTGCTACTACAAACGCCAGATATATCTGCACGATACCATCTGGACCAAGTACCGGTTCCTAAACCAGTTGTAGTCCATACAACACCCGGATTACTGGTCCAGGCAGTATTGTTAAAACAGGTTTCAATAACGAGATTACTGGTTCCATCCCAGGTAAAGCCTCCGTCTAAATTTAATTGATTCCAACCTGTTGTTACAGTTACGTTACCCACGTTTCCGGTAGCCACCTGCCCGCTGGTAACCCAACCCGATGAAATGGGGTTAGCAGCTGTTGTAGTATACACCTTTATAGTATAACTATTAAGTGTAGCAACTCCGTTTAACGCACTTACATTAAACCCTAACGAGTTAATGTAGTTACCCGAGCTAATTCCTGCAGCAGTAAGTTGTGCCGCAGTAACAAACATTTGTGTCCTGTTACCATAGTAATAATTACCAAGCGGACAGGGATAAGCCGAACTGCCATTTGAAGCAGTACCGCTACCTACTATTGAGTACGTTTGGGCATTAAGCTGAGCAACAGACAAAAAAAGAAATAACAAACTTAGTACGCCCGTTTTTTTCAATTTTGCCCACCCTGCTTTGCCTAACTCTCCCTGCCCTAAAGCAGAAAAAGCCGCAAAACAATAGTAAGTTTTGTAGTTTTTTTCCATTAAGCTAAATTATTTTGATTATTTAACTTAAAAATAGAAATAATACATAATAATTTAACTTATATAGGTGTTTTTAGCTAATAAACAACTAAAACGTTTTCGGTATTGGTTAATTTTAACATATTGATGTTTTGAATATGTTAAAATTAACATAGTCGTAAAATTTCATTAACATTTTTAACATTTAAAAACCAACATAAACAACATAAACCGCTATAAAACAACCACAAAGAATAATTTTATTAAAAATTAACAAAAAAATACCGGCTTACGGGGAGCCGGTATTTAACAAAAACAGAACTAACGATTATTTAAAAAATTACTTTTCTCGTCGTCTTACCTTTATCCGTAGCTATCTCTACCAGCAGCACTTCATTTTGTGCCGCAAGCCCCGATAGCTGCGTTTTTGTATTATTTACATTACCAGAAGTATAAATAACCCTTCCACGTATGTCATAAACTTTTACATCCGTAATAGTTAATGTACCGGCATTAATATTTATAACACCATTATTGTTATAGACTACCACACCATTTAGCTGTGGTGCTGTAATATCATCTACACTAAGTGCCGATGCAGAATAGATTATCTCAAACCTTTCGTCAAAAGTTCCGGCTTCAGTAACAAACGAATATTCACCTGTAGTTATTTCGTGTATGGTATTTAGTAATTTATCTTTAAGATAAACTGCTTGTCCCTCTGAGAATACACCTTCTGTATGGTCTACACTTATTACATAAGTACCTGGCAAAACTGCATTATAACCCACTGAAACTACATCTGAAACCTCAAACGATGGCCTTCCCTGAATTGTAAAGTTATCCGAATCAGATATTGAATAGATCTGAACATTACCACCCGACATCATTTTACCATCATAACCGTAGTCAATTCCGGTGGTTAGGCCGTCCATATACACTATTGCAGTTTGCGCTGCTGTAACTCCGTCTTCCGCAAAAATATTTAACCACACTTTTGCAACGGAAGCATCCTGCTGAGCCGACTTAAGAAATGCCTGTGCGGTACCCGGACTTTGACGGCGCATACTGTTGTTAAACCTTAGTACCGGAGTAGCAACACCCGATTTAGTTTTTACAAAAAAGCCCTGACCTTGCGAAAGCGTCCATGTATTTACCGGACCGGTAAAAAATTGTGCCTGGCCTGCACCACCCCCCAGAGCTGGATTAGCAACAAATCCTGCCAGCGAAAGCGTGGCGTATGATGTAGCATTACTGTTATTTCTCTTTCTCCATAAATATATTGGTGAAGCTTCATCAAGAACTCCACTGTTAGCCGCAAAGAAATCTGCAACACTTATAGGAGACGGATAAGGGTTACCCACCGCTGTAAATCTACCGGCCGAAGTAGACAAGTCAACTGTTACATTACCATTATTTGGAACACCGTTAAAAGTACCGGTAAATACATAACTAGCCGTTCCTTCAGCATAACCCGGCACAGAGGGTAATGCGTTTGGCATTCTTATAAGATACCCTTTACCTTTACTAAATATTGTACTACCTGGTATTGGCCAGTAAACTTCCACCCAATCAGAACCATCGTAGCCGTACTTATATTCATAATACCTGGTAGAAACAGTAAGCGGAGAAAAATCTCCTAAACTTTGTCCATCTACAGGAGAAGACCATAATGTATAATCAAGCCTATATAATGGATTAGCATTCTTAATTACACTAATAGACCCTGTATTATGTATATTATTTACCTGAACAAGCGCAGCATTATTATTTATAATTAACTGGGCGCCTGAATTTACGGTAACCGCACCTTTTACCTTAAGACTATGACCAGATAATATATTTACAATACCACTATTTACGGTAACACTACACGCTGTAAGGCTTTCTGTTGATGTAAAATCACCTTCAAAAATTGCTGCATACTCTATAGAGTCGGGTTCGCCGTTACTCCACGATGTACCATCCCATACGGTTTGATAAACACACGGAGTTTCTTCCTGCCACTCATAAGCACCAAGATCTATAAAACCATCATATACCCTATCATTACCTGCATAATCTGTGGTAATATTGTAAAGGTTCGGCACCTGTCCTCCTGTATAATAATCAGTATCACCGGCATTAACCGCCGGACTATCTGTGTCTAATTCATAATCTTCAAGCGAAGCATTTGCAAAAAGAGGGTTAGACGACAATAAATTATTACCTGAGTTGTAGTTTTGACCCAGCGTTGCCTGATCTGTAAGTACATTCCTAAAAATTGCAGCATCTATGCCACTACTGGCACTTGCATCAGCAAAGCTGCCTGTACCACTCATTATTATTGAATTCCTGAAAACCGCAGGAGCCACAGCAGCACCCTGGTTGTCATAATAATAGAACCCACCCGCAGTACCGGCAGTGTTAGCATCAAATGTACAGTTTGTAAATACCGGCCCTGCGGTAATTCCTGAGAATGCAGTATTGTTTCCACTTTCATAATAAAGCACACCTCCTTTAGCAGAAGCCGTATTACCGGTAACAAGACAGTTAACAAAACTATCTGTACCGCTTGCCTGCAATTCTGTATCACCTTCTACATATAAGGCACCACCATAATAATTAGCCGAATTATCCTTCAACTTTACCCTGTTAAGCAACGTGTGGTTAGAAACCGCGTTGTACACACCTGCACCATAATCGGCTGTGTTTAATGAAACCACCACATTAGTAAGCACTGCACCTGTATGAATATTATAAACACCACCACCTGAAATAGCACTGTTTTGAGAAACCGAAGAATCTGTTATACTTGCTGATGATGACTCATTATAAATACCACCACCGGAAGCCGAAGCCGTGTTCCCTGTTACTTCAGCTGATTTTATTACCGGCGAGCCATTTACGTTTGCAATACCCGCACCCGAAGTGGCTGTATTTGTTTTAACCCTAACCGTATTTATTACCATACTGTTTCCGCAGTTTTCATTATAAATACCGGCACCGTTACCTGTAGCAATGTTTATTTCTACAATACTGTTTTTAAGTTCGTATCCGCTGTTTACGTTATAAACACCACCACCGTTATAACGCTGAATGTTGTATCCGTTACTGGTTATATAACCGGTACCATTTGTCATGGCATCTCGTATTACAAAACCATCTACTACCACACCCGAATTATCGCCAAGGCCAGGAGCAAGTATTATATGGTAAGAGTTATCAAAATCACCTTCTTCCCCTATCTTACCACTAAGTATTGCCTCGCCGCTTGTGCTGGTAAACGGCATATTTTGCCTGTTGTTAATTGAAGTTTCATAACCTTCAAATCCGCCGTATATAGAAACACCTTTTACAAGTACAAAAGCATTATCCCTGTCGTTAGGGTCTGCGTTGCTAAAGTTATCCGGCCTGTACATTGGGTTATACTTTCCGGTAGCCACCCATATTTGCCTGATGGTGTTTGGCGCAGAATCGTTAAGTTCCTTAGCTGTATAAAGCGCATCGGCAAGTTCGCCCATAGCGTTCGTCCAGCTTTCACCAGTACCGGTTTGTCCTTTCCTTACATACAGAATACCGTTTTGTATGTTATTTGTAAGCGTGCTTACCGAAACTACATCCGATGGCACAGAGTACACACCCTGACTTTCAGCCCTAACCCTATAGTAATATGTTGTACCCGACGGTAAAGAGTTTACAGCACGGTAAAATACAAGTCCGCTTACACCATTTACTTCAGCACTCTGTGCTGTAGAAATAAGGCTGGCATACGTCATATTATATATAGTACCCGAGAAGTTTGTAACCGAAACATTGTCCAGGTAAAATCTTTTTCCCGGTGCTGTAGCTGTACTTTGTATTTTAATTTTAGAACTTGCAGTACCACCTGTTACAGGTAACACAAAAGTTTGAGCAGTATCTGCAACAGAAAGGTCAGGTCCCAGCTGCACCCAGTTAGTACTACCGTCTGCTGAGAACATTACCTGTACTTTTGTTATTTCGGTTGCATAACGCTCTAAGTCAAAAGTTATAAACGTATCGCCACTTACACCCGAAAGCTGTAAAGCCGGTGTTGTTACAGACCCCGTTAGGGTATCAGTGCCTATTATTGCCTTACCAGGCCCTGAATACACATTGTCTACACTCCAGCCACTTTGCTGGAAATATCCATCAGGCACCGTTACCTGTACTGTACCACTACCAAAGAAACCGCTAAAGTTTTCTGTAAGCAATGTTGTATCAAATGTAGGCGATGTGCTTACATCGAGCTTAAAGTTATAATCGTTATCATCAAACCAACGCGACCTGAACGAACCAATAGTTACGTTTGTAGGTAACTGTGCTACCGGAGCCTCTGTAGCAAGCTGGCCTAATGTAGTTTGCCCGGTAGTAAAACTTTGAAGCGGGCCATAACCTGTACCATACTGGCCGGTTTCCCATACCCTAAAGTAGTAAGTAGTACCTGCCGAAAGCCCACTAAGCAATAAGCTATAACTTCCTGAATCCAGTCCTGACGCACTTAGCACCGAACCTGTACCTTGTTCAAAATCACTCGTTACACTATACTCTATACCATAACCTGTACTACCACAACTTACCTGAGGCGCTGCGCTAATAACTGCCGATGATGTTGTAATACTATTAACAGCACCACCTACACTCACTACAGGGGCTTCCATAAGCTTATGAAAATCCAGAAGGAAACCTCCTTCGGCCTGATAGTCCATAGCGGCAACCCTAATATAGTAGTTACCTGATTGTGGGACAAAATATTCAAGTACCTCGGTTTGATTAGTTGTTTGTGCACTTGCCACGGCGCTTAGTAATGAAGAAGGACAAGCCGAGTTAAATAAGAACAAATCAGCATTACCGTTAGAGCCCGTAAGCGTTATACTATATGTACCGGGGCACGATGCATAAAATTTATACCATACATCTTTTGCACTATCACCTCCGGTTAATGCTGTATAAGTACTCCCTGCAAGAGACCCTGTTATGTTACCATAAAAAGATTCCAGAGACTCAGCCGAAGCACAGGTGTCGTTTGTAATTGTAGAGCCTATAACCTTTCCGTTTACAGCCATTTGTACAGTAGCTTTACCTCCCACTACTGTTATTGCCTGGGTATTGTACGTTCCGGCAGCAAGACCTGCCTTAAGGCGAACATAAAACACATTAGTTGCAAATGCATTAGCACTATCATAAGTAATAACAGCAGTACTACCAAAACCTGTTGTAGGCCCGGTAACCGAAACCTCATAGTAAGTATTTCCATAAATGGTAACACCACCAGGGCCCGGTGCTACATCGGCTGCTGAAATGGTAAATGTTTTAGCTATAGAAGGCCCGTTACCTACTAAATAATTAAGCCCGCTCCTTACCAATGGTGTAAATGAAAGACTTTCTAAATGGGCAAGCAGCGGCACCGTATTAAACGACGTTACTGCATATCCCTGCAATGTTTGGTTAGCCGCAATGCTAACCCCGAAATCATAGTTAACATCAAAATCAGTATTGTTTGAAGCCAATGTTATTACAGCTTGTACATCTGAGGTTTTTGTAACTGAAGCTATAGATAATCCCGAAGGGGCATTTACAAGTGAAAAGTAGTTTTTATCAAGGGTAGCAGCAAAATTACCTACTGTAAGGTCTGCCACAATAGTAGCACCTGCTACTGTATCTTCTGTAAGGCTACCGTTAAGCATAAGCTGGGGCTGGTACACCCCTTCTATCTTAAACGTACGGAACTTTAGCGGACCTGATCCCTCTTGTTTACTAAAGTTAATCTTAACATTATTACTATAAACGTTTACTGGGCTGGTATAACTCAAAAAGAATACCCCTGAAGGCGATGGTGTTACCATGGTCTGGGCATTCCAGCTGGCACCTCCGTCAGAAGATATATTTATAGTTATGGGCCCACCGGCTGAAGCAGTTTCATTAGCCAGCTCAAACGAAAGGGTTACTCCCCCGTACACCGAAAGATTATAAGACGGTGTAGTAAGAGACGAACCTACTGTAGCAAACTTAGCGTAGCCGCCGGAAACAATAATGTTGTTACCGGTCCAGCCGGAAGGAATCGTGCTTCCACTAAATGATTGCTGATCAACAATTACCTGCGCGCAGGAAGGCCAAATTACGGCCAGCATAAAAAGCAATACAGTGTATTTGCCCAATGCATTTGACATTTTAAAGTTTCTAAATATCATGGTTTCTGTTTTTGTAAAAAGACAATAAAATCCACCCCACGTGGTGTAAGCATATTACACCAGTGGTCATCCGTTTATTTACTACAGGCCATCAAAAGAGGCTAATGCCATGCACTGACACAAGCAGATATAATTATCCACCCACAAGTTTTTTCCACGCGCAGAAAGCTGAATTGTACGGTACAAAAAGACATACCTATACAACCCTTCTGCCGGAGACAAAAGCCCGTTAAACTGCCATTCAAGGTATTAACCTCTCAAGACAACTTGTAATAATAAATTGAATATGGTCATTGTATAAATCACACCCCCATGTGAAGACATCGTTCCGCCCATTTGAAATTGTGGATATCAGACGCCCATTTTATACAGTATAAACTTATAAAAAGTTCAGGTAAAAAAAAATACCCTTTAACGGGTATTTTAACACTATTTATAAATATGTAAGATTATTATGCAAAACACGACTAACTCAGCATATAAGTATGTAGTTTTTAAAAAATAAGCTAATTAAATACTGATTTCTGACAAAATCTAAATAGATTCAAAATCAAGCAATAAACTAATTATCTATAATTCAAATAAATACACACATATCAGCTTTTTAAAAAATCCTGTTTCGACGTAAAAAGCTCTTTTACAAACTCAGTTTACAGCAATGAATTACGCAAATGCGCCATACGTATAGCCACAATTGCAGCCTCT
The DNA here is from genome assembly GCF_046613565.1 of Flavobacterium sp. RHBU_3. Taxonomy (NCBI): domain Bacteria; kingdom Pseudomonadati; phylum Bacteroidota; class Flavobacteriia; order Flavobacteriales; family Flavobacteriaceae; genus Flavobacterium; species Flavobacterium sp. RHBU_3. Next base: position 477,224 of record NZ_JBKJHC010000001.1, on the reverse strand, counting down.
GTACCCTTATTACCATGCTTACCGCCGCTACGATCTATAGCCTGCTGCATAGTATTATCTGTAAGCACACAAAATATAACCGGCACATCAGTAAGTACATTCAGGTCTTTTATGCCCTGAGACACCGCCTCACACACAAAATCAAAGTGTTTGGTTTCACCCTGTATAACACTGCCTATAGCTATTACAGCATCTACATTTTGGGTTTCTATCATTTTCTTAGAACCGTACACCAGCTCAAAGCTGCCCGGCACGTTCCAGGTTACAATAGCATCCTGAGGCACACCATTGTCCAGCAGGGCGTCTACAGCACCTTTATACATGCCACCTGTAACGTTCTCATTCCATTCTGAAACAACAATCCCAAACCGAAGTCCATTCGTGTTTGGGATTGTGTTTTTATCGTAATTAGATAAATTTTTATTTTCTGTTGCCATACTTATTCTACTTTGGCTATGTACGCATCTATTAGCATACCTTCCTGAGAAGCACTGTATTTGTCTTTAATTTCAGTGTAATATTTAAGAGCATCGGCTTTTTTGTTAAGCGCTTCAGACACCTGAGCTGCTTTAAAAAGGAAACGTGGAGTAAACACATCGTTATCGCTTACATGGGCAGCGTCAACATAAAACTTAAGTCCCTGCTCCAGGTTAGCATTACCACCAAGTTGCACATAAGCATCACCTTTAGCACCAATAGCCGAAGCTTTAAGACCATCGTCTTTAGCGTCAAATTTTTCAAGCTGTTCTACAGCCTCTTTGTATTTACCGGTATTAAGGTAAGCTGTACCTGCAAAATAATGAGCAAGGTTAGCAGCATCTGTACCATCATACTCCTCAATGATTTTAAGGAAACCAAATTTACCTTCACCACCATTAAGGGCAAGATTAAATAGAGAATCTTTAGATTTCTCTGCGGTTAACGCCTGGTCAAGGTATTGTTCTGCCTGGTACATTTCGTTAGCAGCTTCTTCCTCTTTCGGGGTTATCATTACCCTGTCTACAACAAGGTAGCCCACTACCACAACAATAAGAGCCGCAAGCACTACATAAATAGTCTTCTGGTTCTTTTCTACCCATTCTTCTGTTTTAGAAGCGCCCGCATCAAGTGAGTTAAATACGTTAGCTGTAGTACTGTTGCCGTCAAATGTTTCTTCAACCGGCTGTTGTTCTACTTCTACTGCCTCTTTTTCCACTTCGGGTTTCGGCGCCTTGTATCCTCTTTTGTTGTATGTAGCCATTTATTTTATTTTAGTGAGCGCAAAAATAAAATTTTTATTGAAAATTAAAATACCTTTTTATGGATATTTTTCAATAATTTGCAGCATGTGAAAAAAACCGGGCCTTTTGGCGGAAGGTTTTCATATTCAGTTCAGTTTACAATGCACTTACAAAGTTTATCACTCCTTAATTACAAAAACATTGCCGAGGGCGCCTATGAGTTTGACCCAAAGATAAACTGTTTTACCGGCCGCAACGGCATAGGAAAAACAAATGTGCTCGACGCCATATACCACCTGGCTAACGGAAAAAGCTACTTTAACCCCCTGGCAGTGCAAAACATACGCCACGGCGAAGACTTTTTTGTAATAGACGGCACCTTTGAAAAAGACAGTCGTAAAGAGCAGGTAGTATGCAGCCTGAAAAAAGGCTCAAAAAAGGTACTGAAACGCAATGGCAAGATATACGACCGCTTTAGCGAACACATTGGCTTCATTCCGCTGGTAATGATTTCACCGTATGACAGCGACCTTATTATAGAGGGCAGCGAAACGCGCCGAAAATTCCTGGATAGTGTTATCTCCCAGCTCGATGCCGCTTACCTACAGGAGCTTATTAATTACCAAAAAGTGCTTAGCCAACGTAATGCCCTGCTGAAGTATTTTGCACTTAACCACACCTTTGACCGCGACACCTTATATATATACAACGAGCAGCTTAGCGGCATGGCACAGCATATTTATGAAAAACGCAAAGCCTTTATAAATGATTTTGTGCCAATATTCAATAAGCACCACAACGCCATTACCGACTCGGCCGAGGAAGTAGCCCTAATATACGACAGCCACCTGCATAAAAACGATTTACTCACTTTGCTGGACGAAAACCTGCAGCGCGACCGCGTACTGCAATATACCAGCGTGGGTATACACAAAGACGACCTGCTGTTTGAAATAAGCAGCCACCCTATAAAGAAGTTTGGGTCGCAGGGGCAGCAAAAAAGCTTCCTTATTGCACTAAAGTTGGCGCAGTTTGAGTTTATTAAACAACAAAGCGGCGTACTGCCCATACTGCTGTTTGACGATATTTTTGATAAGCTCGATGAAACCCGTGTGGCCCGCATAGTACAGATGATAGACGATAAGGTATTCGGGCAGATTTTTATAAGCGACACCCACACTGACCGCACCGAAGCCATAGTAAAGGAAACCCACCAAAGCTATAAGATTTTTACGTTGTAGGGTTATTTTTGGTAATCCGGAAAAATGGACTAAAAACAGGAAGCCTATACAGTAATAAATTCAGATAAAACTTTATCGGTAACAAACCAAAAACACAACCAATGGAAACAGTATTAAAAAAGAATAACATACAAACTTTTATAAAAAGACTCTGTTTCTTAATGGTTGTATTACTTTTTATGTCTTTTAAAAAACAAAAAGACAACATAACCCCAACTGAATCTTCTTTAAAAAGTATCATCATACCAAGCTATTATAAAAAAGAAAGTTATTATAACTATTTAAAAGCTAAAGGCTTTCAATTTTATGACAAAAAAAATCCTGTAAGTTTCTATATAGATACCTTAGATGAGAACTATTTAACATATTCCATCTCTCCATTCTTTCTTAGACAAAAACCTCTAAAGATTGTTGAAGAAAAACTTAGGGAAGAAAAAGGTAATCTTAAAAAAGTATTTGATGGTAAAAACCACATAGTGTATGTAACTTATATTATGGAAAACAAACTTAAAAATGGACAGGTAAACGATTTTGTATTCAGGTCTAATAAAAAGGAATTCAGGTATTATTCATACGTCATTATATCAAAAAAGGAAAATTTTTATCTGCAAATGGATTTATCCGTAAACAACTATAAGTATAAAAAGACAAAGGATTTCCAGAATATTATCCATAATTTTTACAATTAAACTATGCCGTTTAGACGGAGGATAACTGTAATCTGTTTATTTGTATCTTTAAATCCGCAAATCACATCATTGTAATGATAACAACTACTACCCTACAGTTCCTGGAAGACCTTAGAGAAAACAATTACCGCGATTGGTTCCAGGCACACCAGGACCGCTATGCCGATTATAAAAAAGACTACAAAGCCACTACCGAAGCCTTTATAGCCGAAATGGGCAAGTATGACGAAGCCGTTTCGCACCTTGAGTTTAAAGACTGTTCGTTCCGTATAAACCGCGACATCCGTTTTAGCAAAGACAAAGCACCGTATAAAACCAATATGGGTATATGGATGTACCCGGGCGCTAAGCACGATAACCTTGCCGGATATTATATGCATATTGAAAAAGGCAAATCGTTTATAGCCGGCGGACTGTACTGCCCGCAACCCGATGCGCTGAAAAAAGTACGCCGCGAAATAGACGGTTTTTACGAAGACCTTGAGGAAGTAGTAGCTAACAACGACTTCAAAACTATTTTTAAAGCCCTTAGTACTGAAGATGCCCTGAAAACCACCCCGAAAGGTTTTGAAAAGGACCATCCGGCAGCCGAATTCCTTAAGCTTAAAAGCTTTATAGCCCAGGCTCCCATAAGTGATAAAGAGCTGTTGTCTAAAAACTTTATTCAAAATACCGTGGCAAAGCTTGCTGTGCTAAAACCGCTGAATGATTTTTTAAACCGCGGCCTTACTACCGAAGAGTAAAACCGTATTTTTGCACCTGTATATAAACACGTTTTCATCCGCTATGGAGATTTTAAAAAACTATCCTCTTAAAGACCTTAACACCTTTGGCATTGCCGCAAACGCAAAAGAATTTGTATCAGTAACCACCATTGAAGAACTGGCTATCGTACTAAAAGAAAACGAAGGCAAAAAGCTGTTTGTACTGGGTGGCGGCAGCAATATGCTGCTTACACAGGATATAGATGCACTGGTAATACACGTAAACCTTAAAGGCATAGAGGTAGTTAGCCAGGATGACAATACGGCTAATGTAACCGCTATGGCCGGCGAAAACTGGCACAGCTTTGTACAATACTGCATAGCCCAAAACTACGGCGGTATAGAAAACCTGTCGCTTATTCCCGGTAATGTGGGCACTACTCCCATACAAAACATTGGTGCGTATGGCGTAGAGATAAAAGATACTATGGTAAGCTGCCTTGCCATGGAAATAAGCACACAAACACTGCGCACCTTTACCAATGCCGAATGCGAGTTTGGGTACAGGGAGAGTATTTTTAAAGGAGCACTAAAAGGGAAGTACATTATAGTTTCGGTTACGTTTGGACTTAGTAAAACAAACCATAAAATACACACAGCTTATGGCGATATTGTAGCCGAGCTTACAAAAAACAACATCACCTCCCCTACTATAAAGGATGTAAGCAATGCCATAATTGCCATTCGAAGCAGCAAGCTACCCGACCCGAAAGAACTGGGCAACAGTGGCAGCTTCTTTAAAAATCCGGTGATCAGTAAGACGCAGTTTGACGCGTTGTATAAAAAGCACCCCACTATGCCCCACTATGTGGTAAGCGACACCGAGATAAAGGTTCCGGCAGGTTGGCTCATAGAACAAAGCGGTTTTAAAGGCAGCCGTTTTGGTGATGCCGGTGTACATGCCCGCCAGGCACTTGTACTGGTTAACTACGGTAATGCTACCGGTCAGGAATTACTTAACCTGTCTGAAAAAATACAACAAACCGTTTTTGAAAATTACGGCATAGCCATAGAAGCCGAAGTAAACGTTATATAAACAGCTCTACAACACAAAACACTGAAGCCGCCCAAAAGGGTGGCTTTTTGTTTATCCCTGTATTCATGTGTCGCAAAATGCACCACACACGGTAAAGCTGCCGCATTTGGCGTTGCATTTCACGCCATTCACGACATTTATTTTCATAAAACACTGGTGTGTTGTTCTTTTGGCCTAACAAATCGCGATTACACCCCGGGTACCAAAGGCACCCCCCGGCATTAGCCGCCGATAGTTTTCGGGGTATTTTTTTTAAAACTAATCTTTAACAAACCAAACATTATGATGTAAACCAAAAGCATTCTTACTATTTTTAGACCTTGAATTAAAAATTCTAAAACCACCTTACAATTATGGACACAATTAAGTTAAATGCGGCTACCGGAAAGCTATACATTTCGGTAACGCTTGATGTGGCTTCAGCAAACTTCAGGGCAGTAACTCCGGGCAAACTTTTTCAAAGCGCTTCGGGTTATAAGGGCATAGCCTATCGTTATTACGACATAGTAAACAACACCGCCGATAATGGCACCGGCTACCCTATGACTGTAACTTTTGAGCTAGACAACACCTATAAATGGAAAGTGGGTGACTCCGTAAGGATTATGAGCCTTAACGAAGACACGCAAACCAACTTTGATAACCTTTCTACTTACTTTACCCAAAGGCTGGAATACTTACAGGACGGCGTATGCACACAGGAAGACCTTGAAGAAATTAACTTTCAATGGAATAGCCGGGCGGCTAACGCCAATGCACCGGTAATAAACTATCCGGAATTGTACTCTGGCTCACCTACTGCTGGTAATTACGCAATTGATGATTCTATTAAAGTGGTTGCCGAGCCGGCCGCGCATGTGCAACCACGCCTTACTAAAAAAGACACAATGCTCTTTATTATAGCATTCAAATGAGAAGAATAACACTCCTGGTTTTATTCGCCCTTAGCAGTTTGTTGTCATCTGTCTACGGGCAGGATTTAAAACAATTTGCAGACCCCAGGGTAGAAAAAGACCCCGGAGGATATTTGGCTCATATACCACAAAATTATCCGGCGACCACAATACAGGCCGCCGGAATACTTTATAACGTAGGCCATTGTTTACAATATCTTAACCAGGAAGAAAAGGCTACCCAGGTATTGATTAATGCCAAAAAACTTTTTGAAATAAGTGGTTTTACCACCGCTGCAAACGACCTTGCCCTGGAAATACATACCATTGTATCTTCTCAGGAGCACTATAAGTCTGTTAATAACAACTTTATATCCGAATATTTTAGTTTTGCACAGAAAACCCATTCTGATGAACGGTTGGCACTGGCATATTATGAATTTGGCAGCGATGCACTGGATGTATGGGAAAACGACAGCATACCAAAACAATATCGCCTGGATTCTACCCGAACCATTTTTGAAACCGCATTACGCTTTGCCAAGAAAAGCAAAAAGCCCATTCCGCTGAGCAAAGCCTATAAGGGCCTTTTTGTGGTGGCATTAAACAATGAGGACTATACTGCTGCGCGCAATTATTTAGATCAATCGTTATTTTACGCAAAAAAAGAAGGCGACACTTACAATACTTTCTCTCATCATTACAATACAGGCCTCACCTATTTTTATCAGGAAAACTATTCCTCTGCAGTAAAGTGGCTGAAACTGGCCGAAACCATTCCGTTACCACGCTACCAGCTAAAAACAAAACGGGTGTTGTACAAAAAGCTTATGCAAAGCTATGATGCCCTGAATGACCAGCCAAACCGACGCCACTACCAAAAGCTGTTTATGGACCTTGAGGCTAAAATAAACGATGAGGCACAAAACATAGCCATACACGAGGCACAACAAAAATACAATGCCGATGAAAAGGACAGGCAAATAAGCAACCTGGAATTATTTAAAGACAAATTTTACAAAAATCGCTTGGTTTTCGGGATACTGCTGTTTCTTGTATTCCTGTTAGCCCTATACTCATTTGTACGCTGGAAAAAACTGGATCGCCACAAACGTACCCTTGAAAAAGAAAAACTGCAGGTACAGGAAGAAAAACAGGTTATAGAACGCATACATCATAAAACAGTAGAAGAACTGGAAAAGGTAAAAAGCATAGTGACAGAAGAGCACATTACCTTAAAGGACAACACCAAAGTGTACCTGAATGACCTGATGTACATAAAAGCCGAAGACCACTATCTTCATTTATTTAATGCCGATGCCAAAAAACACCTGGTACGCGGCAAAATATCGCAGATTATAGAAGAACTGCCACCTAACTTTGTAAAGTGCCACCGGTCATATATTGTAAACACAAACTTTATAGCTACTTACGGCCGCGGATTTGTTGTGCTAAAAAACAAAGAAGAAGTACCTACATCGCGCAATTTTAAATTCTGATTTTTTTATGATAAAATAATCTTAAAAGCAGTAATTTTGCCGCAAAATTCAGACCCTGATGCCCGAAATTATTTTCTACACTTTTATTGGTGTAATTGTTTTGCAGCTTGCCTATTACCTTGGTGTGTTTGGCAGGTTTATTTTTGCGGGACCACAACAGGTTACCCAAAAGAAACTGCCTGTATCGGTTATTGTACTTGCAAAAAATAATGCCGAGCAACTAAAAACACTGGTACCTAAACTGGCGGTACAAAACTACCCTGACTTTGAACTGGTGATTATAGATAACGCTTCAAGCGATGAAAGTATTGACATTCTTGAAGATTTTGAAAAACAATACCACAATATCAGGCTGGTAAAAGTAGAAAACAATGAGGCTTTTTGGGGCAATAAAAAGTACGCTCTTACCTTGGGTATTAAAGCATCCCGTAAAGAATACCTGCTGTTTATAGATGCCGATACACAACCTGCTGGTCCGGACTGGATTATGCACATGGCATCGCAGTTTACCATGAGCAAAACCATAGTACTGGGCTTTAGCGCCTACAGGCTGGTAAAAAATTCGTTGGTAAATAAACTTATCCGTTTTGATGCTCTTGTAAATACCACTCAGCGTTTTGCATGGGCAAAAAGTGGCCTGCCTTTTAGCGGAGACGGGCGAAACATGGCTTATAAAAAAGACGAATTCTTTAAGAGGAACGGCTACATAAACCATATGAACATACGTACCGGCGAAGATGCCCTGTTTATAAACGAGGCTGCCACCGGAAAAAATACCGCTGTATGCTACACCCCCGAAAGCTTTACGTTTAGTGATGCTCCTGTAAGCTATAAAAGCTGGATTATGGAAAAACGCAAAGCCGCTTACACTACATCCTTCTTTAAAACCGGCGACCAGGTGAGGCTAAAAATATTTGTGTGGCTACAGGTATTATTCTTCATATTTATGACAACCCTTATAGCCATGCAGTTTAACTGGATGTTTTTAGTTCCCGTTATTGTATTCCGTTACCTTATCTGCTGGATAGTAATGGCACAAAGCGCTGCTAAACTTAATGAAAAAGATACCATTTACTGGTTCCCTTTTATGGAAATAATGCTTATCTTCACACAACTGCAGGTGTTTGCAGCTAACCTGTTTTCAAAGAAGGTACATTGGCAATAAATTCCCAGCGCATACAGCAACATATAGAAAAAGCGAAAACAGGCGACCAGGTGGCCTTTACCACCTTGCTTGATTTTTACTGGAACGAGGTATATGCCTTTATGCTGAAGCGTACACAGAATGAAACCGACACAGAAGACATTGTAATAGAAACCTTTTCAAAGGCTTTTGATCGTATAAGCACCTATAATCCCGAATACGCTTTTAATACCTGGCTGATAAGCATTGCCAAAAATGTACATATAGACATGCTGCGCAAAAAGAGATCGTCAATATTTGTAGAAATTACCGATGACGAAGACAGCAGTGCCCAAAACGTAGCAGACAGCTCCCCTACCGCCGAGGATTTACTTATACGTGAGCAAAACCTGTCGCACCTTTTGCAATGCATACGCCATCTAAAACCCCAGTACCAGGAAGTTATACAACTGCGCTATTTTCAGGAGCTGAGTTACCAGGAAATAGCCAGTCAGCTTAATGAGCCGCTTAACAACGTAAAAGTAAAAATTTTGCGTGCCAAAAAGCTTTTGCTCGAAATACTGAAAAAAAAATAGGTACACTTTTCATAAAAATTTTAACCCGCCGGCCTAAAACTGTGTGCTTTGTTGCGCACTTTTTTCGTTTTACGTTCCTTTATTCAATAAAACACTGATTTTAAGTATTTATAAACAGCTACACAATAAAATGGCATATAATATGCAAGCCTACTATATCGTTGTAGTTAATATAAATAATTTACAAACCTAAAATCACCATTTATTATGTCTAAAGTAGATGTATTTGGAAACGCATGGATCGACCTTGTTTTTGAAGGCCGAAACCAGCAGTACGGCGCATACCAGCTTCGTAAACAAGAATCACGCAATACCATGATTGCCCTTTTTAGTGGCATAGGCTTACTGGGCATGGCAGCGTGCATACCGGCAGCAGTAAACTATTTCTCTAACGATGAAACAGCAATTGTAACTACCGAGGCGGAACCTAAAATTGTTATAACCGACCTGGGCAAAGACGATTTAATCTTTAAAACAGAACCTCCAAAACCCGAACCTGCACAACAGCAACAACCGGCCACTGCTGCACCACCGGTAAAGGATGTTGTAAAGTTTAACGATAAACTTGTAGCCACATCTGACCCTGTAGCAGATCCTCCAAAAATGGATGACTTTACAGACAAAAACCCGGGACAGGAAGATGTAAAAGGTACAGATGGTGCCGGCGACCCTCTTAACACCACCGGCCCTGGAGTAGAAGGTGGCACAGGCAGTTCACCTGCTGTAGGTACAGGCGAAGAAGGCCCCGTGCCTACCGGCGCTGTAGATGTAATGCCGGAATACCCGGGCGGGCTTAAAAACTTTTACAAGGAAGTAGCGCGCAACTACAATGTACCGGCAAGCGACCAGGAACAGAGCTTTAAGGTATTTGTATCGTTTGTGGTAGAAAAAGACGGCAGCATAACTGATGTTAAGGTTACCCGAGATGCAAGTCCGGCACTTGGTTTAGGTAAAGAAGCAGTAAGGGTGCTGCAAAAAATGAAAACCAAATGGAAACCCGGCATTAAAAATGGCAAGCCTGTACGCACCGCTTACAACCTGCCTATAACTATTAATATTCATTAATCAGTCCATATTTATAACGCGAAAAACCCTGCCCGGAGGCAGGGTTTTGTTATTATGCATATTGACACAAACTCTACAAAAAGCCCTGGTTAATAGCTTCTTTTACTAACGAGTTGTTATCAGTAACATTAAATGCTTTTTTCATGCTGGCTATACGTTTCTGCACACTACTGTCTGATAGGAATACTAAATCGGCCAGTTCCATGGCTTTGTATCCCTTTGCCATAAAAAAGAGAATTTGTCGGTTAGTATCGTCTACCATTAGCTCTTTCATCCATACCTGACTAATGCTCTTGTTTATTGCCGGGCTTTTATATGTGTCCCCATCGTTTATACGTGTAGCAATTTCACTAAGTTTTTGGGGCGTAAGTTCACTTTTAGTAATAAAGCCTTCAGGTTCGGCTTTTTTAAAAATGTCGTACAGCACTAATATTTCGTTGTGCGCCGTAACCATTATTATTTTGCAATCGGGCATAACTTTACGAAGTAACAGTGCTATATCAGTACCGTTATTAAGCTTATGCTGCGGACTTGGCGGCAAGCTTTGGTCTATCACTGCCAGGTTGAAACTTTTTCCTACCTGAATCCTTTGTATGGCTTCCCAGGCAGTATCACAACTTCCTGCCACAGTAATAAACGGCTGTGGCACAAAGGTATTATTCATTACATTTTGATATCCTTCTATAGTAAAAGGATGATCGTCTACAAGCAATATTTCCATCTTCGCCTCCTTAGTTGAAAAGGGCACCCAAAAATTGTTTCCCCAGCACCAAATTAGCGCTTTTTCCCAATAAAACCTAAGGTTTCCGAGAAATGCGCTTCTCTAAAAAACTATTGAACGATTTTATGAAAATTTATTGCTTAAAAATGAAAAATACTATGGTATCATAACAGATTATACAACACCGGGTACATAAATTAGAACCTTTAATTATCTTTGGTTCAAATTATTTGACTGTTATACAGGTAACCACCTGTGCCGGTTTTATTTTCAGCTGCATATGAAAAAAACTTTTACGCTATTTATACTTATATTACTGGTGTTAGCTGCTGCCTGTAGCAGAAGAAAAAACAGCAAGGACGAACTGGGCGAGCTTGCCTACCTGGAAAGAACTGACAATATGTCCCTTACCGAGCGTACACGGATACTGGATAGTATGTATACAGAAACCAAAACGCGCCCTGAAGACAGCCTTAACCAGGAAATAATGAAGGTTATAGCGTACAGGTATTACTATGATGATGAAATGGATAAACACATGTCTATTATGCGTTTTCTGTATAGTTCGGCAGAAAAAAGGGAAGACTCTGCAACGTTGGCGTTTTCGCTCTACAATATAGCGTCTAACATGGAAGCCCGGAACGTGCTGGACAGTGCCTATTACTACAGGCTGCGGGCACAGAATATTTATGAAAAACTGAACGACACCTTAAACTTCGGGCTGTCGCTGCACGGAAATGCCCGCGTGCTGTTTATACACGGAAATTTTTCTGAAGCTGAAGCTGAAGAAATCAAGGCCATCCGCTTATTGCAAAAAGCAAATGATAAGGAAGCCCTTAACGATGCCTATGTATCCCTGTCAAATGATTTATCCAGCATGCAAAATTATGACAAGGCCCTTAGCTATTTAGAAATTGCATTAAAGGGTACCCATGAAATGGCAAAGAGCAAAATACCCGAAGAAAAAATACTATGGCACAGGCAAAACATCTATAACAATATGGGGGTATTGTACGATAAAAAGGGCGATTATGCTACCGCAATTAAGTTTTACACTATGGCAATGGAACTTAATACCCAAAGCGATAAAATAAGCCATGCCTTATTTTTAGGAAACATAGGTTATGCCAAAATGATGCAGGGATATAAAGAAAAAGATTATGCTCCTGATCTTTTTGAATCACTCCGTATTCTGGACAGTATGAAAGAATCTTACTTTAAACTGGAAACAGAAAAAAGCATAGCTAAGCATTACCTTCATAAAAAAGACACCCTGGCCGCAGTAGCGCTGCTACGCAAAACTTATACCGAAGCAGTAAAAGAACAAAGTAGCAACGATGAAATGGAAGTACTGTCGCTCCTGGCGGTAAACGACCACCATAAGGGGGCATACTATTCTAAACTGTATTTTGAGCTGAATGATAGCCTGCAACGTGCTGAACGCGCCATGCGAAACAAATTTGCAAGGATAGCTTTTGAAACAGAAAGTGTAGAAAACCAAAACAAATCATTGCACCGCCGTGTAAATTATACACTGTGGGCGGCTATAGTACTAGGGCTTTTTGCTATAGGTACCGTAGTTATTATAAGGCTTAGGGCACGTAACAAAGAACTTCTTTACATACAGGAACAACAGGAAGCAAACGAAAAAATATACAGCCTGCTGTTACAACAGGAAAGTAGCGCCGAAAATGCTAAAATGGAAGAACGGAACCGTATAGCCATGGAACTGCATGACGGGGTAATAAACCGCATTTTTACCACGCGCTTTAACCTGATGCAACTGGAAACAGAAGAAGGCCAGAAAAAAGAATTGTTAGTTAACGAGCTTCAGGAAACCCAGGATGAAATACGCAAGCTATCGCATGACCTTAAAGAAAGCTTTACCGGAGACGAAAGCTATGCCGAAGCACTGAAGCAACTGGTAAGCAGGCAACAAGAAACTAAGGGGCCGGTATTTGATGTTTATGTAGATAAGTTTATCAACTGGGCAAATGTTTCACCGGAAGCCCGCGTAGCACTATTCCGTATTGTACAGGAAGCCTGCACAAACGCAAAGAAATACAGTAACGCTGCTAATTGCAACATAGCGCTAATGGCGCAGGGTACTATGGTAAAGCTTCGCATTTGGGATGACGGCAAAGGTTTCGACATTAAGAAAACACGTATGGGCATAGGACTGCGCAATATAGACGAACGTGTAAAAGCCCTTGGCGGAACACTAAACATTAATTCCGGTGAAGGAAAGGGTACCGTTATTGAAGTTATTGTATAAGTAAAAACATAAAAAAAGGTGTGCCCGGTTGAAAGGCACACCTCTTAAACTTTTGGTTTAGCGCATTTGCATGCAAGGAATTGGTAAAAGTTTTTTCTTTTAGGTTGGAAATGTTAAGTACGATGCTGCAAACCTAAGTATTTAACATTTTTTTACAAAGCAGCACACTTATTTATAAATGTTAAATGAGGAAAAACAGTAACCATTAAGTAAGTTAAAACCTACAGAAATTACTTTTTAAATCTTTTTCCTGATTATCGTAGCAGTAAAGCCTATAAAGAATGCCCAAAACTTTTTTTATTTTTTATCTCTCTATATTTGCCTCAAAAAGAAGCATTAAGACAACCATTTTCTTTCTTAAAAACGTAAACGAAGCATATCATAACCGTAAATATTTTCAATTGCTTTTTAATGAACTAAAACCTAAGTTTGCCACAATGCAATTAACAACATTATGAAAACGATTCTTAAAACAGTATTCATTGCCTGTACACTATTACTTATTACTGCAACAGCATCGGCACAGCAGCAAAAAACCGTACAGACAGCTGTAATAAAAACAAAAATTTACTGCGACCATTGCAAAGCCTGCGAAAGCTGCGGACAAAGGTTTAACCAAACCTTACTTAAAGAAAAGGGAGTACAGATGGTAGTGCTTGATGAAAAAGCCATGACCATTAAGGTAACCTATAACACAAAGAAAACAGACCTGACCAAGATAAAACAGGCTATTACAAAACTGGGGTACGATGCAGACGAGCTTAAAGCCGACCCTACCGCTTATGAAGGCCTGGACGGCTGTTGCAAAAAAGGATAACCGATATTTTATAAAACAACAAAAGCTCCTACAAGGAGCTTTTGTTGTTTTATAAAAGTATAGGATTTATTTCTTTACAAGGGCTACTACTTTTTTACCGGCAGTAATTACAATCAGTGCCGCAAAACCTCCTACAAGTCCTACAAGCACTTCTTTAACTATAGAAGGCCAGCCCGGCACAAGGTGGTGCAGGTATTCTATGCTATGTACAAAAATACCACCCGATACCATAATAAGCGCTACAGTACCTATAACGCCAAGCGCCTTTATAACCCAAGGCAGTGCTTTAACAAGCAGGTTACCCAACTTAGAGAAAAAGCCTTTGTTTTTTGAAGCCCTTATAAGGCTGAAACCTGCATCGTCCATGCGCACTATAAGTGCCACAATGCCGTACACGCCTATGGTAGCCAGCAGTGCTGTAATACACACCGTCATGATTTGTATTCCAAGTGGTTTATCTAAAACCGTACTAAGTGCTATAATTACAATTTCCAGCGAAAGGATAAAATCGGTAGTTATGGCCGACTTAATTTTAGATTTTTCGGCTTCAGCCTCAGTCTGGTTTTCCTCTTCAGCAGTTTCCTCACTATCATGTCCGTGGTGGAACACATATTCCACAATTTTCTCTACCCCTTCATAAGCCAGGTAAAAACCGCCTATAACCAGTACTATCTTTATAGCTACAGGAAAAAATGCATTTAGCAATAGTATTATAGGGATAAGGATAACCTTGTTTAACAACGAACCTTTAGTTATGGCCCAAAGCACAGGCAACTCGCGTGAAGACACAAAACCTGTAGCCTTTTCGGCATTTACGGCAAGATCATCACCCAGTATACCAGCGGTTTTTCCGGTGGCCAGTTTACTGGTTGCAGCCACGTCGTCCATTAATGAAGCTATATCATCTAAAATTGCAAAAAAGCCTGATGCCATAAGGAGTTTTTAGTTGTTTTGATTTGTAAGGGCGTAAAATTAGAAATTAAATATGGAAATACCTTATAAGAAATTTATAAAGAATTACTCACCCGAACTGATGTAAGCTTTCTCTATATAATCCAGATTAGGGAAGGCTTTTTTGAACTTAGTAGCTGTAGCAAACGACTCCGGGTGTTGCATTACCAGTTCGCCGTAATCAGCATACAGCTCCTCTACCGTTTCCATACCAGTGGTAACCCTGCCAAAAGGTGTATACCCCCTCAGTCCGTCTACCGTTAGGGTATCAAGCGATATATTGTCTTTCAGGTTGATAAACACATCGGTGCTACGCGACTCCTTACCCTGGCGGGCAAAGCTTACATATCCCTTTTTGTTTTTTTGCAGCAGTGGCTCATCTGGCATAATCTTATCTTTCCACGGTTTCATTTTAGTACCGCTTATACTGCCAAACTGCGCCACAAAACCCTCCACTACCCTATACACCGGTTCGCCGTCGTAAAAACCGCTGTTAACCAGCTGGTAAAACCTGTCGGCGGCTATGGGAGCCCATGCTCGGGTAACTTCTATCTCAAAATCACCACTGGTAGTCTCAAAGGTGGCTGTGTACACCTCGGGCGTCTTACCTGATTTTGGTTTATCGGGTTTGCAAGCGAAAAGTGTTGTGGCTATTAGTAGGAGTAGGAGTTTTTTCATGGGTTATTTCTTTGGAGCGAAGGTACAGAAATAACACAAAAAAGCGGCTGATTTTGCGCAATCAGCCGCTTAAAAAACCTCATTGAAAAAACTTACTGCTTAATAAAACGCAGTGAAGCAGTTTTACTGCCATCGGCCAGTTTTATAATATAAACACCGGCACTAAGCATTTGTATGTCTATTTGTGCTTGTTTGTTAACAGCCCCTTCGGCTACACGTACGCCCTGTACGGTATATATTTGGTAACGGGCATTATCCAGGCCTTCGCCACTGATGTTTATGCTGTTTTGTGCAGGGTTAGGGTATAGTTGCAGTTGTTTTTGCCATTGTTCCCCTACTCCGGCAGCCGGCGCCTGGCACGCATCAGATGTAAGCAACGAAACCCTACGCGGTGCATTTTGCAGCACTACCCACATACGGTCGTTCTGTCCGGCGGTAAATACGCTTTTACACACATCGGGGGTATAGTCCATGTGGTTTTCTATCTGGTCCCACACATCGTCTGAAGTACAGGTATCTACAGGAGTACAGTCAAAATGCAATCCTACACACGCCGGGGTATCCTCACAATAGTCTGTTGCAAGGCAAGAGTTCTGGTCGCCCCAAATGTGCCTCAGCCCCAGGAAGTGTCCCATTTCGTGGGTAAGCGACCGCCCCTTATCATTCTCGGGAAAATAAGTAGTGGCCGGAAAAATATCGGAACTGCCAAAAGCCTTAAACGACATTACTATACCATCGATATTGGCTGTGGCTTCTGCCCCTTCCAGTCCGCTAAGCCCTGATGCTTCAGGAAAGTAAGCATAGCCGCCTACCTGTGCAAGCTCCCCACCGAAACGGCAAACCCAAATATTTATGTATCGCTCCGGATCCCACTGGGTTGCTGCCTTTAAATCATAATCTACAGCATCCATAGTATTCCAGTTAGCCAGCCCAAGGTTTTGCCGGTCTATACCCGTAGTGGGGTTACCGTCCGGGTCCTGCTGCGCAAGGCAAAACTGTATGTGTGTATCTACGCCAGCAGTATTTTCGGCATAACCGGGAGTACCCTCCATACGCCTAAAATCCTGGTTAAGCACCTGTAACTGTGCAAAAATGCGTTCGTCCGGTATATTTTCGCTTACGCCTACCGCATCGCCATCGTGTATAACGTGTACCACAACGGGCAGGGTAACCACATTATCATCGTCGTTAGCAGAAAATGCCTTACGTGGAGACAGTAGTTTTGAAGCCATCCAGCCTTCAAAAGCCCGGGTGTTATCTCTTTGGCGCAACCTGCTGTATTCATCTGAAAAACAAGGCGCAAAGGTGCTCTTTTGCTGTGCAAATAATGATGGGATAGTAAAAAGCACAGCCATAATGCAGAGGGATATAATATTCTTCATGGCTTTATTGTTTTTGGGATTTTACGGAATTGGGTTTTGTTAATTCCTGTATTATTGTTTTATAACCTGTTTTACCACACGCCCCTTATCGGTTTCTGCAGCCACAAGGTAAGTACCTGTTTGTAGCCCTGTAAGGTCGACACTTATTTCACTTCCTACCTGTGGTACAAGGGTTTTCACGGTACGGCCGTTAATATCGGTTATAGTAATTTTGTTTACCGCAACACCGGCAGTATTCAGGTTCAGCACATTAGTCACAGGGTTAGGATATACTGTAAAAACAGGCTTTTGGTTACCATCAACGGCAGCAAGTTCACCGGTAGTTATGGTAAAATCGTCTACAAAAAGGTAGCCCGCACCTGTAGAGCCACTGTGCCTTACAAACAAATAAATAACCTGACCATGATAAGCAGACAAATCTATATTTACAACAGACGACAGCCCGTTTACACTGGCCTGGGCCTGTGGAGTGGCACTATTTAGGGCAATTAAAAGCTCGTTAACAGTGCTAAGGTTATCAAATACTTCGGCAGCTATGGCGTACACCTGGTATGATGATAAGGACTCCGGTTCTGTAGCTATGCCGCATATCCTCAAAGAGAAGTTAATATTATCTTCATCGGGAAGTTCTATAAAGGGCGACACAAGAATGTTGTCTGAATCCTCTATCACAACCGGGTTATTCTCATCATCAAGGTAAAAGTTGCTGCTTGTCATTACATTTCCGGTAAAGCCAAGCTGTACCAAAATCGGTTGCGAATATGTAAGCCCAAACGAAACTCCGTCTTCAGCATCTATATCTATACCTCCCCATAGTTCGCCTGCTACTGATTCAAGATCTTCAAAATCCTGCGAATAAATCACGGTTTGTTGTGCAAAAGAAATACTGCCCGCAAGCAATAAACCCATAAGTACTACTGTTTTCATTTTTAGATTGTTTTTTAAGATTACTATGCAAATGTATCTTGCAGGTTTAGCAAACACTGTTAAGTTGTGTTAACAAGGGTTAAACACGGTTAAACCACTATAAAACAATAAAATAACACTACTTAAAAACCAACCACAGGATAGTACAGGACAAAACCATTGACCAAAAACCTTTACATTTACAGTACATGCTTACTACAAAAACATACCCTATACCCCTAAGACTGCTACTATGCAGTTTTATACTACTATCGCTGTGCCTATATCCTAACCGGGCATGGGCGCAAACCAAAACCAGCGCGGGCGACTTTATAGAAAACACCTCGTATAACAAGCACAATAGAAACGAAAAACGCGTACTGCAATACACTCCCGAAGGCGAAGACTTTGTATGCATTAACGGCAACAACCGCTTTACGCGGGCATTGTACGGCAGCCACACCGAGTTCCGGATAGAAACCAGCGACAGGCCTGTATTTGCCATTTATTCTAAAAAAGACAAAAAGCATATTGCATTTAAAATAAAGTTAGGCAACAATACTATAGCTATCGATTCTGTGCATTGTAAGTCAGTGTACAAACCCGGCAGGCGTGATTATGAGTTGAACGACACACGGTTTGGCAATGAAGGGTTCGCTGTTTCAGCTCAGGCATTTTACGATACCGAAGGCGGCATCTGGAAGTTCTCCTTCCCGAAAAGTATGGTAGGTAAAAACATAAAACTGTTGTGCTTTACTTCGGAAATTAAGTTGACCAAGCTGAACCGCAACGGCGATATGGGTGCCGACCCACCCGATGCCTTTGAAATGCCGGAACATCCGCAGCAGTTAAAAACCCTGGAAACAGCAATACAGCCTACCGTGTATATGGTGTACGAAAACGGGGAGCTGAAACAAGTAGACAATACCATTGGCGAAAAGCTATTTAACACTGCCGACGCAGCTCGTATCAAACTGTCGCGAACCCTGAAAATAACCACCCCCGACCCATACATGAACCCGCTGGGCGCTACCATTTCTATGGCTGCCGATGGTATTTGGGACGAACAGGTATGGCTGCATGGTGCTATAGGCTGGCGCATGCAACTAAACGGGTGGCGGGCAGCCTATACAGGCGATGCTTTGGGCTGGCACAACCGCGCACGCACGCATTTTGATAACTACGCGGCATCTCAGGTAACCGATGTAGAGCCAATATACGCTCATCCACAGCAGGACACGGTACTGGACCTTACCCGCGCCCTGAAAAAATGGGGTACGCCCATGTACAGCAACGGCTACATCTGCCGTAACCCGAATAACAATACCCAGATGCACCACTACGACATGAACCTGGTGTACATAGACGAACTGCTGTGGCACCTGAAATGGACGGGTGATTTGGCTTACGCCAAAAAGATTTTCCCGGTAATACAACGTAGCCTTGCGTGGGAAAAGCGCAACTTTGATCCTGACGGTGATGGCTTGTATGAAGCCTATGCTGCTACCTGGGCCAGCGACGGTGTTATGTACAACAGCGGCGGTACTACAGTGGGTTCGGCATATAATTATCGTGCCAATGCTACAGCTGCCGAAATTGCAACCCTTATAGGCGAAAATCCTGCCCCATACCGCAACGAAGCAGACAAGATACTCAAGGCCATAAACGAGAAACTTTGGTTGGAAAACCAAGGCTGGTGGGCGGAGTATGTAGATTTTATGGGTAATAAAATGGTGCATCCTTACGCAGGCGTGTGGTCCATTTATACTGCTATAGATTCCGGCATACACAATCCGTTTAAGGCTTATAGCGCTACAAGTTATGTAGACCAATACATTCCGCACATCCCCATAAAAGCTGATAATTTAGATGGGGAATACAATGCCATTGCCACCTCATCGTGGATGCCTTATTGCTGGAGTACAAACAATGTGGCTTTCGCCGAAACGGGTCACACCGCACTGGCGTACTGGCAGGCAGGCCGTGCCAATGAAGCCTACAATCTATTTAAAGGCGCAGTTTTAGATGGCATGTACCTGGGAAATTCGCCGGGTAATATAGGACAAATAAGCTACTACGATGCGGCACGCGGTGAAAGCTACCGCGACTTTGGCGACCCTATAGGCGTATACTCACGTGCGGTGGTGCAAGGGCTTTTTGGCATAGCGCCCAACTTGCTGCATAATGAAATAACAGTGCAACCGGGTTTTCCGGGTGACTGGAAATTTGCAGAAATACAGCATCCGGATATGGGATACTCTTTTAAGCGTGAAGGCGATAAGGATGTATATGTATTTTCAAATAATTTTGGTAAAGCCTTAAAATTACATTTACAGGTTAAGGCCCTGAACGATGCCATTGAGTGGATAAAAGTAAACGGTAAAAAAACGAAATGGCTTTTAAAAGACGGGATTGAAGCCCCTTTAATAGAAATCACATTTGATTTTACCCAAAAATGCACGGTAGAAATTGTATGGAGCGGCAAGAAAATATGGCTCGAAAACCGGAACATAAAACATGATTTCGACCAGTTTGAAAAACGGGAGCAAGGACAAATGAGCTGGTGGGTACCCATGGAAAACTACCACAAATTAGAGCCCGAACCATTTCCGTCTGAATATGATTCTGCAAGCCTTAACAAATCTGTTAAACATGAATATGTACCGGTGAATATTGATTCAGCGCTTAATGCCTCTGTAACCGATATTTTTAAGAACCGCTACCTTACTCCGCGTTCACCATACACCACCATGCAAACTCCGGTACAGGGTGTGGGCGAATGGTGCCACCCCAAGCTTACATACAAAATTGACGACACCGGGCTTCGCAATGCTATAAAAAATGAAGTATTGGAAACCCCGTTTGGTGTGCCGTTCCGTATGCCGAAGGGTAAGAACAACATAGCTTTTACCACACTGTGGGACAACTACCCCGATTCGCTTTCGGTGCCACTGAGCGGCAAGGCGCAGCACGCCTACCTGCTTATGGCAGGCACTACAAACCCCATGCAATATGGTGTAACCAATGGGCTTATTACCATAACTTATACTAACGGTACAAAAACGGTACTTGAGTTGACAAACCCCGATACGTGGTGCCCCATAGAACAGGATTTTCACACCGATGGTCTTGCCTTTAAACTAAATGCACCCCGCCCTTACAGGGTGGCGTTTAAAACAGGGATTATAAGCCGTGATATGGAAACTGCCGCCGGTATAAAGCCTACCGACGTATACGCACGCACCATAGACGGTGGTGCAGGTATTATACTGGATATACCAATGGATAAACACAGGGAACTAAAATCCATACAGTGGAAAGCCGTAGCTAATGAGGTTATCATCGGGCTTATGGCGGTGACACTGGTAAAATAATCCAAAAAAATAAACCCCTGCAAGCAATAGTGCCTACAGGGGATTTACTACATAAATTGGATGATTGACCAGTGAACTATTTCCTTTTATAAAGCTTTCCTGTTTTAATTGTTTTTACGTCTAAACTGCCGGATTGTACCAGCTGTTCTAAAATTGACGTAGCCACTTCGGTGGTATGGTTTAGTATTACCGCATATTCCTTAGCGGTAAGCGTAGGGTAACGTTCGAATAACGCTAACGGATTTCCTGTGGTTACCGGTTGTTTCTTTTTAGCATCGGGGTACAGTTCCAGTATTGCATTTTCATAGGCCTGATAAGGCTTGGCACCATATACCATCAGCCTGTTATCTGAGGCATCGGTAAAAAACATGGTAGGAAAACCACGCACACCAAGCTGACGTGCAAGTGCTAAATCCTGTTCAAAGTATATCTTCCCCTGCCCCATATAATCCTGCTTAAGCAGTGCTACATCAAGATTTGCCAGGGCCGCGGCCTCGGATATATTTTCCCATTTGGCAATGTTCTTTTTGTCCAGATAAAGCTTTTCGCGCATTATCCTCATAAACGTTACCGCTTTATCCTTATCCTGAAGCTGTGCCGCTTTCATAGCAATGCACGAAGGATAAGATGAGTCTAAAGGATCTTCCAACCACACATCGCCGTCTATAGGCATTTCATAATACAGGCTGGCTTCATCCCAATGATGCGCCACATCCGATGGCTTGCTGATACCTCCGCTATTATAGCTCCAGTCCGGCAACAGCCCACCCATACGGTAATCAATTTCTATATAATCGCCGTACTCTGATTTAAGTTTGCGCAGCTGCGGTTCTATTCCCCAGCACGACGAACAGATAGGATCGGTATAGTAAATAATCCTTACCGGCTTTACTGCCGGAATGGTTTTTAAACCTGAAGATGCCGCAGCAGTTTCGGGCATTTCGCACATGCCGCTTTGCGGATCGCACATTAACGGATTTGTTTTGTTCTCTGTCATAACACTCTTTTTTTCCTGTGTGCGGCAGCCTAAGCATAACGTGATTAGCAATAGAAAGTACAGCGATTTCATTATCTGGGGGTACTGCACTAACCCGCTTTTGCGAATTATTGCTAATTTTGCCACAAAGGTGCAGCCTTTACAAACACCAGTCAATTAGTCAAAAAAACCGGACTATGAAAAAAACCGAAAACAGCGGGGTAAACTGCCCTGTAGAAGAACTGCTAAAACAATTAGCCGGAAAGTGGAAAATGCAGATATTTTCATTAGCGCTTCATGAAAATGTGCGCTTTAACAGCCTGCTGCGGGAAATCAACGGAGCCAGTAAGCAATCTATAGCCACGGCGCTTAGGGAAATGGAAGAATCAGGGCTTTTGGAGAAAATTGTTGTAAGCCAAAAACCGCTGCATATAGAATACACCCTTACCGAAAAAAGCAAATCATTAGCTCCGGTTATAAAACAACTGGAACCTTTTTCGGGCGAATAGGACGTGTTTTTACGGCAATATTACCAGGTAATATGCCCTTCTATAAACTCTATCAGCTGGTCGGCCATGGCCTGTTGTTCTTTCCTTACCGGATGCGAACCTGTGTTCTTGTACGGGAATATGGTAATGTAGATATTTTCATCTTCCAGCTGGCCTACTGCCTTCCTGATATAATCAGGCCAAGGAGAACCTTCCTGGGTGGCATCCATATTACCTAAAGCGCATATAATACTTGCCTGGGGATGTTTTTCCCTTACCGAGGATATAAAGTTTTTATACGACTGTACAATAAAATCCTCTGTAGGTTTTGTGGTGCCAAACCTGCTTTTAAACTGTTCGTGTTCTGGCAGTTTTACCAGCCAAGAATCGTTCTGGAACAGGTTTACCACGACCACATCGGGCTGAAATACATTAAAATCGTACTTACTATTTGGATCCAGCGGGTCTATACGTCCAAAGGTTTCGGGCATAATTTCCGGAAACCAGCTCACCATAATACCTATACCGCTACGGGCTACTATTGATGCCTTTGCATTAAAATGGCGTGCTGTAATGGCACCGTAAGTGTAGTAGTTATTAAACTGTTCGGGTGTACCGGCATCTACACCGCCTTCGGGCACGTCTACACCATGCCCCGCCGTAATAGAGTTGCCGTAAAAAACTATTTTTCTTGTGCGGGTATCTTTAAACTTTAAAAGCGAAGCCTTTCCTTCCAGCTCAAAACCATAGAATATATTTTTTGAGGTGCTGTTTGTCAGCTTGTAGATTTCCAGTGTATGTTTACCGGGGTTAAGTCCCTGGGCAACGGTAAACGTCCTTACTTCACTATCCGACTGGAATCTGAAAGCATGGTCGGCATCATTATCTACAATGGCATAAAAATCGGCTTTTTCTTTCAGCGATTTCATTTTTACCGAAGCACCCGTACCCTTAAAGGCTATTTTTATGGATGTTCCCGGCCAGTAAAACTGTGTTGAGTCGGCCTTAACCTCTACCCTGCCGGTGTAGCATATTTTCTTATTACCCGGCTTTATAACAACCTGCGAAAAACCATTAGAAGCTATAAAACATATTAACAGTGTAAAAAGTACCTTCAGTTTTATCATGACAATTGTGGACTTTAGTTTTGTTATGGGAGATCTGGGATAATATTTTATTGCAGAAGGGAAGGGATTCGAACCCTCGATACCCTTTTGAGGTATACACACTTTCCAGGCGTGCGCCTTCGACCACTCGGCCACCCTTCTGTATACAGACAAAAATAGTCTAAAAAATCTAACGTCAAACTTATTGGGTAAGCTCCCCGCACACAGGCGCTTCAAAAAGTAGCTTAAAACGGTGCGCAGGCACCTGCATACCCAGCAGGTACATCATTTTGGTAATGGCGGCTTCGGTGGTAATATCGGCACCGCTTATCACACCTATTTCTTTCAGCAGGGTACTGGTTTCGTACTGGCCCATGTTTACGCGGCCTCCGCTGCACTGGGTTACGTTTACCACATGTACGCCACTTTCTATGGCTTTTTGCAGTATGCCGATAAACCACTCTGCCGATGGTGCATTGCCGCTGCCATAGGTTTCCAGCACTATACCCCTAAGGCCTTCTATAGCAGTTATGGCGCGTAGTACCTGTGCCGTAATACCGGGGAACATTTTTACGATAGCCACATTACCGTCAAACCCGGAACGCAGTTCGAACTCTTCGCCGTTTAACGGCAAAAGCTGTTCTTTGTGTACGCGCAGGTGTACGCCGCTTTCGGCAAGTGCAGGGTAATTGGGCGATGTAAATGCATTAAAGTGCTCGGCGCTTATCTTGGTGGTACGGTTACCACGGTAGAGCTTGTATTCAAAATAAAGGGAAACTTCGCGTACTATGGGTTGCCCATCATGATGCAGCGAAGCTATCTGTATGGCGGTAATCAGGTTTTCCTTGGCATCGGTACGCAGGTCGCCGATAGGCAATTGCGAGCCCGTAAATACCACAGGCTTTTTAAGGCCGTGAAGCATAAAGCTCAGTGCCGATGCCGAATAGCTCATGGTATCGCTGCCGTGCAGGATTACAAAACCGTCAAAATCATTGTAATTATCAGCAACAATACGAGCCATCTTTTCCCACTTGGCCGGATCCATATCACTGGAATCGATGGGTTTTTCAAACGACATGGTTTCTATATCGCAGTCCAGTTGCCTTAGCTCCGGTATGCGTTGCAGCAGCTTACTAAAATTGAATACCTTAAGGGCACCGGTTTCAAAGTTCTTCACCATGCCTATGGTGCCTCCGGTATATATGAGCAGTATACGGGGCCTATGCATCCTGGTACTTCATTTTATTTACCACCGGGTTAGCATACATAGCCAGGAAGCCTTCTTTCAGTATCGGGTTTTCTACATCAATACGCATTTCCAGCCTGCGTTCAAATACCTGTTTTTCCTTTTCGGTATACCTGTCAGCAAAGCGTGTGGTACCGTTAAGCAGGTCGTAAGCTATGTAGTTTGTAGGCCATAGGTTATAGCCGGTAATAATAGCCTCGTCTATAACCTGTGCCAATGATTGCAGCTGCTTGTTAGCACTGTCGCTCTCTGTAGCTATAATATCCAGCTCAGTATCCAGCGGCGTGCCTACATGCAGGTGTATACCTTTCTTTTGGCCTATAATACCGCTAAGCAGGGTATTAAAGTCTTCATTCTTTTCTTTAACGTACACCTCATCGTTTGCCTTAGCCAAAAGTTGCGGCATCTTCAGGGCATCGGTAGGGTCATATTCATACGAAATAGAAACCGGCACTATCTTCAGCTTTCGGAAAAACTCGGTAAGGGTTTGGCCTTCATTGGCCATAGCCAGCATTTTTAACACCCCCTGTTGGGTAGCATCGTTTCCGTCTTTGGTACGGCCTTCGCGCTGGGCTATCCATACGCTTCGGTTTTCACGGCGTATAAGGTGGTAAATGTACTCGCTCATCAGCTTACTGCTTTGCAGCATTTCGCGCGGCGAAAGGCTACGCTGTACCAGGAAGTTCCTGTTAAGCTTTGATAATGTTTGTAAAAAAGGCTTTTGCACCAGGTTGTCGCCTATGGCGCTGGCCGTCATGGTAAGGCCTTTTTCAAGCAGGGTAACATTCAGCAGCGATGTATCCAGGATAATATCGCGGTGATTGCTTATATAAAGATACGATGTATGCGGTTCTAGATGCTCAAAACCTGAGGTAGTTAGTCCTTCCGAACTTTTTTTAAGCACCTCCTGTATGGCATTATAAATGAAGTTTGCCTGAAAATCACGTTTAGAATGCGTGCGCAACAACTGCGTTTTCCATTCCTCTTCAGACATTTCCGGAAACGTGAAACTCATGAGTGCTTTCATCATCGGGTGATGTATCACACCGCGCAGGGCCTCATTTACTTCGCTATCATAAAAAGGCCGGATCTGATCAAACTTCTGCATGTGCTTCTTAAATAGTTTTTTAGGTGAATTTACAAATGAACGAAAATTTATTGGATTTTAACCGGAATTACGCGTTAAATACCATACACATCAACCGAATTTTGTGTGGTAATACGTGCCACTTCCGCTACCGAAAGGCCATAAATAGCAGCCAGTTTTTCGGCTACAAGAGCCACATAAGCGCTCTCATTCCGCTTACCCCTGTGGGGCACCGGTGCCAGGTAAGGCGCATCGGTTTCAAGCACTATATTCTTAATATCAATGTCGGCAAGGAACTGGTCTATTTTACCATTTTTAAACGTAGCAACGCCACCTACACCCAACTTCATACCATAGCCTATGGCTTTCTCGGCATGCTCCTGTGTTCCGGTAAAACAATGAAAAATACCGTACAGTCCCTCTCCTTTTTCGCTTTCCAGCACTTCAAAAGTTTCGTCAAAAGCATCACGACAATGAATGTTTATGGGCAGGCCGTATTGTTTGGCTATTTTTATCTGACGGGAAAAAGCATCTTGCTGTTGCGGCAGAAAAGTTTTGTCCCAAAACAGGTCTACCCCTATTTCGCCTACGGCATAGAACTTTTTATCGGCACGAGCCAACTCCTGTTGCACAAAAGCCAGTTCGTCTTCATAGTTTTCTTTTACATGCGTAGGGTGCAGCCCCATCATCAGGAAAACGTTCTCTGGGTACTGCTCCTGCACGGCATACATACCAGGGGTGTACGTACTGTCTATGGCCGGCACAAAAAGGCGGGTAACCCCGGCATTAAAGGCGCGCTGCATCATAGCATCGCGGTCTTGCGAAAATTCTTCGGAGTATAAGTGGGTATGTGTATCGGTAAGTATCATTATAATCAATAAACCGGCAGCAAAAATACGAAGTTGATGCAAAATTTAGCTTTGAAGTACCGATTTTTAATCTAATTTTACCAAAACCATCAATAAAGCTATAACACACCTACATGGAAGAACTGCATGCAATCCTGAAAAAGGAAGGCTACAAACGTATTAAGTTTAAACTAAGCAGCACCCAGCACCTGCTTATAAAGGGAAAAATAAACGGTGTAGACGGTAATTTTATCCTGGACACCGGCGCCAGCAACAGTTGCGTAGACTTTGAAGGCATAGCGCATTTTGCACTGCACGCAACAGACTCAGACACGCGCGCAGCAGGAGCAGGCGGCACCGGCATGCTTACACAAACTTCATTACAAAACACCCTGAAACTGGGCCGCTGGACTACCAATAGCCTGGGGCTGGTAATCTTTGACATGAGCCACGTAAATGAAGCCCTGCGCCAGTACAAAGCCAAGCCCGTACACGGCATTATAGGCGCCGATATATTACTGAAAGGAAAAGCGATAGTAGATTACAACGATTTTTGCTTGTACCTGAAATAATTTTTTTCACTTTACAGGTAGGGTATTTTAGCTCTCAACTGTATTTATAGTAACAAAACCACAAGCATAAAAGTTTTTTTAGTTAGTTAAACTAAGTATGGCCTGCCGAAACGCAGGCCATTTTTTTGTTTTAAAACCGGCTTATTTGTAAAAAACCACACAGTGTGCGTATATATAAATACCGTATCTTTGTATCCTGATTTCGAGAGTTTGATTGCATGGAAACAGTTTTAGACACTACAAGGCCTGTTGCACAAAACGGGCTGCTTACACAAAAACCAAAATGGCTTAGGGTAAAACTCCCTACAGGCCAAAAATATACTGAACTTCGCGGGCTTGTAGACAAGTACAAGCTACACACTATATGCACATCGGGAAGCTGCCCTAACATGGGCGAATGCTGGGGCGAAGGCACCGCTACGTTTATGATACTGGGCAACGTATGTACACGTTCGTGCGGGTTTTGCGGCGTAAAAACCGGAAGGCCTGAAACGGTAGAATGGGATGAGCCCGAAAAAGTGGCGCGTTCTATAAAGTTGATGAACATTAAGCACGCGGTTATTACCAGCGTAGACCGAGACGACCTTAAAGACGGCGGCTCTATAATCTGGGCTGAAACCGTTAAGGCGGTACGCAGGATGAGTCCGGGTACTACCATGGAAACCCTTATACCGGACTTTCAGGGAATAACCCGAAACATAGACCGTATAGTGGAGGTAGCACCAGAAGTGGTTTCGCACAATATGGAAACCGTAAAACGCCTTACCCGCGAGGTACGCATACAGGCTAAATACGAGCGCAGCCTTGAGGTACTGCGTTACCTAAAAGCAAGCGGCATTAACC
This sequence comes from Flavobacterium sp. RHBU_3, assembly GCF_046613565.1. Classification (NCBI taxonomy): domain Bacteria; kingdom Pseudomonadati; phylum Bacteroidota; class Flavobacteriia; order Flavobacteriales; family Flavobacteriaceae; genus Flavobacterium; species Flavobacterium sp. RHBU_3. The sequence continues at coordinate 448,828 of NZ_JBKJHC010000001.1, read as the reverse complement.
GCACCAAATCGGGCATTATGCTGGGGCTGGGTGAAACCGAAGCCGAAGTACTGCAAACCATGGAAGACCTGCGCAATGTAAACCTTGACGTGCTTACCATAGGCCAATACCTACAGCCAAGTAAAAAACACCTTCCGGTGAAGGAGTTCATTACCCCAGACCAGTTTAAAAAATACGAGGAAATAGGCCTTGAAATGGGCTTCCGCCACGTAGAAAGCGGTGCATTAGTGCGTTCGTCATACAAAGCGCAGAAGCACATTCTTTAATTTGTTTCAGGTTTAAAGTTTCAGGTTATGGAAAAGCAGGATTTAGTTGTTAGTTTTTCTACACTCCGTGAGGCATACTGTGAAGTAAAGAGTTTCATTGAAAAGGAAACATGGGATAAAGTCAAATCACTATCCACAACAATAGATGGTGATTTGGGTTGTTCAGGAGATGATAATTATGAGTTATTGGTGAAATTCACCGATAAGTATGATCTTAACCATGAAGGTTTTGATTATAGTGCTCATTTTCTTTCGGAAGGCGAGTTATTCGGCTCTGGCAGTGCATTTTTACACGCTATTATGATTCCTCTTTATATCATAAAAATGATTTCATTTGGAAAGATAAACCTGCTACCTCCTGATCGCTATTTTCATCGAGAGACTTCTGACTTAACATTCGGAGATATGCTGGCATGGTATCTCACCAAAGAATTCAAACACCGCTCTGACCTGAATATTAAATTGCCTGTTAACGCCTAAAAAAGCACAAGCTGGATTTCCGCGAACTACATACCGAAAGGCTTATCCTTAGGGAAATAAACCCGGAGGTGCATAATTATATCTACAGCAATTTTACCGATGCCCAACTCATGGCCTTTTTGGGGCTTGATACCGAGGCTTTGGCAAAAGAAAAAGCGAAGTATGCTGTCGGATTGGTTACGTTCAATAAATCGTACCTTTACCATACTATTATTGAGAGGAAATCGGGTAATATTATCGGCTGGTGCGGTTACCATACCTGGTATACACAGCACAACCGGGCAGAGATAGGCTACGGACTTTACAGCGACGACTATAAACGCCAAGGTATAATGACCGAAGCTCTTAATGCAATATTGGCTTTTGGCTTCAGCAACATGAACCTACACCGCATAGAAGCCATGACGGCAAGCTATAATACCGCAAGCATCAACACGCTTTTAAAATTTGGCTTTACACAAGAAGGCATACTACGGGAACATTACCTTGTAGGCGACAAAATGGAAGACTCGCTAATGTTTTCGTTATTAAAGCATGAATTTGCTTTATAAACTATTAATAAACCGACCCTAAACTTCCCCATACATCCTCAGGATTAACGGTTTTCTTTTTAGGACTTGCTGCCGATTCTTTTACCATAGTTACAAAATCAGGATCATAAGGTGTCTCTATAACCTCCACTCCTTTGCTACCTTCTTTGGTAAAAAAATCCAACAGCGAAAGCAATGCCTTACCTGCTTTAGTACGCTAGTTTATTTTTAGGGTTATCGTTGTCATACATCCTGATTTATAACTACAAAAATACAAAAACAAACTGTAAAGATTTAGTACCTTTGCATCCTTATTTTTTGCCTTCAACAAACGATGAAAAAAACAAAAATAGCCATTAACGGTTTTGGGCGCATAGGCCGTAATCTTTTCAGGTTGCTGCTAAACCACCCTGAAATTGAAGTAGTAGCCATAAATGATATAGCCGATGCCCGTACTATGGCGCATCTTATAAAATACGACAGCATACACGGCACCCTGCCGTATGAAGTTTCACATACCGAATATTCTATTATAATAGACGGACACTCCTACCCTTTTATCCGCCACAAAGAGGTGGAGGGAATCAACTGGGGCTCGTTTAACGTGGATATTGTTATAGAGGCTACCGGGAAATTCAAAACCCTGGAAGAAGCCGAAAAACACCTTGCTGCGGGGGCTAAAAAGGTAATCCTGTCTGCCCCACCTGAAGACGACCGCATAAAAACGGTGGTACTGGGTGTAAACCACGACATACTGGATGGCACCGAGAAAATAATATCTAACGCCAGCTGTACCACAAACAACGCCGCACCCATGATGATGGTGATAAACGAACTGTGTGGTATAGAGCAGGCATACATAACCACAGTACACTCGTACACTACAGACCAAAGCCTGCACGACCAGCCACATAAAGACCTGCGCCGTGCGCGTGGGGCTGCCCAAAGCATAGTGCCTACCACAACCGGTGCTGCCAAGGCATTAACCAAAATATTCCCTGAATTTGTGGGTAAAATAGGCGGAGGGGGTATTCGTGTGCCTGTGCCCGATGGTTCGCTTACCGATATTACCTGCTATGTGCGCAAGGAAGTAAGCATCGATGAGATAAACAATGCATTTAAAACCGCAGCGCAATACAACCTGAAAGGCATACTGGCGTATACCGAAGACCCGATAGTATCGGTAGATGTGCTGGGCAACAGAAATTCGTGCCTGTTTGATGCGCAGCTTACGTCGGTAATAGATAAAATGGTGAAGGTAGTAGGCTGGTACGATAACGAAATCGGCTATTCATCGAGGATTATCGATTTGATAGGATACATCAACAAATAATTTATCTGTTAAACTACTTTAATTTTTACCAGGATTGATGGCCGTTACTTTGCCGTAAATAAATTTTACAGCTTATGAAACCATCAGTTAAAGAAATCGTCCATCAGTATGTTAATGCATGGAACAACGAAGGCCTTGAAGTATTTAAAACCGAATTTGCCAAATGCCTGGCACCGGAAGTAAAATACACCGACCCGAACATTGAGGCAGATGGACCTGACGGCGTGGCAGCACTGGCACAAGGATCACTTGAAAAAGCTCCCGAGAGGAAATTCAGGGCAGTTACAGAACCTGAATACCACCACAATGTAGCCCGTTACACCTGGGAAGGCACGGGCATACCTACAGGGCGGGTTGAAGGCCAGGATATTTTAGAGTTTAACGAAGTAGGGCTGATAACCCGCATCATCACGTTTTTTTAACCGGGATTAAAATTTGTTACGTGCGTACAGCGTACTTTTGTATAAACAATGAACATGTACGCACGTATACTTTCTAATTTTAGCTTACACATTCAGCTTAACGATGCAGAAATACAGCTTGTAACGAATAAGCTGCAATTTCTCGCCATAAAGAAGAATACTGCATTGCTAAACCCGGGAGAAATCTGCCGAAACATCTATTTTACCGATAGCGGATGCCTGCGTGTTTTTAACCTTGATAAAAACGGAATTGAGCACAACGTACTTTTTTGTCCGGAAAACTGGTGGGCTACAGATATAGCCAGTTTTTCTTCGCAAAAACCTGCCAGTTACGGCATCAGTGCACTGGAAGATTCCTTTGTGTTTTTTATTAGCCATAGCAACCTCCAGAAGCTTTATGAAGAAGTACCCAAACTTGAACGTTTTTTTCGGATAATGACAGAGAATGGTTTTGCCTTATACCAAAACCGCCTTAATTCCAACCTGTCTAAAACCGCTGAAGAACGCTACAGGCTATTCCAAAAACTATACCCCAGCCTGGAACAGCGCATCACTCAGAAGCATATAGCCTCTTACCTTGGCATTACCCCGGTGTTCCTAAGCATGCTACGGAATAAATAACTTATTGTATCAAAATATTAAGAGGAACATTGATGACATTGCTGCTACGCACATGCAGATACATACAGATTTTCTAGTTGAGTGAAGCTCCTAAAAACCTTCAACCAACAACCAACAACCAACAACCAACAACCAACAACCAACAACCATCAACCTTTACACCACCTGCCCACTAAACTTTTCGCGGTACATGGTAGGCGTCATGCCTACAGTGCGTTTAAACAACGTACGGAATGTTTTCAGGTCGTTGTAACCGCTTTCCAGCATCACTTCGGTTATGCTGTAGCGTGATTGCTCCAGCATTTGTTTGGCTGCCTCTATACGGGTCTTTTGCAGATATTCTATAGGGGTTATACCCGTTACCTGTTTAAAACGGCGCACCAGGTTACGGCGGCTGGCAGGTACATCGGTAATAATTTCTTCAATGGTATTGGCGCGGCTAAAGTTTTTCTTTATTTCCTCTTGCGCCTGTTTTACCAAATCATCCCCATGATCTTCGTAAGGGGTAAACGAGCCAAAATACGTTTGTCGGTTACGGTCCAGGTCTATGCTAAATGTTTTTGCCGCCCTTACCGCCACTTCTTTACTACAATAAATTTCCAGCAGCAACATAAGTAAGTGGAAGGTATTTGTAGCACCACCGCTGGTAAACACCTTATCCTGCTCGGTTACAACCGCATCGGGCTTTAATTGCACCTGCGGAAACAACCGGACAAAATTACCACCCGCGTTAACATGGGTAGTAGCAGGCCTATGGTTTAGTAACCCCGCAGCAGCAAGCACAAATGCCCCGGTACAAAAACTGGCCACGGCAGCACCTTTTGCATACTGCCTCACTAGCCATGGAAACCAGGGCCCATTTGCACCCAAACTATCGGGCAGGGCATCATTTTTAAAAGCAGGTACCAGTAGCAGGCTGTAATTATCTTCAGGCGAAATATCGGCAACCGTATACTCCTCGTAAGCCACACTACCGTGACCGGGAAAACGCAGCAGATTGATTGAAAAAGGTTCTTCCTTACCGGCCTCTCTATAAAAACTGTTGGCTGTTTCCAGTACGTCTACTATAGCCGCAATGCTCAGCAGCCGATAATCCTTAACCAATACTACTCCTACTTTCATAGCTTTATTTTTTCTGTAAATCCAAAGATATTCTTTTTTGTCCTAAATACCCCCTTTGATTGACTTTTTAGCACAGCAGGGGTTACAAAAGGTATAGATACCTTTGTATCAGAGCCAAAAAATTAGTACTTTCATAATAATAACAACGTAAATCTGCATCTTATGAAAAAACTATTACGTCTTCCTCCTCTGGACACCGACCTGGGTGTACTATTACTTCGCCTGTTTTTCGGGGGAATGTTCATCTACTTTGGCTGGGGAAAAATAGAAAATTACAATATGATATTGCCACAATTTGGCGACATCATAGGTATTGGCTCAAAGCTGTCGTTTAACCTGGTAATCTTTGGTGAGTTTGTTTGCGGCATCCTTATAACATTGGGGCTATTTACCCGTTTGTCGGTTATCCCAAGTTTTATAACCATGGTAGTGGCTTTTTTTGTAGCCCATGCTAACGATGCTTTTGCCGATAAAATACCGGCTTTTTCGTACCTGATACTTTCGGTAATCATCTTTATAAACGGAAGCGGTAAATACTCTGTGGATGCGCTTATTTTTAACCGCAAACAACCTGAATCTAACTAACAATACACCAAATTACAAAAACATAACACCATGAAAATTTTAAAGAAAATAGGGATTGCTATACTTGTAATCATTGTATTGCTGCTGGTTATAGCGCTGATACTGCCAAAAGAATACAAAGTAGAGCGCGAAGTGGTGGTGAACAAACCCGTAGCCGAAGTATTTGACTACGCCCGCCACCTGAAAAACGGCGACGAATACAGCGTATGGAATATGGGCGACATGGATAAGAAACAAACTTTTAGCGGTACCGATGGCGAAGTAGGCTTTATAAACAGCTGGAGTGGCAACGACAAGGTAGGTGTAGGCGAACAGGAAATAAAGGCTATAGATGTAAACAAGCGCATGGATGTGGAAGTACGCTTTAAAGAGCCTTTTGAAAGTGTAATGCAGGGCTATACCCTAACCGAAAGCATTAACCCAAATACTACAAAACTAATATGGGGCTGTAAGGGTGAAAGTTCGTACCCGTGGAATATTATGAACTTTATGATGGACGGTATGCTGGGCAAAGACATACAGCAAAACCTGGATAATATGAAAGCAAAAATAGAACAGCAATAATATGGAAACTACCCTTTTACCACAACCCGATGAGTGCGTTATACTTAACAGTCGCATGTTTAATTACGAGATAAGCACGGTATACAAGGCATGGACAGACCCGCAATGGCTTGCCCTATGGTGGGGACCTGAAGGCTTTACCAATACCTTTAACGAATATGACCTGCGGGCGGGCGGTAAATGGGATTTTGTTATGCACAGCCCGGATGGAAAAGACTTTAAAAACCTGAGCGAGTTTATTTTAATAGAACCAGGCAAACGATTGGTTTGGAACCATATTACCCCGCCGGTATTCCAGATTGATGTAACGTTTACCGAAACGGAGCCGGGAAGTACGCTGGTTAACTTTAAAATGGTTTTTGAAACACCGGAAGCTGCCGGAAACCTGAGGAGTTTTTGCCTTGAAAAAAACGAGGAGAACTTTGACAGGCTGGAAACCGTACTTGAAAAAATGACAAACAATTAATATCAACAAAAAACAACAAACAGTTATGAAAGCTCTTAATCCGTATTTGAATTTTAACGGTAGCACTGAGGAAGCGTTTAACTTTTACAAAAGTGTTTTTGGCGGCGAATTTGCCATGCTGATGCGCTTTAAGGACATCCCTGCCGATGTGCCAATGGACGGCTGCGTAGAAGGCGAACCCGCAAAAGACGAAAGCAACCTGATAATGCACGTATCACTCCCAATAGGAAATAATGTGCTTATGGGCAGCGATGTACCAAGCCACATGCCACAGGTAGCTACAGGCACTAACACATCACTTAGCATACACGTGGAAAGCCGTGAAGAAGCCGACCGGGTTTTTGCAGGACTTAGCGCAGGCGGAAGTGTAACCATGCCCCTAGGCGATATGTTTTGGGGCGATTATTTCGGGATGCTTGTAGACAAATTCGGCATACAGTGGATGGTAAACCACAGCACAGGCCACCAGCCGCCAAGAGAATAGTAAAAACAAACAATAGTAACCAGCAATTCAATCATCATCATTCAGAGTGGAAAGCCCCCTTTTACAAAAAAGAGGGGGCTAATTTTTAACCAAAAAAAGATACTATTATGGAAGATTTAACCCAACAACTGGACGGTGCACTAACCCAAACCATAAACCTGCTAAACAGTATGAGCGAAGATGCTATGAACCAGGTACCCTTTACTGGCAGCTGGACAGCCGCACAGGTAGCCAGGCATTTGTACAAATCTCAAAAAGGTACCGATGCCATGATGCTGCAACCGGCAGGTGAGGCAGGAAGGGATCCGGGTGAGCGTATAGAAAATTACAGGGAGATATTAACTAACTACGAGCATAAAATGGAGTCGCCCGGTTTTCTGGTTCCTGAAAATGAAACCTATGATAAAGACAAACTTATCAATGCACTTACCATTGTGAAAAATGAAATACTGCCTGTTATTGGCACTGCCAACCTTAATGAACTGGCCCCTATAGGCGACGAAACACCACTTAAAGGCAGCACCAAACTGGAAATAGCATATTTTTTACTGTATCACACCATAAGGCACAACAGGCAGATAGAGAAGATTAAGGAACTGCTAAACTAAACGTTAGGCTGCTTTATGGTAGTTTACCATAGTAGCCATCATACCGTATAATTCGGGAAGTTTTTGGTTAAACTCTTCGGGAGTTTCAAAAAAGTATTCCAGGGCTACCGCCATAAACTCCTGTTCGTTTTTATAGGCATAATGCCTGAAATAGTTGGCATTTACTATCTGAATCAGGTTTTCTTCCACCAGTATGTACTCTATAATTTTGCGGTACATATCGGCATACATATCACCTCCTGCCCCAAAATTCTTATTCAGCGAACCTGTATGGATTACGTGGGCAAATTCATGCAGGCCTAAGTTTACATTATTTGCTGTAAAATCGAGTCCGGCCTCAAAATGCGGCCAGCTAAACACTACTGCTCCGGCAGGTTCATTAAACTCGGCAAAATGGTAATTACCGGCTATGCGCGAACGGTACACATCAGGGTACAGTATAATTACATTAAACAAATCAGTAATATAGTGGCGTAGCCCAAAGGTAAGTATTACCCAGGTAGCAGCTATTTTCAGTTTCATTTCATCGGTAACATCCAGTCCGTCGCGCCCTACAAACTTATACTTCCTCATAAACGTGGAAACCCGGTGCTGAAAATACTCTTTATGCTCTTCGGTAAGTTCGTTGTAAAACCGGAATTCGTTTTCCAGCAATATACGTGCTACGGGAGGCAACTTTCTTTTTATGGGGTAAAAATGTACCACAGCAGGTTTACGGTACGCCAGTAAATAGGCCGATTCGGCAAACTTGGCAGACATATAAAAACCAAGCAGCACAACCATAAGGGCTACAAAAACAATAACGATAATGTGGGAAGTAGCAATTGCAAGCACTGTACAGGGTATTAATTTTTAAAGATAAGCATTTTACCCGAATACGGGACACAATTAATTAACGTATAGCGTGTTAATTTTAGTATATCCTTTACACGGGTTTATAATTAACCATCCTTGCAATATGCCAATAAACACGCGGTAATGCTTTTTTAAATGTATCGGGGGTTTCAAAAAAATGTTCGAGCGCCACAGCTGTAAAAACTTCATTGCTGCTAAAACCGTCATAATTAAAATAGCCAGACTCCATAATCCTGGCGCGGTTACGGGGATTATCAAGATAGTTTTGAAACTTATCATACAACATAGAATACAAGGAAGCCGTAGCATCAGATTCGTCTTCAATCCTGTACCACAAATGCAGTATGCGTGCAAACTGGTACAAGCCTATGTTTATGTTGTCGTTTTCATATTGCAACCCGGCATCAAACTCGGCCCAGGAAAAAACCACAGCTCCTGCTTTCGGATTAAATTCGCTATTGCTCCACTCACCTACCGAAGTTTCAAAAGTATCCGGATAAAGTATTACCGCATCAAAATACTCGGTTAGATAACTACGCATCCCAAAGGTGAGCATTACCCAGGTGGCTGCTACTTTAATTTTTACCTCGGTAGTAACCTCTACCCCACGCCCTGCTATAGTATACTTATCTGTAAACGATTTTACCCTGTGCCTAAAATAGCCTTTATGCTTTTCATCGAGCCTGCGGTAAAATGAGAAATTATGCTCTAACACAGCGCGCTCCTCATCAGTAACATCAAGCTGCGTATGGTAATAATGCACAAAAATTGGCTTTTTAAAAACCATCATATAAACCGAATCGGCAATACTGCCGAGGAGGTAAAAATAATCGCGATTACAATAAAAATAACAATTACGCCCACTACCATACTATACCGGTTTATAATTTATCATCTTGGAAATAATGGTATACAGTTCCGGCAATTTTTCATGGAACTCACCCGGGGTTTCAAAGAAAGTTTCCAGTGTCACCGCCATAAACTCGTGCTGGTTTGTAAATGCATAATTACGCAGATAGTCCAGTTCGGCCAGGTTACGCAACGTATCGGGACGGTTTACGTATGTAATTACCTCATCAAATTTTGATGCATAAAAATCTCCCGAAGCCCCGCCCTCATCGGTTGCTGTGGCACATACATGCAGTGCATGTGAAAACTCGTGCAACGCAAGGTTAATATTGTGTACGCCATGCTTCAGGCCTTCTTCAAAGTGTTTCCAGCTAAACACCACCGCACCCGCCGGATGGTTAAACTCTCCTTTATGCCATAGCCCGGTTACCGTGCTTTCATACACATCCGGGTACAGGATTATATGCTCAAAAATACTGGGAAGATACCTGCGCATACCAAAGGTGAGCATTACCCAGCTGGCAGCTACCTTTGCTTTCATTTCGGGGGTTATTACAATGCCCTCGCGCCCATGAAACTCATACGTTTTTATAAAACCGTGTACCCTGTGCCTGAAATATTTTTTATGCTTTGATGATAAATTACGATAAAAGGAAAAATCATCTTGCAGCACTTGCCTTAATGGTCCCGGAATATCTTTCTTAAACAGATAAAAGTGTACAAAGGGCGGCCTTTCGAAGTGTTTAACCCAAAATGTTTCTACCACATCCAGAAAAAGGTAACTAAATAAAAAGAGTGTAAGTGCCACAACGCTAAGACTTACTACCACAAGAAATATAAGCCCAACGGTATTTTCTTCCATAAGGTGTTTGTTATTGGTTGATCAATATAAACAAAAAACGGGGCAATGCCCCGTTTCGTATACTATTTCCTTATCAGTTTCTGAGTAACAGTACCTTTGTCTGTCTTAACAGAAACCATATACATACCCGGGCTTAAGCCACTAACATCAATAACATCATTATCTACTTTCGACATCAAAATCCTGCCTTGCAAGTTTATAATACTTATTTTTTGAACATTAATACCCTCTGCATGCTTTATATGCACCAAACCATCAGTTGGATTAGGAAAAACTGAAACCATTGATTCTTTTATCGTTTCACTGGTATTCGATGTTGGTGCTACAATCTCGGTACTGACCATATTAGTAATTATAGGTGCGTTGTAGTCAAAATAAATAGAAGCCTGGCCGTTAATAACATCTCCCACAGCAACGTTATCAACCGGCTTTATTTTAAAGGCAACAAAACCATGACTACCTGGCTCATCTGAAGCTTCATATGGTAAATTAATATCATTGAAAATAAAGTTAACATTATTGCTCTCCGTTATTTCAACCTTGTAATTGTGGCTGGAAGTTAACGGCATAAAGGTTGTCCAGTCAAGTTTTTCATCTATTATATCTTCTATGCGTACTGTAATGGCACTTGCAGAACCTGTATTCTGGAAACGGACAACATAATCCAGGGAACCCTGCGCCTGTTCTAATGTTATTTCACTGCCCTGCAATACCTGCTTATCATTCGGATCAAAGGCATTTACTACGGTTTGTGCTAATAGGAAGGTGTTATCTGCATGAGTATAATCATCAGTATCCGGTGTTACTGTAGCCGTAAATTCTAGCACATCTCCTCCGTTTACAGTTGGTGGTGGTGCTGTAAGCATTGAAAAAACTATTGTCTTAATTTCAAAGGGTTGCAAACTACTTATATTAAACGAGAGTAATCCTGCTATATTTGAAACCGGAGCTTCAGCGGCGTTTACAAAGCTTTGGAAATCTGTATTATATTCAAGACCAACGATGGCATTTGCTACTGTCTGTGTACCGATATTTTGTACAACAAGCTGATATTGGGCTTCAAACCCCGGACGGGCTTCGGAAACCGGTACAAGTGTTACATTAAGGTCATTCACCTGTTGGTTTGCGGTAAGGCAAAAATCTACTACTTCGCTATTTCCAAAACCTGTAAACGTTACTTCAGGTGAAACAGGGTCTGCAGAAATATAAGGGGGAAGGTTTAAAAGTGTTACAACATAAGATGTATCCTGAAGTGTAAGATTATATCCACCTTCACCATCTTGCATTGTAGTATATGAATATGTGCCATCATTTCCGGTAACTAATATATTTGAAATAATTATATCATTTACATCGCAACCATCAGCACTCTCATCAAAACGTATATTACCCGTTAAAGAATTTCCAACGCAGTTCTCACCTAAGCTGTCACCAATGAAAGTCCAACCGAGTTCATCAATTAAATACTCTCTTACACCTGCATCGCAAAAACTTACATATGCGGCACGAAAATATTTATTCTGTAGCCCTAATTCTGCAAATCTATAAAGAAGTGCGTCATAATTATTAGTACTTATAACACTATTGTAAAGAAACCCTCCGCTTGTTGCTGGGGAAAAAGAAACACCCTGATTAAATGTCCATTCTGAAAGATCCTGATCGAATGATTCTGTATTCATAAATGTCCCTATCATATTTAAAACATTTGACACATCCCATGAGTTTAATGGCTGGTTAAATGCATCTGCACTGTTAAACATATATTGCATGTTAGTAACAGAAGATACATTCCAATTATTCAATTGCTGATTAAATGCCCCTGCTCCGTAAAACATATATTGCATATCTGTAACTGATGAAACATCCCAGTCATCAAGTTCCTGATTAAATTGGTTGTTATAGCTAAACATGTCAGACATATTGACTACAGAAGAAACATCCCAATTATTAAGTGGCTGATTAAAATTGGTAGATTCAAATGTACTCTGCATATTAGTAACCGAGGAAACATCCCAATTGTTCAGTGGCTGGTTAAATCCTGTTCCGTAAAACATCTCCTGTATAGTTGCCACAGCAGAAACATTCCAGTTATTTAATGGCTGATCAAAATCATCTGCACTGTAAAACATACCTGACATATCAGTAACTGAGGAAACATCCCAGTCATTTACAGGCTGGTTAAAGGATGACGCAAACTTAAACATGCCTTGCATATTGGTCACAGAAGAAACATCCCAGCCGTCTATAGACTGATTAAACGCACTGGCTTGTTCAAACATCCCTTTCATATTTGTTACAGACGAAACATCCCAATCGGCTATAGGCTGATTAAAGTAAGTTTGGCTAAACATCCCTTCCATATTAGTTACAGACGAAACATTCCAGTTACCTATGGGATAATTAAATGATTCTGCACTATGAAACATATGTGCCATATTGGTAACTGAAGAAACATCCCAGTTATTTAATGGCTGATTAAAACCTGAACTTCTAAACAAACCTTCCATATTTGTTACCGTAGAAACATCCCAGTTATTTAATGGCTGGTTAATAGTTAAAACTCCATTAAACATATCTTTCATGCTTGTCACCATGCTTAAATCAGGTACATCTGTTGCAGCAATAGTAAGATTATTACAGCCTTTAAACGCTCCTTCCATAGATAACCATTGCATATCTCCCCACTGTTCCAAGGTTTTAATTTGGCTGGCAATAGTCAGAGAACCAAAATTAATCCAATGTACGGTACCGGAAACTGTAACCGTATAAGTCCCCGGATTTTCGTACGAATATGTGATTGTACCCGTTTGATTATAAAAAACCTGGCCATCACCAAAATCTACTGTATAATTATTACCGTCACCATAAACAGGTATAGTAACGTAAGGGAGATTTTCAAATACTTCAAAAGTCATTATTAACGGCTCCTGCCCGTAACAAAAGGACATGCCAAATACGCAGCAAATAAGAAGATAAATATTTTTCATGATTAGTTGATTTAATTCTTGAAAAATACTATTTTTTTAATCACATCAGTGAAAATATATAAAAAATTAATTAAAAAAGCCCGGATTACTCCAGGCTCATTTATAAAGCTTATAACATACTATTTCTTATGCGATAAAATTCCGGCTTTAAGTACCTGGCCGAATTCGTACATGTCTTCAAACGAACAGTACAAAGGCACCGGCGCCAGGCGGATAACGTTTGGCTCACGCCAGTCTACAATAACACCTGCTTTCATAAGATAGTCAAACAACTGGCGGCCTTCGCCATGCAGGAATACCGAAAGCTGGCAGGCACGTTCGTTTGGCTCTGCCGGGGTTATAATTTCGAAGTGGCCGTTTACCTCGCGGTCAATTTCGTGCAGTATAAATTCAAGGTAAGCCGTTATGCGGTCGCGTTTTTCTATAAGTGCGGGCATACCCACCTCGTCGAACATTTCTACTGAAGCAAGGTACGGCGCTAATGATATTACAGGGAGGTTACTCACCTGCCAGCCCTCGGCTCCACGAACCGGGTCAAACTGCGGTTCCATAAGAAAACGGCGCTGCTTGTTGTGCCCCCACCAGCCTGCAAAGCGCGGCAGGTCGGTATCGTTGTGGTGCATTTCGTGTACAAATATACCCGATGCATTACCCGGACCCGAGTTCATATATTTATAGCTGCACCATGCAGCAAAGTCCACATTCCAGTTGTGCAGCTCCAGGTGTATGTTACCCGCAGCGTGCGCAAGGTCCCAACCCACGTAAGCACCCGTTTCCTGTGCAGCTTTGGTTATGGTTTTCATATCAAAAACCTGCCCTGTGTAGTAGTTAACACCACCTATAAGCAGCAGGGCAAGCTCATCGCCCACCTCGGCTATTTTAGCAAGTACATCTTCCAGGCGTATGTTGTGCTCGCCCGGCCTGCGTTTTATTTCCACAATAGCATCGGCAGGATCGTACCCATGGAATTTTACCTGGCTTTGTATCATGTACTGGTCGCTCGGGAATGCTTTTTCCTCACAAAGGATTTTAAAACGCTTTGCCGTAGGCCTGTAAAACGACACCATAAGCAGGTGCAGGTTTACGGTAAGTGTATTCATTACAGTAACTTCACTTGGCAAGGCACCTACTACTTTACTCAGCGGTTGAGCAAAACGTTCCTGATAGTCCCACCATGGTTTATCGGCATAGAAATGACCTTCTACGGCAAGGTTTGCCCAGTCGTTCATAATTTCATCCACGTAAGCCTTAGTACGTTTTGGCTGCAGCCCCAGTGAGTTTCCTGTAAAGTAAATAACCTGTTTACCATTTACATGCGGAAAGATAAACTCATCCCTGTATTTAGCCAGTTTATCCTGAGCATCGAGTTGTTTTGCGTAGTCGCGTGTATTTTGAAAGTCCATTATGTTGTGTTTGTGTACGGTGCAAAAATAGAGAAATAAATTTTGGGTGCACACCATAATATACTTTGAATATATTTGTAAAAACTAACCCTAATGAAACGAGTGCTTTCTATAACATTATTGGCTTTGCTTACCTTATATTCCTGCGCAAAAAAGGAAACCACCGCCCCCGTTGCCGTTTATTCACCATCGGGCGACACCACAGCAACCATAATGGATACACTGCGGGTACAGGAAGAATTTCCTCCCGAGCCTGAAAAGATTTTTGAACGGGATACAGTTATTATAAAAAGTAAACATGAAACGCTAAATAAAACTGAACTATATGATGCCGAAGGCCGCCTGGGAAATGTAATGCTGAAGTATGTTATAAAAACACAACCGGAGAGCAGCTACCGCTACCTGCTGGGGTATGAAAAAACATCGGGCAAAAAAGCGCTTACGATACTGTTGCAGGAAAATGAAATTACGGCTTATGCGCTGCGCTATGATAAAGAGGAGGAATTCCACTCGATGGTTGTACACACTTTTGAACCGATGAAAATTACATTTGAAGGTATTGATGAAGTTATTAACCTTGGTTTCGGCTTCCCTGCCTGTGGCTACGGTACTACCGGATTATTTTTTATGCGCCAAGGCAAAACACTTATAAAGGGACTCAGCACTTTTTCTATCGCTGAAGTGGGGACCGATTATGACGATTATGAGATTATACCCCCGACTGATGCCTCGGAAAATGAAATATGGATAAAGCATACCACGGGATATTTGAGCGACGATGATGAGCCGGATAAAGAATACACCAACGAAACAAAACGCTACATATGGAAGAACGGCAAAATAGTATTAAAGCCCTGAAATTTGTAAAGAAAAACTAAAAACCCCTGTCCGTTTCCGGCACAGGGGTTTCCCTTAGTTATAAATAGTTTTTGGTATTATTTCATTATAATTTTTTTCTCACTTGTTCTACCGTTTTCAAGCATCACTTTCACAATAACCACCTGTTGACTGGCAGATACATTTGCGTTAAATGTTGTATTGTTTACGTTAGCTTTGCTAAGCAGTTCTCTTCCAAGTATGTCATAAGCAGCTACTGATTGTATAGGCTCGTCAGATACTACTTTCAGTTCTCCGTTTGTACCGTAAATGATTACACTGTTTTGCGTAAGCTGAGGCGCATCGGTGCCTAATGCCTGAGCACTGTATATCACTTTAAAACGCTCGTTATACACTCCTGTTTCTGTAGAAAAGGTATAAGCACCATTTTTAAGGTTAAATACTATACCTTCGGTAGTGTCCCACACAAATACCGGCTGCTGCTCATCTGCAAATATACCGTCGGTATCGGTAAGCGATATACTAAATGTACCTGCAATGTTTGCTTTAATACCTATCGGCACTATATCCAGGCTGTTAAACTCAGGGCGAGCCTGTATAGCCAGGTTATTTTCTCCTTGTATAGAGTAGATATTAATACTATTGTCTACTATCGATTTTCCGTCAAGTCCATTGTCATAGTTCAGTGTAGCTTCAGATGTATAACCGATGGCTGCCTGAGTAAAAGAACCATTTACATCTGTAACATTAAGGTAGTACTTAGACGCCTGTACAGTTTGTGCCGATTTAAAAAACTGGTTACTGCTGTTACCATACCTCATGCTGTTAGTAAATACAACGTTTCCACCATTTTTAGCTTTTACTATAAAGCCTTGTGCTGTATTTAGGTAACCGTTAGGGTTTACGGCATATTCATTTTCGCCACCCGGAGCTGTGTTTGCGACATAGGCAAACTTAGTAAGTATAGAATAGCTACTTTGGGTAGCATTGTTTGTCTTTCTCCAAATCCATAGTGTTCCTTCCATGTTATCTATGTTAGCATCTATAAATGCATTTATGCTTATTGGCGATGGGTAAGGATTACCTATGGCATTAAAGTTTTTCCATGCAGCATCATAAGCCAATGCTTTTGTAATGGTTCCGTTGTGTGGTGTACCTGTAAATATTCCTTCAAACACTGTTGGTGTTGTTGTAGAGTGATTATTAGGCACACGTATAAGGTAACCTTTTGCTGTTTCAAAATTGTTTTCGACAATTACAGATTGATAATAACTTTCCTGTGTATTATACTCATAAAAACGTGTGGTTATGGTATTAGGAGAGAAAGCCAAAAGTTGCTGGTTGTCTACCGGAGATGACCATATGGTATAATCAAGCCTTTTCAGCTTAGAACTATTTCTGTGTACTTCTACATTACCTTCGTTTGCTACCTCATCAGTTTGTAAAAGAGAGGCTTTATTTTGCAATATCATCCTTGCAGTAGCATCTACGGTTACTTTACCTTTTACTGTAAGGTTTACACCCGAATTTACTGTAAATACTGCCGTGTTTTTAACCTGGCAAGAACATACGCTTAAATCTGCATCAAGGGCAAGGTCTGCTTGTACTTCTATTGCAGTTGCAGCTGTAGGAGTGCTGCTCCATGCACCATTCCAAATTACCGGGGCAGGAACGTTTAGTTGTAGTGCAGGAGTAGCAGATGCTACACATGTACCATTTTGCACTATTGCCCTAAAGTATTTTGTTGTGCTAATCATGCCTATCTCAGCAGGAGTAAGCACTGCATTAGTACTTGCTATATCAACTACCCCTTGTGTAAAGGCTGCATCGTTAGCCGATTGCCATTTAATTATATTACCTACATAACCGGTAAGGGTAATTGCTGCCGGCATGCTGTTTTTACAAACCGAAGTTACAGCCGATGTTAATACTCCCGGTACTGTTACCGCCGCATTTACCGTAAAAGTTACAGCAGCTGTGTAGGTGCTACAGGTAGTATTTTTTATACGAACCCAGTACGTAGTAGTTTGCTGAGGGGCTACTGTTATAGTGGCGCTGGTAGCACCTGCAATAATGTTAGCGCCTACGGTACCAGTACCCCATTCGTACACGGCATTTGTACCTAACACACCTCCGGTAGCTACAAGTGTAGCGCTGCCACCACATTGTGTAGCCGAAGGACCGGTTATGGCCACAGGAGCTGTACTTGATATACCAAGAGGAGTTACTATCATTGTGGCATGAGATGAACCATAATTTTCGTGCACCCTGAATTCTATTGTTGAGTTAGCGCCAAGCTGATAAGTACCGGCAATGTCATTTACAAGGGCCGTACCGCTCCATGCCGTTTTAGACCATACTTTTGTGCCATCTATATAAAGCTCTGCATCATCATCCCAACGGGTAAATGATATTTGATAAGAACCGCAATCAAACCCCTTACGTTTATAAACTAATACAAAGTTATCATTTGGCACAGGGCATCCCAGATAACCTATCGCAGCCGATGGCGACAATGTATCAGCCCAGCTGTTTGTACCTGTCATGGTATCAAACCCTAAGGTATTTTGTGTATAATATCCTAAGTAATTAGCACCAGATAATGTAAGGCTTGTACCTGAGTAGGCATAAGCATTCCACTGGTTGCTGCCAAACTCTGAAGGATTACCCGGGGTGGCAGTGGCCACTACCGTAGCTGTAGCAGCTGCGCTGTAAGCTGTACAGGTATTAAAGTTAGCTATCCTTACCCAGTAAGATGTAGTACTGGCAGGAGCTACTGTTATTGAAGCACCAGTTTGCCCTGAAATAATGTTTTCTCCTGCAACACTGCCTGTACCCCACTGGTATACTGCAGTACCTGCTATACTTCCACCTGTAGCTGTAAGTGTAGTAGACAGCGTAGAACAATTTAATATAAGGTTTCCTGAAATGGATGTAGGAGCCACTGTGGCAGGCGCAATGTTTAACACGCTGTAAGCAGCAGAATAAGCATCTCTCGACCTTACTTCGATGGTTGAATTCTGGTCAAGGTCATACACGCCTATGGTATAGTTAGACCCTCCGTAGTAACCAAACCATACCTGGGTACCATTTACATACACTGCTACTTCATCATCCCAAGATGTCATTTTTAAAGTATATTTTCCGCATGGGAAACCTTTACGTTTGTATACGTACGTAAAATAATCGTTTGGTATGGTACATCCCTGCCAGTTAGTTGCAGACGATGGAGACAAAGCAGTACCCCATGCAGCAGTAGTATCAAAACCAAGAGTATTTTGAGTATAATATCCTAAGTAAGTAACCGATGAAAGGCTCATACTACTTCCGTTATATCCATAAACATTCCAGCTGTTATCACCAAAAACTGATGGATCACCCGGTACAGGAGTATAGGTTACTGTGGTATATACAGCATCACTTATAGGAGTACAGTTTGTATAATTAATAAGCCTTACCCAGTAAGTAGTAGTAGCTGTAGGCGATACTGTTAAGGTAGCAGCAGACTGACCTGAAAGTATATTTTGGCCCGCAACAGCACCGGTTCCCCATTGGTAAGCAGCTGTTCCGTTAATGGTACCGCCGGCTGCCGTTAAGGTTGTAGAAGTAACTCCGCAACCCAGGCTGGTTACCCCTGTTATAGATGTAGGCGGAACCGAAGTTACAAAGTTAAGCACCGCATTAGCACTACCTGTAATTTCCCTTACCCTAACCTCTACGGTAGAGTTTTCATTAAGGCTGAAAGAACCTACAGCCGAGTTTGTTCCCTGGCCTCCCCATGTAGCACTGTACCATACCTGTACACCATCTACATACACTATTGCCTCATCATCCCATTGTGCCATTGTAAGAACGTAGTTTCCACAAGGAAATCCTTTGCGCTTTGCAACAAAAGTAAAATAGTCGGCAGGCACTGTACAACCCTGGTAACCCGTAGCTGATGAAGGCGAAACACTACTACCCCATGAATTAAGGGTATTTAGGCTAACACCACTTTGGGTATAACTACCCATATAAGGTAAAGTAGTTACATCGAGGTTGCCACCATTGTAGCTATACACATTCCATGTGTTAGCCCCAAAAGCAGATGGATCTGTACCACGGCCTGTTACTGTAACCGTAGCAGTAGCCGCAGCTGTATAACCTGAGCATGGGGTAGCATTTACCCTGCGTACCCAATATGATGTGGTAACTGCCGGAGCCACTGTTATAGAAGCAGCCGTTTGACCTGATATAATATTCTGACCCGCTACGCTGCCAGTACCCCATTGATAGGTAGCACCAACACCGGCAAAACCACCGGTAGCAGTAAGTGTTGTAGAAGTTGTAGCACAATCAAGAGCAGTAGTACCAGCTATTGATGTAGGCGCAGTAGAATCACAAGAAAGCGATGTTATGCTAAAACTAACCCTTGAACTACCTGTTGCTTCAAAATACTCATAAACAAGATTAGAGCTGCCACTAAGGTATACTGTTGCAGTTTTTGTGGTATAGCCATGCAGTGTCCAGTCGCTTAATGAAGTAGTCCAGGTGCTGCCCCCATCAAGGCTAAGACGGTAACCGTCATCGGCCCCTACAGTAATAGAATAGTATCCGGCTGCATACGTTTTATTCATTTTAAAACGTATGGTATAATAATCGGCATAAGTACCACATATGTTAGTACCGCTAATGGCTGTTGTACCCGGATTAAAATCAAATGATTCTACCTGGGTATTGTAACCACGATATGTAAACGCCGAAACACTTGCAGGAGGGCTCGAAAAATATCCTCCATTTGAATATATATAACCCGTCCATTGATTTTGTCCATAGGTTACCTGATCTCCGGGTGCCGTGCACTGTGCATTTGCATTAATAGAAATCATTATGGTGACTATACACACCAGTGTTTTAATAATTTTACCTGTAAATTTGGGTAGCAGTTTCATCATTAGTATTTTTTGCTGTCTTACAACTTTGTTAAATTCTACCCGACGAAATTACTACAGCAATTACCGCTACTCCCTCATTATTCGTTTAACACATATTAACATTCGGCGAATGGTAAGAAACGGACGACAAATAGCGCAAAACACTTGTTTTAACCGATTAATTAACCATTCATCGAATATTTGGTCATCTATTTATTAGTTAAACAACACTACCAATAAAACAATAATCTGACTTAACTATACCTAATGGCTCCTAATTATAGATTGTGAAATATTACATAAATTCTTACACTAATTTACCCTGAATTATCCATAAAAAAACGGCTCCGTATTCCGGAGCCGTTTAAGTATATAGTGTAAGCCTGATTACAGTATAAGCATAGCATCACCGTAGGTATAAAAACGGTAACCTTCTTTTACTGCTTCTTCGTAAGCTTTTTTCATAAGATCGTGACCCATAAATGCCGAAATCATCATTAGCAGGGTACTCTTAGGTGTGTGGAAGTTAGTAATCATACAATCGGCCACGCTAAAATCATACGGAGGGAAGATGAACTTGTTTGTCCAGCCTACATAAGGGTTAAGCGTTTTAGATGACGAAACTGAACTTTCCATAGCACGCATGGTTGTAGTACCTACTGCACATACTTTGTGCTTGGTTGTTT
The DNA here is from genome assembly GCF_046613565.1 of Flavobacterium sp. RHBU_3. Taxonomy (NCBI): domain Bacteria; kingdom Pseudomonadati; phylum Bacteroidota; class Flavobacteriia; order Flavobacteriales; family Flavobacteriaceae; genus Flavobacterium; species Flavobacterium sp. RHBU_3. The sequence goes on along the minus strand of NZ_JBKJHC010000001.1, from coordinate 427,955 downwards.
TGGCTTTATTTACCACGTCGCAAGCTTCCTGGGTAATGATAAGCTCTTCCGAGTCCATTTTGTGCTTACTAAGGTCTTCCACCTCTACAGGGTTAAAGGTACCAAGGCCCACATGCAGGGTAATCTCGGCAAAATTAAGTCCTTTTATCTCCAGCCTCTTAAGCAGGTGCTTAGAGAAGTGAAGGCCTGCAGTAGGCGCTGCTACAGCACCTTCTTCCTTAGCGTAAATGGTTTGGTAACGCTCAGCATCTTCCGGCACTACCTCGCGGTTAATGTACTTAGGTATTGGTGTTTCGCCAAGCTCAGTAAGTTTGTTGCGGAACTCTTCATAACTACCATCATAAAGGAAACGCAGTGTACGGCCACGGCTGGTAGTGTTGTCTATAACTTCTGCCACAAGGCTGTCGTCATCGCCAAAGTAAAGTTTGTTACCTATGCGTATTTTACGGGCCGGATCTACCAGTACGTCCCAAAGGCGCTGCTCGCTGTTAAGCTCCCTTAAAAGGAAAACTTCAATACGTGCGCCGGTTTTTTCTTTATTACCATAAAGGCGTGCAGGAAAAACCTTGGTGTTATTAAGCACCATAACATCGCCTTCATCAAAATAATCAATAACATCTTTAAACAGGCGGTGCTCTATGGTACCCGTTTTACGGTCTACCACCATAAGCCTTGATTCGTCCCTGTTTTCTACCGGAAATTCTGCTAAAAGTTCTTTTGGCAGGTTGAAATTGAAGTTAGATAATTTCATTTCTCTATTTTAAATTGCGTGCAAATATACTATCCTGAAACAGGGGTTGTCAAGTGTTTTGGGATTTATTTTACTAAGCTTTTAGCTATTAATGCTCAGCAGCCTGTTTAGTACTGAAGATATTTCTCTTTCCTCACCCCGGCCTGCTCTAAATTTGCCACTATTTGTGCAATTACATCATTGCTCCATTCCACAGGCATAAAAATCAGCTCGCCCCTGTAATACAATGACAGCTTACGTTCCACCCTGGATTGCAGCCCTGAGGCATACGGATCGTTGTAATAAGACAAGGACTCTGTTTTATAAAACATGGCTTTCTTTTTAAAACCTTCCCAGTAATAAAAAGTAATACCGTCTTCCTTAAAATAAATAGCCCTAAGGTTTTTTTGATAAAACTCTCCAACTGAAACAAAAAGTAAAACCACTCCTAAAAAGGGTGTAAAAATCCATTCTTTAGCAATAAAAATTATAAAAACTAAAGGGAATGCAACAGCTGCAGCAAAATTGTAATAAATGTAATTCGGATTTCTTTTATAAAGCATATTTTTAGCAGTTAGTTATAGCGGTCAGCTTTCAGCCATCAGCCCTTCACAATGGGCTAAAAGCTGAGAGCTAATGGCTGAAAGCTTTAACCTCAAACCCCAGCTTCTCCATATCCTCCCAAAACGTAGGGAACGACTTGCTTACTACACCGGCATCTTTTACCACAAACGGCACTTTTAGCGCCAGCGGTGCAAATGCCATAGCCATACGGTGGTCGTTATAGGTGGCTACTTCAACGGCCTCCCCCAGCCCCTCCAAAGGAGGGGTGCCAGCTTCACTCGAATCTTCTCTGTCTGTTGGATTTTGAGTGAAGCTCTCCCCCCTCTCCTTTGGAGGGGGGTCGGGGGTGAGGCTTAAACTGTCATTGGTAACGGTAACCTCTGCACCAAATTTACCCAGCTCGGCTTTTAGGGCTTCAAGCCTGTCGGTTTCTTTTATTTTAAGGGTATGCAGCCCCGTTAAGTGACAACCTATACCCAGTGCAAAACAAGTTACCGCTATGGTTTGCGCAATATCGGGCGTGTTGTTTAATTCTTGGTTGATAGTTGTTAGTTGTTGGCCTTCACGGGTCAAAACAATACTATTATCATTATAAGTTGTGCTTACCCCAAAGTCTTTATAAATATCAGCCAAGGCACTATCGCCCTGCAAACTGTTTTCCTTGTACGCCGAAAGGGTAATGCTTGTACCCACTTCGCTTAACGCCACTATACTGTAAAAATACGATGCCGAACTCCAGTCGCTTTCCACTACAATGGTAGACGGTTGTTGGTTGTTGGTTGTTGGTTTCACCGTAATGATGTTACCGTCAAACGTATTTTCTATACCCACTTCATCGAGCAGGCCGAGGGTCATTTTTATGTAAGGGATGGATGTAAGTTCGCCCTCAAGGGTAAGTTCCAGTCCGTTTTCAAGCTTGCCTGCTATTAGCAATAATGCCGTAATATACTGGCTGCTTACATCGGCCTTGATAGACGCTTTGCCCCCTGCTAATTTTTTACCATTTATTTTTAACGGCGGATATCCTTCGTTGCCCGCATACTCAATATCGGCGCCCAAGCTGCGCAGTGCATCTACCAGTACACCTATAGGGCGTTCTTGCATGCGCTGGCTACCGGTAAGCAGTACGCTTCGGCCTTCGCTTTGTGCAAAGTAGGCCGTAAGGAAACGCATGGCGGTACCTGCGTGGTGTATATCTACTACATTACCTGTACTGGCCAGTGCCCCCTGCATGGCTATACTGTCGTCACTCTCTGATATGTTTTGTATGCTAATGCCCGGGTACAACGCCTGTAACAGCAGCAGCCTGTTAGTTTCACTTTTACTGCCTGTTATTTTTACTGAAGACGTTGTTACAAGTTTGGGGCAACTTATTTTTATATCCATGTTGTTTTACTTTTTTGAAGGGCTGTTTTCCTGCTTCTTTTTCCTTTTCATGAAAAACACCTGGGCAGCGGTTATTAATACCGTCCATAGTATAATAAACCACCACCTAAAGCCCTTATCGCCCGAAGTTACCGCCTCTATAAGGCACCCAATACCAAAGTTGATAAGGGCTGCGGTAACCACATTGGCTAATTTTATCTTTGAAGAAGTTTCCATTACTTCAGTTTCTCGTTGTTATGGTGGCGGTCGTGGTCGCGTTTGGTTTTAAGTTCCATTTTCTTGTCAAATGCCGCCTGAAGGTCTACCCCGGTTTGGTTAGCCAGGCACAGCACTACAAATACCACATCGGCCAGTTCCTCGCCCAGGTCTTTGTTTTTGTCGCTTTCCTTTTCGCTTTGCTCACCATAGCGGCGGGCTATAATACGGGCTACCTCGCCTACCTCTTCGGTAAGTTGGGCCATATTGGTCAGTTCGTTAAAATAGCGTACGCCGTGTTCTTTTATCCAGTTGTCAACGTCGAGTTGCGCGTTTTTTATGTCCATTGCTGTTGTAATATTGAAAAGTTGTAAAGTTACAAAGTTAGGAAGTTACAAAAACTCAAATTTGTCAAGTTTTAAAATACACCCCTGCTAATTACCTTAATTTTATTCTTATCACTAACTTCTAATGTAATATTTGCATTAGTAATCGACAGGAAAAAGCTAAAGTTCGTTGCCTTTTTTAATTTTTCGGCCTTAAATAAAACAATCTTGTTCGCGCCTTTAATTACCGTTTCATTTACTCCCACTTTAAAATCAGGAACCCTTATTTTAAAAATTTTCCCGTTTATATTTAAAGCATCGCAATTATTAAATAAGCCTGTATTATCATATAAAACAACTTCCGTATCAATAATTTCATCACAATGAATAAACTCCTGAAATTCTTTAGATCTCAGGCATACGGCTAACTTATCACAATCCTGCCCCAACGGAGGCGGATTATAATTTGCAGAAATAAGAACCAATATAGAAAAAAGTAAAACCTTCATATTTATGAACCATCAATGACAAACAAAAAAGCAGGGCTGTTACCCCCTGCTTAAATTTATGATTTTTTCAGCACAACCTTTTCGGTTTCTTTCTCCACTTTTTTCTGGAAGAAATTCTTTAGGGTACCATAATAATCAGCAGGGACTACCGCATAATTAATATCGGTCGTAGCCATTAGCTGTATGGAATTGCCTTGTTGCTGCAGGGTAAATTTAAAGTTCCCTATACCCTCTTCCATACTCATGTTTATCGACTCGGGTATAGACTCTACTACATATCCATCAGGTATTGATATAGAAATCATGTACTTTTCCTGGTTAGGGTATACAAAGTCAACCGGGTATTCACGCTTATCCTGCTTAAACGGATTTTCTGAACGGGCAAAGAACATCATAGGGTTAAAATACATTTTATCGCCTATAATCTCAGCAGCGTTGTTATACGCAAAATCATATTCTTCCATAATAGGCTTAGACAGTTCTTTATCGTTCTGGGTTTTATACCCGTCTACTTCCAGGCCGGTATAGCGTTTTTCAAGTTTTTCAATGTAGGTATCTTTGTTTACACTCATGTAGTTTTCCCTAAAATGGTATGCATCCTGGTCAAAATACTGGTCGCGTGCCTTACCGGTACACTTACCTGTAGCATCAAGCTTAGCCGAAAGCACTATTACTTCCCTTGACAGTTGTTCGGGCATCAGGTTTATTTCCATACTTATACCGTCATCTTTTATCAGGCGGCCTATCCAGTTAATGGCACGTGTAGGCAGCACGTTTGGTACAGTGTACTTAGATGTGGCATCGAGCAAGGCATATTTACCGTCTATGTTTACGGCACAAATAACATAGTTATATGCACTATGGCTTGGGAAAAGAGGTACTTTCCTGTCTCGCGTACTTACCAGCACAGGGTTAGCGTCTATACCGGCGTAGCGCAGCATCGATGTAAGCATCAGGTTAATATCGCCCACGCTACCGCTTTTTTCTTTATAAGCTTTTTTTACCCCCTGACGGGCGGTATAACCATAATCACCATTCCAGTTCATGGTGTTTTTCACAAAACTGAATATAGCAGCTGTTTTCTCGGCAGGGGTTTTCAGCGGCGCTATAATTCCTTTTACTTCATCTTCATAATAACCGTTCTTTTTAAGCTCGGGCCCAAAATCATCAAGCCTGTATATGGTTTTGGCCAGTTCTTCCCAGGTAGTTGAAAGCGGTTTCATTGGTTCGTTTGGCCTCCTAATCATTGTAAGTTCATGTTCTATTGTACAGTTATAGTTGTCTATATTACTTACAAAGCTTTCTTCCTTAAGTGCCGGTATATCTTTAATGATGTACTCTGCTACATCCTCCTGATAGTCTACCTTTTCGTTAGAAAAAGTGGTAGTAACTGTACCGTGCCCTGAAGTGTTACGTTCCTTTTCTGTCCAGCGGATACTCTTAGTACCTCTTGTCTTTTTTACCGCCGGTGTTATGGTACCCCTAAAGTTAGGGCTGTACATATAATATTCGGGTATGCGTGTAGTGTAGCCACTATGGTTTACCGGTATGCTGCGCTGAAAATCCCATTCGTACAATGTAGACAAAAAAGGTGATATTAAGGTAAACCTGTATTCTACAATACTGCCTTCCTTTACATCGGGCATCATTATTTTTTTTCGCTTCCAGTTCTTACTCACTACTTCAAAAAATTCCCCTTCACTTTTCAGCTTGGTCTTTTCTATCTTACCGTTTACCAGGTTATACGTATAAGCCTTGGAAAAATCAACCGATTCGCTGTCGCTATCCACATAATACAATCCTACTATTTTATTAGCATAAGCATACCCGTCTTTGTTGTAAATCTTAATTTTCATATCCACCTCGGTGGTGGCTACAAAACCTTTGCTTTCGGTATAGCTTATTGTTGTTTGCCCCACGGCAAACAGAACAGCGGCCGGAGCAGAAGCATCTTTCGGGTGCGCCTTTTCCTCCAGTTCGGCTACGGTAACATTACCCAGCTTGTAATCCTGTGCATGGCATAGCAATGTAGCCAATGCAAACATCATTATCGCACTTAGTGTTTTCATATTGATTTAATTGTTGATTATGCTTTTTTTAATACGATTTTCTCGTTTTGCTTGGTTATTATTAATTGAAAAAGGTCTTTTAAAAACTGGTAATACTCAGCCTCTACAATTGCCTGGTTTATAGAGGTAGTTATACTAAGCTGTATGGAGTTACCCAGTTGCTGTATGGAGTATTTATAGTTGCCTGCGTTGTTTTCCATAGAATAACCCACTGCAGCCGGAACCGACTCTACTATATATCCTTGCGGGAGTGCTATAGTAAACATAAACTTCTGTTGTGACGGATGCCCAAAATCTATGGGATAATCCCTCTTTTCTGCTATAAACGGATTTTTATCCTGCGTAAAAAACAACAGTGGGGTAATGTACATCCGGTCCCCTATAATCTCGGCGCCTTCTTTTGAAGTAAAGTCAAATTCCTCAAGTAACTGTTGCGGAGCATCTTTAAGGTTTTTTACCTTATAATCAGAAATACTGATGCGTTTATACATCTTTTCCAAAACCTCAATATACTTTTCCTTTCCGGCAATATCACTGTACAGTTCCCTAAACAACATTGCCTCATGCCCGGTATAGTATTTTCTTAGCTTGCCGGCTATGGTACCCTCAGCATCGAGTGTGGCAGTCACCATCATGGTTTCGCTGGAAGGATTTACAGGAATAAGAGGCACCACATCTATTCCCCCATTTAGTGCCACCTGGTACCCCTGCCAGTTTATTGCTCTTTCGGGCAAAACATCGGGCGTGCTCCACTTTGAGGTGGCATCGAGCAGGTAAACCTTGCCGTTTACACTGGCCGAACACACCACATAGTCAAACGCCTTATAGGTGGGGTAAAAAGGTATTTTATTTTCGCGTGAACACACCAGTACCGGATTTGCAATAATACCGGCATAGCGCAGGGCTGCTACCAGCATAAGGTTAATATCACCTACATTGCCGCTTTTTTCTTTATAGGCTGCCTTAACACCTTTAGCACAAACAGCACCACGCTGCCCTGTCCAGGCCATACGGTTTTGTATAAAAGAAAAAACGGCTTTCATTTTTTCTTCTTCTGAGGCTGATGAGCTAATAACGGCATTGATATCTTCCTTAAAGTAACCGTCTTTATTCAACTCATCAAGAAAGTCTTCTCTTCTGTATATTTTATTCACAACTGACTCCCAGGAGCTTGCAAACATTTTATACGAAATTCCGGGCAGGCTTATGGCTTTCAGTTCATGCTCTACCGATATTTTGTAGTTATCTATATTATTTACAAAGCTTACATCCTTAAGAGCAGGTACGGTGTCTAAGACGTAATGCGTAATAATATCGGCATTGCCCACGTATGGTAAAACGCTGTGGGTTATACTCCCCTTATGATACCCCCTGAAGGTATTATTAAATGTAAAATAACTGGGTATCTGCACATTCATTTCAGTATGGTATACCGGTATGTCTTCCTGAAAATCCCAATCGGGTATCATAAAAAACAATGGAGAGGTTATTACGTAACGCATCTCTACAATACTTCCTTCTTTTACATTGGGCAGTATCAGCTTTTTTACCTTAAGCCCTTTTACAGGCTCTTCATCAAAAGTTCCTTCGGGTGCCAAAGGCGTTTTTACAATTTCGCCATTTACCAGGTTGTAGGTTATAGCCGATTTTACTTCTACCTTTTCGCCTTCGCGTTTATGCCCTATATAGGGTATGCTTTTATTAGCATATTCATACCCGGCCTTATCGTATATTTTTATTTTCTGCTGTACTTCTATCGTCCGCTTGGCACTAGATATATTATCTCCAAAATGCACCTGTACATTGCACTTGCTAAACAATATGGCTGCCGGTGCCGATGTGTCTTTTTCATACTTCTTAGACTCTAGTTCGGCAACAGTAACCTTACCCAAGGCGTTTTCCTGGGCAAAAGCCAAAAGCGGCAACAGTATAAAGAGCAGCAAATATGTTTTTTTCATGGGTGTGTCGGCTATAAACCGCTATACTTTTTTAAGGACTATCTTCTCATTTTCCTTTTCAGTAAGCTTGCGGAAAAAATCTTTCAGGCCGGTATAATAATCCTGCGAAATTACCGGCAGGCTTAACTGGGTTATTACCACAAACTGTAGCGTATTGCCGTTTTGCTGCACCATATAATTAAATGTAGCAATGTTATGCTCCATGGCAAACTGTATTTTTTCGGGTACAGACTCTACCGTGTAACCTTCGGGTATTTTAATGCTAAAGGCATAACGCTCCTGAAACGGATACACAAAATCTATAGGGAAATCACGCTTTTCCTGCTTAAACGGGTTTTGCGTATTTGCCATAAACAGCATAGGTTTCAAATAAATTTTGTCACCAATAACATCGCACAACCCATTGTGTGTGAACGAATATTCTTCAACAAAAGGCTTACTGGTTTCTTTGTCGCTGGTTACCTTATAATCAGTTACAGAAATACCCGTGTATTTCTTTTCAAGCTTTTCTATATAACTGTCTTTTTTTACTTCGGCATAATTTTCACGTCGTATGTAGGCCTCGTGTTCGGTAAGCTGATTGCGCACCTGACCTTTTACAATACCATGAACATCTACCTCAGCAAGTACATTAAGCAGTTCCTTACTTAGGGTTTCCGGTATAAGGTTTACGGCTTCAGAATCGCCATTCTTTTTAATCAGCCTTCCCTCCCAATTTATAGTCCGTACCGGCAAAATATTAGGGGCGGTGTATTTACTGGTAGCATCAAACAGGTATTGTTTACCCCCGGTTTTTACCGAACATATTACATAATTATACGCTGTGCGTGTAGGATATATTGCCACACCGTGCTTGCGGGTACTGGTAACCACAGGACTGGAATCGAGCCCAGCATAGCGCATCATGGCGGTAAGCATAAGGTTTATTTCGGCGGTATTTCCGGTGCGCAGTTCATACGCCTTTTTTACACCATCCTTACAGCGGTAGGTGTTTATTTCGTTCCAGTTCATGCGCCCCTGCACATACCCGAAAATAAGCATCATTTTTTCTTCTTCGGTTTTGGCACCTGCAATAAGGGCATCAATATCCTTTTCAAAATAGGATTCCTGTTTCAGCTGTTTACCAAACGCGTCCATATCATAGATGCTCTTGGCTACACTGGTCCAGTCTGTAGCATAATTTTCCTTAATACGGTTAGGCATCTGCACCACAGCAAGCTCATGTTTTACCATACCGGTATAGTTCTCCATGTTGTTTACATAAGGCTCATCTTGTAACGATTTCACGTTCTCAGCACTATATGAATATATAACCTCCTTAACTTCAAGATTGTAATTGTCCTTTATAACATAATCAGCCTTATGTATGTTTATAAACCCACATGTGTATGCATTGTATAAAAAATATCCGGGTATGGCCAGGTCATAGCGTACCACATTTACAGGAATGTCATACTGAAAATAAAAATCTTCAATATTGGTAAAATAAGGGGTACGTATTTTGTATTTAAACTCTACTATACTGCCTTCATGCACATTAGGCATCTTCAGGCGCTTACGGGTGTAGTCCTCCTCGGGTTCGTCTTCAAAAACACTCTCGGGCAGCACCGGTGTTTTTTGAATGGCGTTGTTCACCAGGTTATAGGTTGCTGCTTCGCTTATAGTCCCCTTCCCCTTGCGTGAACCGCTGTAAAAAACAATCTCATGGTCGGCATACTTATAGCCTTCCTTTTTGTATATCTTAATACGGTTAAAAACCTCAGTGGTCATTACCCAGTAGTTATCCACCAGTTCAAAATAGGTACGCCCGTATTTGTACAGGTAGGCTGCTACTGCGGCAGTGTCCTGCGGGTGTATTTTTTCTTTAAGGTCGTTAATGCTTACATCGGGGGCCTTGGCCAGCTTCACATTTTCCTGTGCCGAAGCAGCAAAAAACACAAAAAGAAGTACAAAAAGTACCTGTAATTTTTTAATGGTCATTGGTTATAAAGGGGTGGTTTATTTCTTTACCAATACAGCTTTGGCATTATCATTTCGCGCTATCTTTTCACGAAAATCGCGGTACTTATCATAATCCTCGCGGGCATAACTACCGGCATTTATCTGCAGGCTGCGCTTATACAAAATCTGGTTAGTGCCTACAAGGCTGAACTCGGCTTTATATTCTCCAAACTTGTCGGTAATGGTAGTGTTTTGTGGCAGGGCTTCTACAGCATAGCCTTCAGGCAGGGTTATGGTTACCTCATCCTGGTCTGTAAACCCAAAGTTTATTTCCAGCGGCATTTTTCGGCTGCGGTAACGCGCCGGTACACTGCTGCTTTGGTTAAAAGCATTTACCGCAAATATGAGCCTGCCGCCGCTGTTACTGCAATAAGAAGGTACTTCTACCCCTACATCTTCAGTCAGCTTTTGGTTGTCTGAATCATTGTTCAGCACCATCTTTTTAAGCTTAAGGCTGTTTAGGTTATCAAACTCTTCCTTATAATTTTTTGTAAGGTCGTCCTGAGATAGCCTTACCAGGCCGAACTTATTATCATACTGCAGTCCGCCGCTAATCCTGTTAAAGCCTCCCGTAAGCGAGCCATCGGCCGCTATGCTACAGTTGCCTTTAGTAACCTGCGTATTCTCCTTTACGTCAAATATGCGGGTACGCACCAGTTCACCTTTATCGGGTTTTACAAGCAGCACCATGCGGTTATCTGTAAAATCGCCCTGAAACCCAAACGGCATGGTTTGGCTTGTGCACTCCAGCCACACCAGCTTGTTATTGTTTGGTATGGCCAGTATCATGTGGTTACCCTGCATGCTTACAAAATCCGGGTTAAGGTCACGGCGTTTATTGCCCGCATATACAACCGCACAATAAGACGGTACATCTACAGCTTTAAGTAACGCACGCATATAATTGCTCAGTGCCTTACAATCGCCATAGCCCAGGCGGTCTACATCTTTTGCCTGCATAGGCTTCCATCCGCCTATACCCAGCTGAATACTAACATAGCGGGTTTTGCTCTGCATATACTCATACAGGATTTTAGCTTTCTTAAGCGGATCGGTTTCAGTACCCACAAGCGCCTTAACTTTTGTTATGGTTTCGGCAGGAAGCTCATCAGTACCGGTAATCAGGTTATTGTACATCCAGGTCCCGAAAGATTCCCAACTCGATGCTTCGCCATCCACCCCTTCAAGATGGAACTTATCAAGACCGAAAACTATATAAGGCATTACCTTATTAAACAGCGGTGATGCATCTTCCGAACGGATGGCAGGAACATTCTGTACACTAAATGAATAAGCTGCGCCCTGTTGCTTGTTCAGTACTATTTCACCGAAATTATATTCCTTAAAGCGAAACCCAAGAGCCGGGTTTACTGTAATATTAAGTTCTGATTTCTCGGTGCTGAAAAAAGTACCTTCCAGTGGCAACCACTGTGGTATAAAGGCCGTATTGCTGCCCTCAGATTCGCAGGTAAACACTACAGTAAACGGATATGCAACAGGGGTATAATCAAGATAAAGCATCCGGTTATCGGTAACTTCATTACCGCCGCTTACGCCCACATCTTTAAACTCTTTGCGCTTGATTTTTTTTATCTGGGAACCGTTTTTATCAAATATAAGCGCCTCAATACTCCGTACTGATGTACTTTTATCATAACTGGTCTGCGCACCTATATCATCAAGGCCGTGCTCATTAATTACCGTAACCACGCGGGTAGTGGTAGTTTTTATCTCATCCCGCTCCGGAATGTTGATGTCAATTTTCTGGTAACGCAGTACAGCGTTCGCATTTTCAGTAAGTTCCTGAGGAATTAGCACAGCACTATAATTTTGTTGTGCAACAGCATTTAGCGAAAAAAATGCAAGGACGAAAAGGGCAAATCTTAAAATCATCTTAAATTAGTTGGTTTGCCAAATATAACTATTTTGCACAAACCTCAAAATGATTTTTTACTCCCTGTTTTTAGTATCAATAAGTATGGTTACAGGACCGTCGTTTAGCAACTCTACCTTCATATCGGCGCCAAAACGTCCTGTTTGAACCGGTTTGCCCAGTTCGGCTTCCATTTGTTTTACAAAAGCTTCATACAGCGGTATGGCCACTTCGGGGCGGGCGGCCTTAATATAGCTGGGGCGGTTGCCTTTTTTGGTAAGGGCATGTAGCGTAAACTGGCTTACCACAACAACATCTCCACCGGCTTCCTGAACCGAAAGATTCATAACATCATCTGCATCGGCAAAAATGCGGAGTTTTACAATCTTGGCACAAAGCCAGTCGATATCTTCCTGCGCATCGGCATCTTCTATACCCACCAGTACCAGTAGCCCGGTTTGTATATCGGCAGTCTTTTCACCCTCTATGGTTACTGATGCTCGGCTTACACGTTGTATTACGGCACGCATTATTCTTCAGTATTGTCGTTATTTTTACCCTCAGCATAAATATCCTGACGGTAGTGTTCCTCATCGCCCTCCAGCATTTTCAGGTAGTTTTGGTAGCGGCTCCAGGCTATCTCATCATTTTCCAGCGCTTCCTTCACGGCACAGTGCGGTTCTTCCTTATGCAGGCAGTTATTAAACTTACACTGGTCTTTAAGCGCAAAAAACTCAGGGAAATAATCGCCCAGCTCGTCCTTTTCCATATCTACAATACCAAAACCGCGTATACCCGGCGTATCGATAATCTGTGCACCAAAATCAAGGTCAAACATTTCGGCAAAAGTAGTGGTGTGTTGCCCCTGGCTGTGCTGCTCACTTATAGCCTTGGTCTTTAGCTCAAGGCCGGGTTGCAGTGCATTAACCAAAGTGCTTTTACCCACACCCGAATGCCCGCTGAACATGCTTACGCTGTCTTTCATTTCAGCTTTCAGCTCTTCTATACCTTTTTCACTTATGGCCGATACCCGCAGGCATTTGTAACCAATGCGGCTGTATATAAACTGCAGATACAACTGCTCATCGAGCATAGCATCATCAAAAGTGTCTATCTTATTAAACAGCAAAATGGCTTCTACACCATACGCTTCGGCAGTAACTAAAAAACGGTCTATAAAACTGGTAGTAGTAGGCGGATTGTTTATGGTAACAATAAGGAAAAGCTTATCAATGTTTGCGGCAATGATATGTACCTGCTTGCTTAGGTTTACTGATTTCCTGATGATGTAATTCTTCCTTTCATGAATGTTATGAATAAGCCCTGTAACTGTATCAGCACTTTCGTCAAGTTCAAAATCCACCACATCACCCACCGCCACGGGATTTGTACTCTTAATGTCCTTAATACGGAACTTACCCTTAATGCGGCATTCGTACACAGCGCCGTCTTCGGTTTTTACCGAATACCAGCTTCCCGTAGATTTATAAACCAGTCCTGTCATGCCGCAAAGATAGTAATACCCCTAAAAAAAAACACCTTTAGTAAAAGCAAAAGTTAACCAAGAACTAAACAACTAAACTTTACGTAATTAATTACTATAAAGCAGTTTTACCTATGCATTTTTGATTTAAAAACAGGTAATTCTACGCAGTGACATCTTTGCCATTTTTAGTAGCTTTGATAAAAGCGAAAGAAAATTCGCGCTAAAAAACAACTCCTCTTACAGAAAATAAACAAATTTAAACCATTAACGACAACCAAAATTATGAAACATGTAAGGTACAGAGTGGGTAAATGGCTCCCCTCAGACAGGGATTTTCTTAACCAATGGATTGCTAAAAAAGCACGGCAGGCAACCGACAAAAACACTGCACTGAGTCCATCGGTTGCTGCACTGCGCAATGCTATTTATGCCGACCCGATTTTGTACATGGGGTTTACAGCCATGTACGACCAGATACCGCAGGGATACAACGAGCAGGTAAAAAACTTTGAAACCATGCTGCAAATCATGGATCTTATTCTTACCGAAGCACCTGCTTATAGCGTTATTGAAGACCAGATAGGCCTGGTAGGTTTTCCTATAAATGCCATACTGGACTGGGCTATGGGTGCCACATATGGCTTTATGACGTTTACCAACCCTGTTGTAAACCAAAAACTACAGAATATATTAAACGACTGGAAAACCTTTTTACAATCTGATGCCTCAAAATATGTACTGGTAGACGGCCCGGTATATCCCAGCCAGCCGGATTATGACAATCCTATAGGATGGTTTTCGCCCCAGGCCCTGGAAGCCATTGCCGCAATGGATCCGCTGCGCGGACAGGGAAACGACCCCTACGATGCATGTGCCAATTTTATATACAACTACAAATGCGATATTACGCAACCCTACCTGGGCTATACCAGCTGGGACAGCTTTTTTACCCGGGAATTTAATCCCGGAGTAAGGGAAGTAGCACCGGAAGACCAGGACTGGAATGTAGTGGTAAACGCCTGCGAATCGGCACCGTACAATTGTGTAACCAACGCAAAAATGAAAGACAAGTTCTGGATGAAGGGGCAACCCTATTCCATTCAGGATATAATGGCAAACCATTACCTTGCAAGTAAATTTGGAGACAACAGCACCGTTTACCAAGCATTTCTTTGTGCCAAAACCTACCATAGGTGGAACAGCCCTGTAGAAGGGACTATAGTAGAAATACAAAACATACCCGGCACATACTATTCTGAAGCACCCGTAGAAGGCTACGACCCGGCAGGCCCTAACGACTCACAAGGATATATTGCCGAAATAGCGGCACGGGCACTTATTTTTATAGAAAGCAACAATCCCGGTATAGGCCTAATGTGCTTTGTAGCCATAGGTATGGCGGAGGTTTCAAGTTGCGAAATCACAGTACAGCCGGGCGAATACGTTAAAAAAGGCGACCCCATAGGCACCTTCCATTTTGGTGGTTCCACGCACTGCCTTATTTTTAGGCCGGGTGTTAACCTGCAATTTGATTTTCACAATCAAACCCCGGGATTAACCACATCTAACATCCCTGTAAAAGCAAGAATAGCAGTATTAAAGTAAGTATTTTATTTTCATAAGGGTTATTAAAAAACCGGCAGTATTGCTACTGCCGGTTTTGTTATGTTTTAGCATTACTATTTGTTAATCACCTTCTCTTGATGACTGATACTTTCCTGGTGTATTGCCTTAAAGATATCTATGATAAATTCTTCATTCAGTCCCTTTTCTTTACCCTGGGCGGTCATTTTTTCAAGTATTTCGCTCCAGCGTTTGTTTTGCAGTACGGCTACGTTAAACTCTTTTTTAACCGCCCCTATCTGCTCAGACACTTTCATACGTTTACCTAACAAATCGATGATCTTGTTATCGTATTCATCTATATTAACACGAAGACCCGCCATTTTACTATCGTAGTCGGCATTAGCTTCGGTTTCTTTACGTACACGCAGGTCTTCAAAAATTTGTTTCAGCTTAGTAGGCGTTACCTGCTGTGCAGCATCGCTCCATGCATTGTCAGGGTCAATGTGTGTTTCTATAATAAGTCCGTCGTAATTCAGGTCAAGCGCCTGCTGGCTTACCTCCTGAATCATATCCCTTCGGCCGGTAATGTGGCTCGGGTCGCAAATTAGCGGCAGGTCCGGGAACTTATTTTGCAGTTCAATGGCAAGCTGCCACTCCGGTATGTTACGGTACTTGGTTTTTTCGTACGTAGAAAACCCACGGTGAATAACACCAAGCTTTTTAATCCCTGCATTGTACAAGCGCTCTACACCACCCAGCCATAAGGCAAGATCCGGGTTTACCGGGTTTTTCACCAAAACTATCTTGTCGGTTCCGGCAAGCGCATCGGCTATTTCCTGTACGGCAAATGGGTTTACGGTAGTACGTGCCCCTATCCAAAGCACATCAATATCATGCTCAAGGGCAAGTTTCACGTGGGTAGCATTAGCCACCTCAGTAGCCATAAGCAGGCCCGTTTCGGCTTTGGCTTTTTGCAACCATTTTAGCCCTATGGCACCCACACCTTCAAACCCACCCGGACGGGTACGCGGTTTCCAGATACCGGCACGGTATACACTTACATCACTATCTTTAAGCTCGTGGGCAATTTTTAAAACCTGTTCTTCGGTCTCGGCACTGCACGGACCCGCTATAACCAGCGGATGTGTTAGTTTAAAATCATCTAACCAGGTGCGTAGGGCGGTGCTATTTTCCATAACTCTTTATTTTATATTTTTTATTGTCTATTTTTTATACTAACTCTAAAACAAATTTTTCTGTAAGACTTTCATTCTCAAAACCAATGCCTTCATATTCAAAATCAAATCGCATTACTATTTCTAATGAAAGAATATTACTCTCAATATTATCAAACCGAATTTCTGTTACATCTACAGGATTGTGTACACTTCTAAGATAAACCGAACCGTCTATATATCCCTCTTCAGGATTAAGAGGAAACACAACCGTTTTGCCAACCAAATTTGAAATTGGCTCTACAAGTTCTATAAATTCAAGACGAATAGAAGTTTCAACGATTTCGCCGTCTATCACAAATTTTGATATCGGTATAACAATATTGAAAGAATCAAAATTGTTTTTAGTTAAGCTACCTTTTTCAATTTTCCATTTCTTAACAGAAAAACCACTCGTAAAATCATCTAAATCAAGATTCTCCATATCGTCTATTATCTTTTATCTCAGGGTCTAAATACCTACTTAATCCCGTTTAGTATATCTTTTATCCTGTTTGTATCTTCCATTTCCTGATATATACCTTCAAAATCATCCTGCTCTAAAAGCTGCTGAAACTTTTGTAGGTTGGCAATATACAGCCGCAGTGCTTCGGTTACATTGCCTTTATTTTCTTTAAAGATGCTTGCCCAGGTGGTAGGCGAACTCTTGGCAAGTCTTACCGTACTGGCAAAACCACTGCCCGCCATATCAAAGATGTCGGTTTCGTCCTTTTCTTTTTCAATAACCGTTTTACCCAGCATAAACGAACTGATGTGCGACAGGTGCGATACATACGCTATGTGCGTATCGTGCGATACAGGATCCATATAACGGATGCGCATTCCTATTTTTTTAAACAATTCCAACGCTTTTTCCTGTAGCTTAAAGGCTGTTTTTTCAACCTCGCAAATAATGTTTGTTTTGCCATTAAACAGTCCGTGTATCGCTGCCGATGGCCCGCTAAACTCGGTACCTGCTATAGGGTGTGTTGCTATAAAATTGCGCCTTTTCAGGTGGTGTTCTACGGCTTTACAAATTGCGGCTTTGGTACTCCCGGCATCAAACACTATTGCTGTGTCTTTAATATTATCCAGGATTTCAGGTAGCATTATAGTAATATGGTTAACCGGAACGGTTACCACAACCCAGTCCGCATCCTTTACGGCGTGCGCCAATCGGGTTTCCGGTGTTTCGGCATGGCCTACCGGATTGTTGTGGTGCAGGCAAACTCCATGATGGATAAACCCTAACAATAACGCCTCCTCCACATGCTTATCGCTGGCATCTACTCCCAAAATTTTCGCCTCAGGAAAGGCTGTTTTTATATCAAGCGCCAGGGAACCGCCTATGAGCCCCAAGCCTATTATGGTTACGTTCATTAATTTGTTTTGTTTCAGGTTTAAAGTTTAAAGTTTCAGGTTCTGTACCTTAAAATCTTTGTATTGCCTGAGAAATTACATCTTCAGATGCGCACAGCGAGAAGCGTACATATCCTTCTCCTGCACTACCAAACACCGTGCCCGGCGTTAGGAAAATATGCTTATCGTACAAAATGCTATCTACATACGGTTCGGCTTTTTCTATGCCTGCGGGTAGTTTAGCCCATACGAACAAGCCAGCGGTATTGCGGTTATACGTACACCCCAATTTATCGGCCAGGGTAAAGATAAGCTCGCGCCTTTTGTTGTACGTTTCGTTTAGGTTACTAAACCATTCATCACTGCTGTTTAGTGCAGCTATAGCTCCTTTTTGTATACCATAAAACATACCGCTGTCCATATTGCTTTTCACTTTCAGCACGGCATCAATCAACGTTGCATTACCCGAAACCATACCTACACGCCAGCCCGCCATATTAAAGGTTTTGCTTAAGGAATTCAGTTCCAATGCTACATCCTTAGCGCCTTCCGCCTGAAAAATAGAAAGCTGGTCTGTATTCAAAACAAAGCTATACGGGTTGTCGTTTACCAGCAATATACTGTGTTTTTTGGCAAAATCAACCAATTTTTGCAGCATTACCTTACTCCCTTTAGCTCCTGTGGGCATGTGCGGATAGTTGACCCACATTATTTTTACATCTGCCAAATCCAACTGTTCCAACGCCTCAAAATCAGGCTCCCAGTCGTTGGCTTCACTTAGGTTGTAATACACAGGCTTACCACCTACCAGCTTAGTGGCCGATGTGTAGGTAGGATACCCCGGATTAGGTATCAGCACCTTGTCGCCTTCGTTAAGAAATGCCATACTAATATGCATTATGCCCTCCTTGCTGCCCATAAGCGGTAGTATTTCGTTAACCGGGTTAAGGCTTACACCAAAATGGTTTGCATAAAAAGAAGCTATGGCTTCACGCAATTCGGGTAGTCCCTGATAACTCTGGTACTCGTGGGCTTTGGCATCGTTAAACGAACCCGAAATCGCATCGAGCACCGCGGGGCTGGGTGGCAAATCCGGGCTGCCTATTCCCATATTGATTACCTTTTTACCTTCTGCTATCATTTGGCGCACTTCCCTCAGCTTTCCGCTAAAGTAGTACTCCTTCACCTCATCGAGCCTTTTGGCTGCTGTTATCATAACTTTCCGTTTTTATATTCGCCCAGTACCTTAAACTGGGTAGTCATCAGTTCTAAAATCGTTTTTGCCTTTTGGTAATGCTTGTATTTTTCAAACACCACATCCACAAAAAAGGAATACTTAAAAGGCGTTTCGGCTATCGGCATGCTTTGTATCTTACTCAAGTTCAGCTTGCAATTGTTCATCACATTCAGTACTGTAGCCAGGCTACCGGGTGTATCTTCAAGCGTAAACTTTACCGATGCCTTGTTTATTTGTTCCGGCGGCAGCACGCTGTTTTGGGTCTTTACAATTACAAAGCGCGTTTGGTTATTCTGAATGTTGTGGATACTCCCTGCTAACACCTCTAACCCAAACAACTCGGCTGCTATGGGGCTACCAATAGCTGCTATACCCTTCATTTCTTTTTCGAAGATATAGCGGGCACTTTCGGCAGTATCGGCACTTTCCACCAGTTTTATGTGCGGATACCGACCCAAAAACTCAGTGCATTGCAGCAGTGCCATAGGATGCGAATGTACCTCGGTAATATCGCTTAGTGTCTGCCCCGGTAGCGCCATCAGGTTCATGCTGATGTTCAGGTAATGTTCGCCTATAATGTGCAGGTTGTTGTTGTCTATAAGCGCATAATTCGGGATGATGCTCCCTGCAATAGAGTTTTCCAGGGCCATGATGCCCAGCCCCGACTCCTTAGTTACAAGGCTTTGCACTAGCGCCGGGAACGACATGCACTCGGCAAGCGGAGCGTCGTTGCCAAACCATGCACCGGCTACCTGGTGGTGAAAACTCCCTTTTATCCCCTGTATCGCTATTTTGGTGGCTACGCTCGTGGCGGCTGTTGTTTCTGTTGTATTCATTTTCAGGCAAAAAAAAATCCCGATTTGCATCGGGATTATATATCTGTTGTATTAATTCTGTTGTTACTATACAGCCATATAACCCCTGTCCTCTTTCCAGAAGAAATAAAAATAGGTGTTATAAAAAATTGAGCTGTTCATATTTACTATGTGTATGAGGCTAATTTAGTAATTATTTTAATACACGCAAGTACTTTTTAACTTTTTTAAGGAAAAGTGTTGTTTTTGTTTAACCAAAGATTTCTTTTACCACCCCACCCGCCGCCGCGGGCACCCCTCCGAAGGACTATGGTGTGGACACATCTTTGCGACTTAGCGGCTTTGCGAGGAATTTTCTACCACAAGGTGCACAAAGTTTTTCACAAAGGGCACAAAAGACCTAAATTATGCTTAATACGAACACGAAGGCTTTCCTTTGGAAAGCAAAAAAGTTCACAAAGCGATTTGTGTCCACACCATAGCCCGAAGGTGGGTGGCTGAAAGCCGGGGTGTGCTTCTACCATCCTGAAATAAAATAATTAGTGTAATTCACGTCTTAATATTATATTGCCAAAAACTAAATCCATTATGGTTTTACTGATACAATGTACCGACCGCAAAGGCCTTGTAGCCACCATAGCTAACGTATTGGCCGAATATTCACTGAACATTACCACCCTGCGCGAATTTGTAGACCAGGACAGCAACCAGTTCTTTGCACGCTTTGTATGCGAAGGCAGTGCCGACTATACGGCTATTAAAACCGACCTTACTATAGCCCTGCCCCAGGATGCAAGCATTACCATAAACCCTAACCCTGATAAAAAGGTAGCGGTATTAGTAACTAAAGAATACCATTGCCTTAGCGATATACTGGTACGCAACCACTTTGGCACACTGGGCGCTTCGGTGGAGTGTGTTATAGGCAACCACCCGGATTTGGAGGATTTGTGCAACCGCTTTTCCATACCGTTCCACTTTGTTAGTCATGAAGAGAAGAACAAAGAAACCTTTGAGCAGGAAATTATCAGTACACTAAATAGCTACACATTTGATTATATCATTTTAGCCAAATTCATGCGCATACTGTCGCCCGCTTTTGTAGCAACCTATCCTATGCAGGTCATTAACATACACCATTCTTTTCTCCCTGCGTTTATCGGGGCGCACCCGTATAGAAAAGCGTTTGAGCGCGGTGTAAAACTCATAGGCGCTACCGCACACTTTGTTACCGACAGCCTGGACGAAGGCCCTATCATTGCACAGGAAACCATTTCGGTAAACCACACGTTTACCCCTGCCGATATGGTTAAGGCCGGCAAGGAAATCGAAAAGTCCGTTTTGGCGAAAGCCGTACAACTGATATTGCAGGACAGGGTGTTTGTATACGGTAACAAAACGGTGGTTTTTGAATAACTAACCTTTCTTGCTTTTCCAGATAAAGCCGTCTAAAATGTAATGAGTGAACTGTGGAACAGTAAGCAGCGGCACCAGCAGGAATTGCCAGCTTTGCATTGCGCTACCTAAGCCAACGTTAAAATGACCGTTCCACACGAAGATTTCCCACAGGTATTCTTCTGAAAAGGCAAACAGCAGTAACACCGCCACGTACGGGATAATGCCCCAGTAGCGTTTCAGGTAGCCGTATGCGGTAGGCACAGGCTGCGATGGCTGTTGTATTTCCTTAAGGTAAATAAGCCCCATATAAGGTATACCGTGCGAAATCACGTTGAGCAGTGTAAAAACCAAATCGTTATTATAATACACAATTCCAAAATACCACGAAAGGGCGGTACCGATGATTATGGCATTTTTAGGGATGTTGAAATATTTTTGGCTAAAGCCAATGTAAGCTGTGCGCAGCACATAAAACACAAGTATACTGTAATACACCCAGGTTAACACCTGTAACGCCTGAGGGTTGTGCCACGAGAAAAACTCATTCGGCATAAACCAGGTATATTGGCGTGGCGGACTCATAAACCAGTACAGCATAGGGTAGCCCGTAGCGGCGTAAATAATTAAACTATCGGTATAGCGGTTGAATTTCGTCTTGGGTTCCTTGCGGGCATACAGCCGCATGAAACCGTACTGCTGCCGTATAAAATGGAACACCGCCACATACGCCATAGTTACCCAGAATACCTTACTGCCCAGTAAAAACAGCACCAACCCGATTACAAAGCAAATAACCGGTAATGCCAGTAATAACTTCTTTCGTTCGCGGAAGGCGGCGGGCACAAAATAGGTTTTAAACAGCGTGGCGTAAACGTGCGCCACATCTATAAACACCACAAAAAACAGCCAGGTATAAAACGAGTAATGGTTTTCCAGGCGGGTGAGCAGGGGTTGGCATAACAGTACCACCGCCAGCGTTACAAACGGTGGCGAAAGGATGAACAGGCTGTCGGTCTTAGCCTTATGTATCCACGGTTGAGCCATGCAATAATTGGTTTACAGCGTTTATACCCTGATGGAACGCCTCTTCAAATACCGAAATACCCGAGAGGTCGCTGTGGGCAAAATATATTTTATCATCAATTGGCATTGCTGCCTGTTGTTTTTCATTGGAAGTTACAAAACCCGGCACCGGGCTAATCATACCGTGACCCAAGCGGTGAATTTGAATTTCATCGCAGTATTCTCGCAATCCGGGATGGGCTTTTTCGAGGTCGGTAAACACAAATTCTTTCCAATGCTCTGCATTACGGTTATACAGTTCTTTGCGCGACTTCTTAGTATCAACATCCGAAAAACTATAGTAGTATGTAATTACAATACGGTCGTTAAGTTGGTTTACGGTTTGTTGCTGATCGTAAATATACCCCAACCCTTTGCCTTTATAAATCACATTGTCCCAACACAACGGGTAGGAGCCATCGCTGGGCAAATCACGCAGGGTAAGTGTAGCCAATAGCCAGGGTGCGTAAGTAAATTTTTTAGTAAACGGTTTTCTATTATCAAAAAGGTATTGGTTTACAAACTGCGGTGTAGCCATAATTACCTTACCAGCCTGTATGTATACTGACTGTTTTTTATCGGCATCAAAAGCCAGTATTGTTACGCCATTTCGTTCCGTTTTTACATCGTAAGCAAGATGGTTCAGCAAGACTTTGTCTTTTGTATACTCTTTTAAATATGAAGCCAAATGGGCATTCCCCTCAGGCCAGGTAAGCACGCTGTCTTTGTTATAAGCACCGTTCTTGCGGGCAGCAAAGTAATGTACACCCGCCCAAGCCGAGACCCCAGCAATACCCAAACCATAATCGTCCCGGCAACAATAGTCCACATACTCCTGTAATGAATCGTCTGTAAAACCATTGCTATCCAGCCATTGTTTCATGGTCAGGGTATCGAGTTGTTTTATTTCTGCATCAGTCGAAGCATTACGAATTGGCAAATCAAACCAATACTTACCATCAGCGCCCCTACCCTCACGGAATCGCTTCATTTCAGCAAAAAATTTGGCAAACTGCGTATCCTGCGCCTTTGTATTCCCGTAGCGCGGAATTAGGTCTTCCTGCCAGGTATTGCGGTAATACAAGCGCTCTTGAGGATCGAAACTTAGCTGCTCCTCATCGAACACTGGTAATCCGTTTGTATCAAAACCGGTAATGATTTTTGACTCCTGCAAAAAACGTATCAGTTCTTTATCGTGAGGATTTGGCAATGGCAGGTAATGCGCACCCAGCGGATATTTAGAATATTTGTTTTCACCATTAGAGGAGTTTCCTCCCGTATGGCTTTCCATTTCCATAATGAGGAAATCGGTAATGCCTTTTTGGGTGAGTTGGCGCGCAGCACTTAATCCGGAAATCCCCCCTCCTATAATTAAATAGGGTATACTAATCTTCTCTGTAGGCTTCGGGAAATCCTTAGCCCAGAGCCTGTGTCCCAGCACATGGCGTGTACCCGTAAGGCGTACTATCATAGCAGCTACTTTTTGTCCGCATGCCTTTAATATGGGCACTGCAAGTGCGCCAAGAGCAGCCAGCTTTACAAAGCGCCTACGGTTATAGCCTGCCCCACTCTTCATCGAAATAGCGTACGAGGATTTGGTTATCAAGGCGATTAATTTCTACGTTTGCCGCCCGCATATCTTTAGTAAAACCGTTAAGACTATTGAAGTTATAATCGTAAAAACGCAGCTTTTCATTAGCCCTGCGAACAGGTTTATTAAAGTCGGCTTTGCCATTATTTGCTGCTATAGTGTAGCCCCATTCGCCAAACGATGGTACATATACATGATAAGCATCGGTTTTCGGAACTACCTGCGCCAGTGTTTGGTTAATACACCAAAACGATTTGGGTGCAAAATAAGGTGAGGTAGTTTGTATAACTACCAATGCATCGGGCGTTAAAATATGCTGCAACGCTCTGTAAAAACTTAGCGAATACAATTTGCCCAGACTGTAATTAGACGGGTCAGGAAAATCGACAATCACCACATCGTACTGCTTTTTGCTTACTTTTGCCCAAATGTAGGCATCGCTGTTTATCACGGTAACCTTAGGGTTGTTCAGGGAGTTTTTATTGAAACCCGTAAGTATGGTATTGGTCTTAAAAAGATTGGTCATCCCCTCATCAAGATCGACAAGCGTTATGTTTTTTACTTCAGGGTATTTCAGGATTTCACGCACGGCTAGGCCATCGCCACCACCCATAACCAGTACGTTTTCTACGCTCTTGGCAGCAGCCATAACCGGATGCACCAAGGCTTCGTGGTAGCGGTACTCGTCCATAGAACTAAACTGTAGGTTGTTGTTTAGGTACAGGCGGTAATCACTTTTATTATGCGTAAGCACTATACGCTGGTAGGGTGTGGAATGGGTGTAAATGATATTTTCCCCATAAAGCTTACCCTCCGAATACGACAATATATCTTCGGAGAAAATAAACACGGTTACTAAAATACCAAAACATAAAATGGCACGCGCCTTAAGGAATGCCACGCGCTTTAATTCATTTTTTAAAGCAAAACACAGCACCAGGGCAATACTAATATTGATTAACCCAAAGAACAGCGAAGTGCGGATGATACCCAACTGCGGTACCAAAACCAATGGAAATAATATGGATGCCAGCAGCGCCCCGATATAATCAAATGTAAAAACGTTTGATACCAGATCGCGGAAGCGTACACGGTCTTTAAGGATGTTCATAAGCAGTGGAATTTCCAGACCTACAAGGCAGCCTGTGGTAAATACCAGCAGGTATAACACGAACTGAAAATAATCCACACTCTCAAACAACACAAAAAGCAGCGCCGAACTCAGTCCGCCAATAAGCCCTACCAGTAACTCTATTTCTACAAAGGTATTGAGCAGGTTACGCTTTATAAATTTAGAAAAATACGAGCCTATACCCATAGAAAACAGGTATACCCCAATGATGAATGAAAACTGCTTTACCGAGTCGCCCAGCAGGTAACTGGCCAGGGTACCGGCCACAAGCTCGTATACCAGGCCGCACGTAGCTATGGTAAATACGGCAAGGAGCAGCAGGATTTCAAAACTAAAAAACTTTTTACCCATGAATGGCTCCGCTGATAATGATGGATATGCCTATGATAAATGATGCAAATACTATAGCAAGTGCCACATTGTTATTCTTAGAAATTTCTTTCCAGGTATTTTCGGGTGTAAGCTTTTCAATGATGAAATATGCAATGAAAAGGATAACGATCCCTAAAACAGAAAATATTACAGAAGCAATGATACCCCTGCCAAATGATTCTACTAATTCCATGATAATATTGTTATAGTTGATTATTTATGATAAAAGCCATGCACCCCACCGGTACGCACATAAGAGCCGCGTGTGGTTTGCCCTGCGTATTTTTCGGTAGTTTCGCAATCGCAAATGCGCCCACCACTAAAGGCCGTGAACAAATAGTACGCGTATACCAGCACGGCAACGGACAACACTATGATATTGGCCTTAAAAAAGCCCGAGTTCTTTATTTCCATATTCTATTCATCAAAGGGTGAATAATCGCTGTCTTCCCAGCGCTTGCGTTCGTGGTAACCAGCCCATTTATAAATACCAAAAGCTGCCAATGCCATAAACAGTATAGGGATTATTACATTTCTCTTGCTGGGCGGGTTACGTGTTACACTTATATTTACTACAGTAGTTATCAAATCACTACTATCTTTTTGCGGCGTAAGCACCAGGTGGTAGCGACCCGGAGCCACGCCACACAGATTCATTTCGGCATTACTATCGCCTTCGCTCCAGTTTTCGCCACCTTCATAACCGTGGTAATATTCTATGTCTTTACCTGCATATTCCTCTGCACCTGTAGTCTCATTTACAAGACCCACATCTACGTAAGCCCAACTGTTGTTTACATCGGCATTAAGCTCAATCAGCAAGGTACTGGCTGCCTCGGTTACTTCAAAAGATTGGCTTACATACGGTTTTTGTCCGTATGTGCTAAAAGGCAACCTGTCTATGAGCAGGCTCTCCTGCACCTTATCTCTATAAATAAAAATATGGCTGAAGATGAGCAGCAAAGCCGTTATGGCAAAAATAAGCACCGTGTTTATAAAGTTTACCATGCCGGGCTGTACCACACCTACTCCACCCCTGTCGGGCATCCAGCTTATTTTAAAAGCCTTCTCTACCGTACGCCACGGAATGTGTTTGCCTACAAAAAGGGTTTGCCCCTCTTCATCGCGCTCAAAAGAAAGGATATACGGAGGGTTTATATACTCCGTCATGGTTTGGTAATTGCGGGGCAGGGCATAATCAAAAACGCCTTCGGCATAAGCCAAAGTGGTTTTTTCATTTCCATACAGCTTAAAGATGCTGCCCTGGTAATCTACTTTCTCCGGTAAATCCGAAACATCATACTCCGTTTGTTCTTCTTGCAGAAAAATCCAGTGACCGTTACTCTCACTTAAAAAAGCCCTTTCACCATTTGCCCCGTCAAGGATAAATTCCTTCCAGTAGTAAGTACCCGCTACACGTTTTATAAGCATGCCTGTTACGGTATACTGCACTCCATAAAGCTCTCCCGATTGCCCTACATTAAGGCCAATCTTCCTATCGTAACCATAATCAAAATGCTTTATGATTTCACCGTTAGGGTTCTTTTTATACGAACTGTGTGTACTACAGTTAGGGCATGCAAAATCTACCAGCGTAATTTCCAGCGGTAAAGTTGTTATATGCTTACATTTTATACAGGTAACTTCCATGGCTTAGCGGTGTATTTCGGTATCGTTAATAATAACCCCGCCAAAGTAATCGGTATATGTTTTAGCAACAGTACGCACCTTATCGCTGTTATCGGCCATATAATTACACAGGTACACATCAAGCGTTAGCTGGCTAAATTCGGGCCAGGTATGTATGCAGATGTGCGACTCCATAAGGCATACTGCTGCTGTAAAACTCCCGTTATCGAACACATGGCATGAATAGCCTACTTCCACAAGCCCGTAGGTGCGCAGTATGGTTTGGGTAAGCATCCTGAAGCCTTCAGGGTCGGTAAGCTTATCGGTAGTATCGGTTTTTAGGGTTAGCAGCTTGTGCAGGCCCGCCGAGTATTGATGTTGCATTATTGGTTAGCGGATTTTTTTCAAAGATATTTTTTATCGGCAAAATAACAATGGAACTGTAAAAATATTCACCGCATAAAACCAAAACAGCCCCGTTTTCACGGAGCTGTCTATATAAACTAAGATAAATATTCAAATTAAAGCGCAAAGGCCTCTTTAACTTTCTCTACGTGGTCAAGCTTTTCCCATGTAAACAGTTCTACTTCTACCGTTTTGGCTTCACCTCCCGGTGCTGTAAAGGTTTTAGTAACCACCTCTGGCTTGCGGCCCATGTGTCCGTAAGCAGCAGTTTCGCTGTAAATAGGGTTACGCAGCTTAAGGCGTTGTTCTATAAAATAAGGGCGCATATCAAAAATAGCTTCTACTTTTTTGGCAATTTCGCCATCAGTAAGGCTTACGTTTGATGTACCATAAGTATTTACATAAATATTTGTAGGCTTAGCCACACCAATAGCGTAAGAAACCTGCACCAGTATTTCGCTGGCTACACCGGCAGCCACAAGGTTTTTAGCTATATGGCGGGTAGCATAAGCAGCACTACGGTCTACCTTGCTTGGGTCTTTACCGCTAAATGCACCTCCACCGTGGGCACCTTTACCACCGTAGGTATCTACAATAATCTTACGGCCTGTAAGACCTGTATCGCCGTGAGGGCCACCAATTACAAACTTACCCGTAGGGTTTATATGGTAGGTAATAGCATCATTAAACAAGTAAGCGTACTGAGGGTTTTTCTCTATAATCCTTGGAATAAGGATGTTTAGGATATCCTCCTTGATTTTGGCAAGCATTGTAGGCTCGTCGGCAAAATCATCGTGCTGCGTAGACACTACAATAGCATCTATGCGCACCGGTTTATTGTTATCATCATACTCCAGCGTTACCTGACTCTTAGCATCAGGACGCAGGTACGTAATCTGGTCGTTTTCGCGCCTAAGGGCAGCCAGTTCCTGTAGTAGCTTGTGGCTCAGGTTTAGTGCCAGTGGCATATAGTCTTCGGTTTCGTTTGTAGCATAGCCAAACATCATACCCTGGTCGCCTGCACCCTGCTCCTCTTTAGTAGCACGGTCTACGCCCTGGTTAATATCCTGGCTTTGTTCATGTATGGCACTAAGCACCCCACACGAGTTAGCCTCAAACATATATTCGCTTTTTGTATAGCCAATTTTCTTGATTACATCGCGTGCTATCTGCTGCACGTCAAGGTAGGTTTTGCTTTTTACCTCACCTGCCAGGATAACCTGACCGGTAGTTACAAGCGTTTCGCAGGCTACTTTAGATTCCGGGTCAAAAGCTAAAAAGTTATCAATCAGTGCGTCCGAAATCTGGTCAGCTACTTTGTCAGGATGCCCTTCGCTCACTGACTCTGACGTAAATAAATATGCCATAGTATCGTCTACAATTTGAGGGAAAGGTATGCTGCCTGCAACGGCTAAAGGAAGGAGTTATGTCCTGCTTTAGCATTTTTTTGTGAGGTTGCAATCAGTACAAATCTTTCCTCTGAATTATTCGGCTGCAAAGGTATAAAGGTTAAACGAATAAAAAAAACATAAGGTTAATTTTTAGTTACGAAAATTTTTATTACTCTACTTAAATACTATAGTATTTAAAACACTTGTAATGAACCTTATAAATGTTAAATTTTGAAATTTAGCTTTGCAGATTAAAAAATAGTCCCGAAGTTTGCCTTACAAGAAAACGAAAAAAGAAGATGAAATTTACAATGTCCTATAGCTGCTGTATTATGATGTGGAACGGTTCCGCGGAAAGCACTATTGTATAATTTTAAAGTTCGTCATTTAAATATACACAAAGCCTTCCGCAACCGGAAGGCTTTTTTGTTGCCGTAATAGCAGCAATAGTAAAAATTTAACTAACTCAAATTAAACTACCCTGCTCCCCTTAGCTACTAAGGGGAGGCCTACAGGGGATATTAATTTGTTT
Source organism: Flavobacterium sp. RHBU_3 (assembly GCF_046613565.1). Classification (NCBI taxonomy): domain Bacteria; kingdom Pseudomonadati; phylum Bacteroidota; class Flavobacteriia; order Flavobacteriales; family Flavobacteriaceae; genus Flavobacterium; species Flavobacterium sp. RHBU_3. The sequence continues at coordinate 399,155 of NZ_JBKJHC010000001.1, read as the reverse complement.
TCAACAAAAATAACTTAACACAAACTAAATTAAAACAAAAATGTTAAAGTTTGAAAAATAATTTTGTAAATCAAAAAATAGTTTAGATATTTGACAATATAAAAATCACAGAGGTAAAAAAGTTTATGAAACACACCATTTGCAATATTTCGGTTCAGGCGATGTGGAAACAATCCGCAGCCGGGGGCTTTTTGTATACGGTTTAAGTTTTATAACCATAAATAATACAAAGCCCCTGTACAATAAATACAGGGGCTTTTTTGTTAAGAATAAATAAGATATAATTTATAAAAGAGATATGAACACCACAGTCAAACATATTAATTGCATGCAGCTCATTTGTTCCCCATCGTGGCAGATGCAGGCGAAATATATGCAGTTACCAGATTGGCCGTCGGTATAAACTTAGTTTATAATTCAGGTGCAAAGGCTCTTTTGGTAACATATTTCCGAAAGAGCCTTTTGTTTTTAACAGTAAATCCGGTTATCCATTTTTAAATACACGCCTTATGAAAACTCAATCTGTAAACGTACTGGGCTACACCGGCCAAAACAGCCAGTTTGTAGTAAAAACATCTAATACCGACCTGCGTATAAGCCAAAGTGCTACGCAGTATGTACAGCAAACCCCAAACCCGTATGAATATATACTGGCGGGCTTTGCAGGCTGCATCAATGCACTGGGCCAGGCAGTAGCTAAGGAACTGGGTATAGTACTAAAGTCGTTACAGGTAGAGATTACAGGCAGCATGAGCGCCTTGCCCTCAGAGCGCCCAGGCTTCGACAAAATAGAGATAACCCTTAGGCCGGCGGCTGCGGCACCCCTGGCCACCCTGCAACAGTGGATGGACGAAGTACAGTTCCGCAGCCCGGTTTATGATACCCTGGTAAGCAATACCCCCGTAAGCCTTAACCTGTTTAAGGAATACACAGCGGTGAATTAACGATATATAAACTGCGGTTCTTCTTCCATGTCGACCGGAACGCAGTGGAGCGGAGACATCTCAAAAGAGAAGAAAATGATTGAGATTAGAGATTCCTCGACTACGCTGCGCTACACTCGGAATGGAAGAAAACCGAAGTTGTAAAAAATAAAACCTACAAGGCCTTAGAAACCTTGCAGGATTAAGACTCATAAGTTTGTTTTAAGTTGTTTTTTGTTTGTTTGTTTGAGACCTGCCTTTGGGTCGGCACCAAAGGCAGTTTCTCTCTTTTTCACAGCTTAAACACTCGTCTTTGCGGCTTAGCGCCTTTGCGAGGGATTTTACCACAAGGAGCACTAAGGCTTTTCACAGGGTTCACAAAGCAATGATGATTACCCAAAATACTTATTAAAGAACACAAAGACTTTCCTTCGGAAAGAAAAAATACACAATATATTATGCCAAATACAATAAACATATTGCTCTTCGGTATCGGAAACGCCGGAAGCGCCCTCATCAATAAAGTACTAAACGGACGCGAGGATATTACCACACCCGCGCCCGACATCCGTTTTCCGGTGATTACTAACAGCAGTGTGGCCTTTTTTGAGAAAGACGCCGACGGCTATGCATGGGAAGCCAACTTTATACGTTTTGCCATTCCGTTTAAGATAGACGATGTGGTAGAGTATGTACTGGAGCACGACCTGCATAACGTAATTTTTGTAGATGCCACGCCAAGTGCCGACCTGCCTGCCGAGTACCCTACGCTGGTACGCACGGGCTTCAGCATTGTATCGATTAACGAAACGGTGCAGTACCTGCCTGAGAATTTCGAAAAGGGCATTAAGTTCCTTACCGAAACCCGCGGGCTGGGCTACCGTTTTATACCATCGGTACCCGGCGATGCCACTGCCGCAGGCAATGCGCTGTATGATGCCGTACTGCAAGTAGCCGGAAAAACAAAGGAAGCAGCCGCATAGGCTGCTTTTTTATGCCGATTTTGTACATTTGGTTTACAACTTACAACCAATATGAACGAAATCATTGCCCTTGCCGAAACCACCATTACCCTTAACCGCAATGGTTATTTAAAGGAAGGCGGCAGCATTGACACCAATGTATACTATATAGAAAGCGGCAGTATAAAGGTTTTTGTACTGGATGAGGGTGAAGAACAAATCATCCGTTTTGGGTACAAAAACAACCTTGTGGTGTCGCTTGACTCGTTTTTAACAGGGAAACCATCGGCATTTTACATACAGGCCATAAAAAAAACCGTTGTAAAAGTTGTTACCAAAGCACAAATGGACAACTTCCTGCAACAAGATGCTAACCGTAACTGGTGGATAAGCGTACTGGAAAACCTGGTTGTACAGCAAATGGAGCGCGAGGTAGACATCCTTACAACATCGCCACTAGAGCGTTACCGCAGGGTAATGGGGCGCAGCCCGCAGTTATTCCAGGAGATACCGCACCGCTATATAGCCAGCTACCTGCGTATGACCCCCGAAACCCTATCGCGACTGAAAAGTGTTGATTTCAATCAAGGAAAATAACAACCGGCTTACCGACATTTGCCCTGTAAAATAATAGCACTATGCAATCAGCACTATTACTTAAAGAACTTATAGCCCAAACAAAAAAGGCTATACTAACTGCGCAGGCATTCCAAACAGCAGACCTCAACACACTTGTCCAAAGACCGGCACCCGGCGCGTGGAACGCATTAGAATGCCTGGAACACCTGAACCTGTACGGTGATTTTTACCTACCGGAAATTGACAAGAGGATAAAAAAAGCTGCGCAGCAAACCGAACCGGTATTTAAACCCGGGCTGCTAGGCGATTACTTTGCCAAAAGCATGCTGCCAAAGGGAAAGCTGAAAAAAATGAAGACGTTTAAAGATAAAAACCCCATAAGCACTAACCTTGACACAGCAGTTATAGAGCGGTTTATACTGCAACAGCAGGAGCTTATCCGCCTTATGGAGCTGGCACAAAAAGTAAGCCTTAACAGGGTAAAAATAAAAACATCCATTTCCAGCCTTATACAGTTAAAGCTGGGCGATGTTTTCCGGTTCATCATCAATCATAACATCAGGCACCTGCAACAGGCCGAACAGGCACTTGCAGGAGCAAAAGCAGCTTAGGGTTGGTTTTTTACTTTTCACAAGGATATTGCACTTCATCTTCTGCCCTTAATCTTTCAAAAATCACTTCATATTTATCAAGATGTCCTTTTTTATGAAGGATTATTTTATTGTACCAATATTGATATATCTTATCAATTTCAGGTTGCGATATTGAATCACCACCTTCAGTAAGCCATTGCCAGGTTAATCCATTATACACATAATGCCAACCTACAGGTTCTTTACACTTATAAATATAAACTGTACCTAAGCCTCCTTTTTTCGGTTCATAAATACGAGTAAGTATAACATGGATTGCTGCGGATTTTTCAGGGCTTTTAATTGCCGTAAGCAATTCTGCTGCTACTGGCTTTCCCAATTTGACCAACTCATTTGAAACAGAATCTGTTTCCTTAAGTACTAAAGCATAGTTACAGGTTATGGGCAGGGATTCCCAACTTAATTTATCTATTAAAACCGTTGCTTGCGTTTTTTTTGGTTCCTGTGCGTTTACATTAAATGCAATAATGAATAAAATCAGAAAGGAATATAATAGTTTCATATGGTTGTGGTTTGAATCGTAAATTTAATAAAAATCACCTCCTAATTAGTCCCATAACAATTATTTGCTTTCTACAAATCTATATATTACTTTTGCAGTGTTCTTTAACACAATTGCAACATGTTATCACGAAAGGTGGAGGGATTAGACCCTGCGAAGCCTTAGCAACCCTTTCCCTGTAAAGAAGGTGCTACATTCTACCAAGTAAAACGCGGATAGATAACAGAAACGGAATTTCTTCCTCCCTTCTACCCCACCTGATGACATAATTTTAGAAACAAATTTTAAGTGCTTTGAGCAACTTGAAACTTTAAACCTGAAACTAATGTTACCGATACACAACGCGCTTGCTAAACGCATTTTGATACTTGATGGAGCCATGGGAACCATGCTGCAGCGCCATAATTTTACCGAAGAAGACTTTCGCGGCGAACGCTTTAAGGATTTTCCGCACCCGCTTAAGGGCAATAACGACCTGCTGAGCCTTACCCAACCCGAAGCCATTAAAGATGTGCACCGCCAGTACTTTGCTGCCGGAGCCGATATTGTGGAAACCAATACCTTTAGTGGCACTACCATAGGCATGGCCGATTACCACATGGAAGACCTTGTGTACGAGCTAAACTATGAGTCGGCGCGCCTAGCGAGGGAAGTAGCTGACGAATTTACCGCTGCCAACCCCGACAAACCTCGCTTTGTAGCGGGCTCTATAGGCCCTACTAACCGTACCGCCAGCATGAGCCCCGATGTGAACGACCCAGGCTACCGCGCCGTAACCTTCGACGACCTTCGTATTGCTTATAAAGAGCAGGTTAATGCACTGATTGATGGTGGTTCTGACATTCTATTGGTAGAAACCATATTCGATACACTAAACGCCAAGGCAGCGCTTTTTGCCATAGAGGAAGTGAAGGACGAACGTAACCTCGATATTCCTATTATGGTGAGCGGTACAATTACCGATGCCAGTGGGCGTACGCTAAGCGGGCAAACGGTAGAGGCTTTCCTGATTTCCATTTCGCATATACCGTTATTAAGCGTAGGCTTTAACTGTGCCCTGGGCGCAGACCAGCTAAAACCCTACCTGCGCAGGTTGGCGCACAACACGCAATTTAGTGTTTCGGCACACCCAAATGCAGGATTACCAAACGCCTTTGGCCAGTACGACCAAACACCCGAAGAAATGCAGGCACTCATTAGGGAATACCTTGATGACAACCTGATTAATATAATTGGCGGTTGTTGTGGGACGACTCCCGAACACATAAAATTGATAGCAGATGTTGCTGCTGAATATGAGCCTAGAAGGTTGTTGGTTGTTGGTTGATAGTTGTTGGACAGAACGAGAACTTATATGGTATATACTAACTTAGATGTTTGGGTTGAAGCAAGAAAATTGACCAATGTCCTTTACACAATAACAAAACAATTTCCGAAGGAAGAAATATACGGACTAACAAACCAAATGAGGAGGTGTGCCGTATCGGTGCCTTCAAATATAGCTGAAGGATGTGGCAGGCAAACCACCAAAGAAACAATACATTTCCTCCATATTGCCAGAGGATCTTTATTTGAACTTGAAACACAATGTTATTTGGCTTTAGACCAAAAATATTTAAATGAAAAAGAATTTGAAGAGCTTGTTGGATTAATTCAATCATGCAAAAGGCTTTTAAACGGTTTTATTAATTATTACAAGAAGATGCAGGCATGAGTGAAGTTACCAATAACCAACAACCAACAACCAACAACCGTTATTTACGCTTGTCCGGTTTAGAACCACTTATAGTGACCCCACAAAGTAACTTTATAAACGTGGGCGAACGTACTAACGTAACCGGTTCGCGCAAGTTCCTGCGTTTAATCAAAGAAGAAAAATACGAGGAAGCACTCGATATTGCTCGTGCGCAGGTTGAAGGCGGCGCGCAGATTATCGACGTGAATATGGACGAGGGAATGCTGGATGGTGTGTATGCGATGACCAAATTCCTGAACCTAATAGCATCTGAACCTGATATTGCCCGCGTGCCTTTAATGATAGACAGCTCTAAATGGGAAATCATTGAAGCGGGACTAAAAGTGGCTCAGGGTAAAAGTGTGGTAAACTCAATAAGCCTTAAAGAAGGCGAGGAACTGTTTATAGACCACGCCAAAAAAATAAAACGCTACGGTGCAGCAGCCATCATCATGGCGTTTGACGAGGTAGGCCAAGCCGATACCTACGAGCGCCGTATAGAAATATGTAAACGCAGTTACGATATATTGGTTGAAAAAGTAGGCTTCCCTCCGGAAGACATTATTTTCGACCCGAATATTTTCCCGGTAGCCACCGGTATGGAAGAACATCGCCGCAACGCGATTGACTTCTTCATGGCTGCCAAATGGATACGCACCAACCTCCCTTACGCCCACGTAAGCGGCGGGGTGAGTAACGTGTCGTTCTCCTTCCGTGGTAACGACAAGGTGCGCGAGGCCATGCACTCGGCATTTTTGTACCACGCCATACAGCACGGTATGGATATGGGTATTGTAAACCCTGAGATGATTGAGGTATACGACGACATAAATAAAGACTTGCTGGAACACGTAGAGGACGTACTCCTGGACCGCCGGGATGATGCTACCGAGCGTCTTTTGGCTTTTGCCGAAAATATAAAAGGCGACGTAAAAGTTACCGAAAAACAGGCACAGGAATGGCGTAGCCTTCCGGTACAGGAACGCCTAACCCATGCACTGGTAAAAGGACTTGATGAGTTTATAGAAACCGATGTGGAAGAAGCTCGCCTTGCAGCCACCCGACCTATTGAGGTTATTGAAATTAACCTTATGGCGGGTATGAATGTGGTGGGCGACCTGTTTGGTTCGGGTAAGATGTTCCTGCCACAGGTAGTAAAGTCGGCTCGTGTAATGAAAAAAGCAGTGGCATATTTATTACCATTTATCGAGGCTGAAAAAGACGGCAAGTCTTCGAGTGCCGGTAAAGTACTTATGGCTACTGTAAAAGGCGATGTGCACGACATTGGCAAAAACATTGTAAGCGTAGTACTGGCCTGTAACAATTTTGAAATCATCGATTTGGGCGTAATGGTTCCGCCCGAAAAAATCATAGAAACCGCTGTTAAGGAACAGGTAGACATCATCGGCCTGAGTGGGCTTATCACCCCGTCGCTTGACGAAATGGTATACCTTGCCAAAGAGCTTGAACGCCTTAACATTACCATACCAATAATGATAGGCGGCGCCACGACCAGCCGCGCACATACTGCGGTAAAAATCGCCCCGGAATACAGCGAAACGGTGATACACGTTAACGATGCCAGCCGTGCCGTAACCGTGGCAGGCAACCTGCTTAACGCGAATAAGATAGATTACGCTAAAGACATCCGCCAGGAATACGACAAACTACGTGAGGGCTACCTAAACCGTAGTCGTGAAAAGGATTTCCTTAGTATAGCTGATGCCCGTAAAAACAAGTTTAAAATAGACTGGGATGCTTATACACCTTATGTTCCGAAACAGCTGGGCGTACAAACCATATACCCGAAGTTAGAGGAATTGGTTCCGTATATCGACTGGACGCCGTTTTTCCAGACGTGGGATTTGCACGGCAAGTACCCGGCTATACTAACGGATAATGTGGTAGGCGAACAGGCGCAATCACTTTTTGACGATGCCCAGAAAATGCTAACGCAAATAGTAGATGAAAACTGGTTTGAAGCCAAAGGCATCTTCGGGATATTCCCGGCGAATACCGTTAATGATGATGATATTGCCCTTTCTGATGAATCCGGTGAGCCATTGGTTACTTTTTTAAGTTTAAGGCAACAATCGCAAAAAACCAAAGGCGCGCCAAACATTGCATTAGCAGATTTTGTGGCTCCCGTAGAAAGCGGCAAGCAGGATTACATGGGTGCATTTTGTGTTACCACCGGTTTTGGTGTAGATGAAAAAGCGGCCGAATTTGAGCAGGTACATGATGATTATAATTCCATTATGGCTAAGGCACTGGGCGATAGATTTGCGGAAGCCTTTGCCGAATACCTGCACGAAAAAGTGCGTAAAGAACTTTGGGGTTATGCCGCAGACGAGCACCTTAGTAACACCGACCTGATTAAGGAACAGTATGAAGGGATACGTCCGGCACCGGGCTACCCTGCCTGCCCGGACCATTTGGAAAAAAATACTATTTGGGAAGTGCTGGATGTAGAGAAGCAGATTGGTGTGAAACTTACCGAAAGCCTTGCCATGTGGCCGGCGGCATCGGTATCGGGGTATTATTTTGCAAATCCGCAGAGTAAGTACTTTGGGCTTGGAAAGATAAAAGCCGATCAGGTAGAGGACTACGCAAAACGAAGAAACGTAAGTATAGATGTAGCCAACAAATGGCTGAATCCTAATATAGCAGATTAGTTGTTGGTTGTTAGTTATTGGTTGTTGGCAATCAGCAATCTAAAAACTAACAACCAGTAACCAAAAACTAACAACAAAAAAATGAAAGTAACCGAACATATAGAAAACGCGCAGGGCAAAACCCTGTTTTCATTTGAGATACTGCCGCCGCTTAAGGGGCAAAACATACAATCTATTTTTGATGGTATAGACCCGCTTATGGAGTTTAAACCGCCGTTTATAGACGTTACGTACCACAGGGAAGAATACGACTATAAAGAACTCCCAAGTGGCCTGCTGGAGCGCCGTGTAGTGAAGAAACGTCCCGGTACGGTAGGTATTTGTTCGGCTATACAAAATAAGTACCAGGTAGATGCCATTCCGCACATACTGTGTGGTGGTTTTTCTAAGGAGGATACCGAAAACTTCCTTATAGACCTTGACTTCCTGGGCATACAAAACGTAGTGGCACTACGTGGCGACGCCGTGAAAAACGAGATTTATTTCCGCCCGGAAAAAGACGGACATGCCTATGCATCGGAACTGGTGACGCAAATTGTAAACCTGAACAACGGTATTTACCTGGATGATGAGTTGCAAAACTCGGCATCTACTAATTTCTGCATTGGTGTAGCAGGTTATCCTGAAAAACACATGGAAGCACCAAGCCTGGATAGCGACATTCATTTTCTGAAACAGAAAATAAAAAACGGCGCCCAATACATAGTAACACAGCTGTTTTTTGATAACCAGAAGTTTTTTGAGTTTGTAGACAAATGCCGCAAGGAGGGTATTACCGTGCCTATTATTCCGGGACTGAAGCCTATTGCTACTAAAAAGCACCTGAACATGATACCCCACCGCTTTAACGTAGACCTTCCTGACGACCTAATTATGGAAGTGGTTAAGGCCAAAGATAACGCGGCGGTAAAACAGGTGGGTATAGAGTGGTGTATTGCCCAAAGTAAAGAGCTGGTTAAAGCCGGCATACCGGTACTGCACTACTACAGCATGGGCAAGGCCGAGAACATTAAAGCGATAGCTAAGGAGATTTTTTAAATCACATTTATATAAAAATATACGCCCCGTAAGCAAAACTTACGGGGCGCATTTTTTATAGCAACAAAGTACTTTATTCGGGCATTTTCAGGATAGCCTTAAGGGTAATACCTTTTTCAGAATCTTCAACCGCCTTATTAATATCTTTAAGATCATAGAATTTAATCAGCTTATCAAACGGAAACATTCCGGCTTTGTAAAGACTTATAAGCTGCGGAATAAGAATATCGGGGATGCTGTCTCCCTCCACGGCAAACTGCACCGAGCGCCCCATGGTAAATGCGCTGTTCGGAATTTCAAGGTTAGCTGTAGGCGATACCCCTACAAGCACAGCTTTTCCGGTAAAGTTTAGTGATGCCACCAAATCACTGATTACATTATTGCGCCCGGTAGTATCGAGTGCATAGTGTACCCCACCCGGATGAATCCTGGTAGTAATGGCCTCGGTAACCGATTCGTTAAGGCTGTTAATAGTGTGTGTTGCGCCCAGTTCTTTGGCAAGTTGTAGCCTGTTTTCGTGTACGTCTACCGCTATAATGGTAGTACAGCCCCTTGCTTTGGCAGCCATAATACCTGATAGCCCTACAGGCCCTACCCCGCTTATTACAATACTTTGCCCGGCATCGGGTTTAATAACATTCAGTACGGTACCGGCACCGGTTTGAATACCACAACCCAATGGGCCAAGCATTTCAATAGGAATATCGGTAGGAACTTTAACCACGTTATTTTCTTCGGCAAGAGAATAGGTAGCAAATGACGACTGCCCAAAGAAAAATCCGGCAACACCTTTACCTTCATGATTGTGGTATGGGCAACTACCGTCTTCCCTGTGGCCATTACCAAAATTTAGCGGGAAGAATTTTTCGCAATACGACGGATGCCCCGACTTACATGAGTTGCATTTACCACAGCTGGCAGGTGCCAAAACCACGTGGTCTCCGGGTTTTACTTTTGTAACGTTTGCCCCTACTTTTTCAACAATACCGGCGCCTTCGTGGCCCAGTATGGCAGGTACACTAAAAGGTGATTGCTTATCGCGAACGGTAAGGTCGGTGTGGCAAAGCCCGGTGGCTTTTATTTTTACTAATACCTCGGTATTTTTAAGGGTAGTATCGAGTTCTACGGTTTCTAAGTCAAATGGTTTTCCGTAGTCATTAAGAAGTGCGGCTTGAATTTTCATTCATTTGAAGTTTTAATTAATGTAATAAAAGTTGCTTGCCCTACACAAATTTAATACTTAAAACAGAAGCTATGAACATAAACCACGTTAAGAATAACTTAAAAAGAACACAATAAACCTTATTATTTTTTGTTTTGTAAATTACACAAACCAATTATTACACCATGAAGAGATTATCCCTATTACTGTTATTGTTTAGCAGTACTGCCCTTTTTGCGCAAAATTTTTCTTTTTTACCGGCATCGGCCAGAAAAGAAAAAAAGCACGAGTTTACAGAGTACCTTAACAACTTTCCTGAAAACAAGCGCGACAGTATTTTTTATGCTATAATACGCCTTAAAGACGACGGCACACCGTACACGCGCCCCTATGCCGATTCTATTTTTAAGGCGAAAAGTAAGGATGCATCTTATTACACCATAAAATCGTTCCGCGATACCATAAGCAACGATTTTTATGAAATACTGCACAAACGCACGGATGAGGAGGTAAAAGCAGATAACAAGTATTGGAACAACTACTTTAAAGAGGATGACAAGAACCGGAAAAAACTAAGGCATTCTTCTGTGAATGATTTTGTAATGACCGATATACAAGGCAACCAATACACTACCGAAAGCCTTCGAGGCAAGGTAATTATTCTCGATTTTTGGTTTACCACCTGCGCGCCCTGCATAAAGGAAATGCCGGAACTGAACAAAATACGGGAGGAATTTGGCACTGATGAAGTAGCTTATTTTGGCATTACGTTTAGCGAAAAAGAAAAGGTAGAAAAATTACTAAAAAACGTAAAATACGACTATACCATTGTAGCCGACAGTAAAGAGCTTTGCGATAAATTTGGAATCATGTTTTACCCTACAACACTGGTCATTGACAAAAAAGGCAAAATAGTGTATACAGGTGAGTTTATGGGCATGAAAGAAAAACCGAAAGACATACGTAAACTACTGAAGAAGCTAACCTCCGGTAAAAAGAAAACAATCACCGCCGGTCCCATAGAAAAACAGGATTAGCCCTGATTTAAGCAAATATTTACCGCAACTTAAGCAGGCAGAAAATCATTTCTGCTATATTTGGCGCATTAACCAATGAAATGAGGCGGATACATTTGTTTTTGCTGTTTTTTTCGTGCCTTATGGCTGCCCAGGAACAACCTGAAGGTGGCTACAGCGTGGACGCGAATTATTTTTACGGCAACATAATCCCGCACCGAAAAAGCATACAGCACCTTATTACCGCCCACCCCGAGGGCATGGTCATCAGCCTGAATAAAAAAACATTCGGCAACCACGAATGGGAATCGGCTTATAACTTCCCTGACGTTGGCGTATCGTTCCACTATCAGGATATGAAGAATGAGGCGCTGGGCGAAATGTATGGCCTGTACGGGCACTACAGCTTTTACTTTTTTAACCGTAACCTTATGTTCCGCATTGGGCAGGGTGCGGCTTATAATACTAATCCTTACGATAAGGAAACCAATTACCGCAATTATGCGTACGGTGCCCACCTGATGCCGTCTACCTACTTTATGCTGAACTACAAAAAAGAGGATATTGTACAAAACATCGGGCTACAGGCGGGGCTCATATTTATACACCACAGCAATGCCAGTATGAAATCGCCCAACACCAGCACCAATACTTTGGCAGTAAATGTGGGGCTCAACTATACCTTTGACAAACAGGACGCGAATGTGCGTAGGACAATGGTATACGATACCATTATCAACTACAAACAGCCGGTGCATTTCAACTTTGTGTTCCGTGGCGGGCTTAACCAAAGTGATGTCATAGGCAGCAAGCAATATCCTTACTATGCCTTTAGCGCGTATGCCGACAAGCGTATCAGCCGGAAAAGCGGTTTCCAGCTGGGGGCGGAGTTTTTCATCCCGAAATATTTGAAGGAATACATCCACTATATGTCGGCTGCCTACCCTGAAACGCCTACCGACCCAAATACCGACTACCACAAAGTGGGGCTATTTGGTGGGTACGAATTGTACATCAACCGTATATCGCTTGAAGGGCAGGTGGGCTATTATGTATACGAACCGTATAAAAGCACGGGCAGCATGTACCAGCGCCTAAGCGCGAAATACTATTTCTGCAAAAGCATTTTTGGTGGCATTGGCCTGAAAACACACGGCGCCAAGGCAGAGGTGATGGAGTTTAGTGTGGGGTACCGCTTGTAATTATTTTGAATTTTAAATTATAAATGATGAATTACGCATTGCGCATTTTACTGGTAATTTTTGCAGCGGGGCTATTCCTGTCGTGCAACAGCGATAATGCGCAGGAGTGTTTCAGGAGCATGGGCGATACGGTGAGCTATACCCTTGCAGTGCCGGAATTTAGCAGTATTAATGTATCTCCGGGGATAGAACTGGTTATTGCCGAAGGCGATACACAAAGCGTAAGCGTGCAAACCGGGGCCAACCTGAAAGAATACATAACCGCCGAAGTAATTGACAGAAAACTATACCTTACTAATGCTAACAACTGTAACTGGGTACGTAAGTACAACAGCACTACCATAACCGTTACTACACCAAACCTCAGCCAGATATATACCGCTACGCAGTTTACAGTGCGATCGGCAGGTACGCTGCACTTTCCGGATCTTTCTATACAGTCGGGTATTTTTAACGAAACGGCTTCGGCTTTAGTAAGCCTGGAAGTAGACTGTAATAACCTGACTATTGAAGACAACCAGAACCTTGATTGTTTTATAACCGGAAACGTAGAAAACCTCAGCGTTAACTTCTATTCGGGTGATGCCCGTTTTGACGGTACGGGGCTCGATGCTACAAACGTAAAGGTGTTTCACCGCAGCAGCAACGATATTATGGTACAGGCCAGCCAGCAGGTTACCGGCACGCTTTATTCCACCGGGAATTTGGTATTGCTCAACCACCCGCCCATAGTGGAGGTTGATAGGAAGTATACAGGGAAAATTGTTTATGAGTAGAGACGCATTGCATGTGTCTCCATCAATATGTCATTAAATTTAAGACGCATGCAATGCGTCTCTACTGTCCTCCCCTTTTTCAGGAACGGAAATTTCGGGGCTTTCGCCTTTATCCTTGTCTTTTTCTATTTCTTCAACCCACCAGGGCAACGGTACGCCGCACATGGGTTATTTCTTTTTGGTCATTTCCCTAAACACGCTTTCCAGGTTCTTGTTCTTCAGGTTAAGCTGTAGTGTTTTCAGTTTGTTGTCGTGTGCAAAGTCAAACACCACAGGACGCATATCGGCATCAGCATTAAATGTAAGCTCCCACAGGTTACCTTTAGTGTTTTTCACTTTGGCAATATTCGGCAGGGCTTCCAGCAGGGCGGCGTCTACAGCAGTATCAAACTCTACTTCTATTACCTGCTCTACGCTGGTTTCCTTAACCAGGTTCTTCAGTTTCTTATCGGTTACAATCTTGCCATGGTTAATAATGATTACGCGGTCGCATATGGCCTCTACCTCCTGCATAATGTGTGTACTCAGGAATACGGTTTTGTCTTTGCCAATATTCTTAATAAGGTCGCGTATCTCCACAAGCTGGTTCGGGTCGAGCCCTGTTGTAGGCTCGTCTAAAATAAGCACCTCAGGGTCGTGCAGCAGTGCGCAGGCAAGGCCTACACGCTGGCGGTACCCTTTACTGAGTGCACCAATTTTTTTATGTGCTTCCGGGGTAAGGCCGGTAAGCTGAATTACTTCCTCTATGCGGCTTTTGTTTACGTGGTATACATCGGCATTAAAGGCAAGGTATTCACGCACGTACAGGTCCAGATACAGCGGGTTGTGCTCGGGCAGGTAACCTACCGATTTTTGCACCGCCTTTTGCTGGGCAGCCACATCGCTTCCGTTTACGCTGGCCTCGCCGCTATCGGCAGCAAGGTAGGTGGTAAGTATTTTCATCAGGGTACTTTTACCCGCACCGTTTGGCCCCAGGAAACCCACAATCTCACCTTTATTTACCGAAAACGAAACAGCATCGAGCGCCTTCTGCTCGCCGTAACTTTTTGTTATCCCTTTTACCTCAATAGACATAATAACCGAATGTTTTGCACAAAAATACTAAGTAACTGCTTAAAATCGTAAAAAATATTTAATCAAACCACAGCATCGGGAAAACGAAGCCGTTTTAGCTCCGGAGGAGCGGCATGTTTATAGAAAATGATTCCGTCCATACACATGAGTTCCGGAGGAACGGCATATAATCGTAAAATATGCCGTTCCTCCGGAACTCTGTTTACTCTTGCATATACAATTTCTATAAACATGCCACCCCTGCGGGGTTATATCCTGTAAAGTTTGTCTTGCAAATACTACATAATATTGTATTTAACTGTAAACATCAGGTAGCGTGGCTGTACCGTGTACCTGGAAATACGGGTACTAAACTGGTTAAAGCTATCGTCGTTTAGCGAAGTAGTATTCAGCAGGTTTGTACCGCTTACCTTAAATTCCCACACCTTGTTTTTGGTAAGGTACATTACACTTGCATTCAGGAAATCGTACTCGTTATCGCTGGTACGTGTGTTGTTGTAGTAATGGTTATACGTATAATCTGCTGTAATGGTTATGTTATTAAACAATAGGTAATCCATGCGCGCATATGGGCTGTGTGTATACGTTTTGTTTCCTGTGTAGCTGTTTATGTTCATAGAGTATCCCAGCTCCAGGTTTGGCCATTCCTTAAATATGGTTCCCAGGCTGGCGGTGTAGCTTTGTGTAAACTGTTCCGTTACCTGGCGCAGTGCATTACTCATGGTTACCTCATCTTCTACAGAGCTGTCTGCCCTAAAGTTGTTATAGCGGTTCCAGCTAAGGTTTGCGCTTACCGATGCTTTATAGAAACGCTCAAATGTGCGGTTGTAACCCGCCATACCGTTTACTATTTCGTCGGCAAAGTTAGAGTTCTCTACGGTGCTCACCTGGTTAATACCGCTGTAGGCTGCAAGGGTTTTTACGTCGTTAGCTCTTTTGCTGTAGCTTAGGTTGGCAAAAATCTGTGTAAAGTTGAACATCACGTACCTGAAATAGTTAAGGTTGTGTGTTTGATACGTAGCACTTTCCAGGTTACGGTTACCACGGAAAAGCGAACTGTAATTGTTAAGTACCAGGCCACGTGCATACTTAGAAATATCGCTAAACTCATTGGTTACGGTATAAGTATACAACAGGCGCTCTGATTTTTTTATTTGGTACAGCGCGTATACATCGGGTAGTACCCTGTAGAAATTATTGCCTACTGATGTACCCAGCTGATCGTTGTTCATGGTAAAGCTATGCACCGAGAAGCCCGGGTTAAAGGTAAATTTACCGGCTATAAACTTATAGTGCAGCCCCAAGAACACATCATTAAAGCTGTAACGTACATTGTTCTTGCTGTTGTCGTCCAGGTTATCCATATCGCCCGAATCCAGTATCTGGAACAGGTTACTGTTAAACTGCTGGTACGAATAGGTGTCGCCTAATGTAAGGTTTATGTTTGCCTTTGGCGTAAGCAGGTAATACCAGTCGGCCTTAGCATCGGTTTTATTGGTTATTACAAGCTGCCTTTGGTTCAGGTTGTACAGCGTAGCATCGGCCAGGTTCAGGTTAAGCGACTGGTCGCCTGTGCTGCTGCCCGGAAACGGATTGTATTCCAGCACCGCCCTGTAAAACGGATCTTCTTCCTGGTACAGGTGCTGCCCTTCAAAAGAGAACACGTTTTTATCGTCTGCTGTGTAGTACAGGTTCAGGTTTTGGTTTATGGAAAACGGCGTTTGGTTCTTGGCCGTAGCGATATCCTGGCTTTGATCGGTTTGCGGACTTACCGTACTCATCAGCTGGGTATCTTCGCCCTGTTTTGATATTTTAAAGAAACCATCATAATCAAACTGGAAGCGTGTGCTTGGCTTGTAGCTCGAGCTCAGCTTTACCATACTGAAATCGCTGCGTTGCAGGGTATGTTCCTTAGTATCCTGTACGGTTTGGGTTTCCAGTGTTACCGGATCAAGGATGGTATTGCGGGTTTGGGTTTCCAGTTCGTTCCTCCCCGAATTGATTATGGCAAAACCACTAAGGCTCCAGGCCTTTGAAGGATTAAAGCTAAAGTTAGCCGCACCAAACTTGGTTTCTATATTCTTGGCCCTGTTATTGCGCAGTAATGATATACCCAGGTTGTTAGTACTAACGTTAAAATTAGTACCACCCTTTTTCATGAAGTTACGAAAACCACCGGTCATCTTAAAGTAGTCCTGCATGGTTAGCGGAAGTTCGCCTGTGTTATTAAAGTTGCCTATAAGGTTTACGCTGTACAGCGGGCTGTAGTAAAACAGTTTCGGGTTAAGTATATAACGCCCGCCATTACCTTCGCCCCCACCGGCGGTGAGATCTCCAAACCAAAAGTTCTTTTTACCTTCTTTCAGCTTAATGTTCATGGCCACATTCTCCTCATTGTTCACAAGGCCTTTCATCTGCCCTACTTCATTGTAGTTTCGCAGTACTTCTACTTTATCAAGCGCATCAGCCGGAATGTTTTTTACGCCCAGCTTTGTATCACCGTCAAAAAAGTCTTTGCCTTCTACCATCAGCTTGGTAACGGTTTTGCCTTCCACTTTTACGTTACCGTCGCTGTCTACCTCTACTCCGGGTAGTTTTTTCAGTACATCTTCCAGCTTGCGCTCGGTACCGTTTGTAAACGAATCAGAGTTGTACACCAGCGTATCTCCCTTTACCGAAACCGGCATTTCGTGTACAATTTCCAGTTCCTTAAGCTGTACACCTGCGGTAAGTGTAATGTTTTTTACCACATTAGCGTTTTCGGTAGTTATGGTTTGTTCAAAGGTATCATAGCCTATAAAGCTGGCTTTAATACCGTAGGTGGTATTGGGTTTCAGGTTTAGCACATAGCGTCCTTTTTCGTCGGTAATGGCGTATGAGTCCATGGCATTTGTAGCCTTGTTTACCGCCATAATGTTTGCCATTTCCAGCGCGGTACCCGTGGAATCCTTTATGGTTCCTTCAAATTTTATGGTTTGCGAATGGGCGGCTGCACACAATAGGAGTACCAGCCCAAAGAAAAAATTCTTCATGCGATAGTGGTTGTAAAGAAGTAATAAGGTGTTTTTAAAGCAATTACATACGAGGAGGCCTGCCGCCGCCCGGGCCACCAGGGCCGCCCATCTGGCGCATTTCTTCCATCTTTTTGGTTACCATTTCTTCGTATTGAGCCTGTGTAACCTTGCTGCCTGTAGTAGGCTTCTTTATAACCGCTTTTTCTTTAGGGTTTAGTACCACTTTACTGCATAGTATAGTAGTTTTTCCGTCGCTTACTTCCAGTATAAGCCCCGGCAGCCCCCAGTAGTTAGATGGGCCTGTGCTTACAGGAATATCGGGGGTGTACCATGCCACAATAGCCACTTCTTTCGGCATTTCCATGTTGTCCATAAAGTTAGTGGTCTTGGTCTCGGTTTTAGCCGTCTCGGTGCCATCGGTTTTCTTCGCTTCTTCCTTTTTAGGGCGCATGTTACGGAAATCCGACTTATCTGTAGGTACCATAGCAGTAGCTTTATAGCAGGTATAGTCGCCTATTTTCCTGGTTTCAGCCTCCAGTGTCCATTTTATTTTTGGCAGTGTATCATCTATAAGAAACTCTTTGCCCATTACCTCTTTTTCCATGGCAAAGCGTTTTTCCTTAATGTTCTTATAGTGCTTACCGCCACCGCCCATAAAAGCAGCCATCATGCGCATACCGCCGTTATCGCCGGGAGCGTCTAGCTTTTCTTCTTCCAGGTAGGTACTTTCGGTACGGTTAAAGGTAAGTATGAAGGTTTTTTCGAGCGCTTTTTTCATACGCTCTTTTATTTGTTTCTCCATTTCGGGAGTAAGGTTCCTGTCTCCTTTTGGTAAATCAGGAGTTGCAGTTTTAGACTCGTAAGTAGCCACACCCTGAAAATCCTGGGCTGATGCCGCCATGGCAAAAAGGCTTATAATAAAGGCGCTTATTTTTCTCATAAGGTTGTTTTTGCAGTTAGATTGCCAAACCGGTATTTTGTTACACAATTTAGTAATATTTTTTTCAAAAGTATCCAAAATTCCACTTTACAGGCGGGCAAAGTAGGTGAACGGGGCAAATTCGACTGCGAAAAAATCGCCTTTATTTACTCGTACCTACGCTTCAGGAACCAAATATCTTCCAGGCTTATATTTACCGTAAAAGCATGGTAGTTTTCCTGTACCAAACGAGACGAAACGATGCCTCGCTGCCCATAACTGTATGATATATTAAGGAACGACCTGCGTCCGCCCAACGGAACACCCACACCACTGGTTACCGCCATGTTTTGTACACGGTTACCGTCTACCTGCAGGTAGCCGTTATCCATATTAACACCCAGGCGGTACTGGAACCTTTCAAAATAAGATGGCCTTACCTTAACCGAAGCATACATAAGCCCGGCTCCAAAAAAGTTTGTGTCTACAAACTGGCCTATGTTATCCTGCATATCGGTAGCGTTCCAAAAGGTATGCTTATAATCGGCATTCAGTGTAAAGCTTTTATAACTGTACTTTATTCCGGCACCGGCTTCAAGCGGCACCTTAAAGCCCGATATTTTTGAGCTTTCCTGCTGTTCTGCACTGTCTACACCATCTACCGTTTTAGACACCGTACGGTCTTTTGTACCCTTAAGGTAGGTAGGCAGGGTTACCACTGCTGCAAGCGTAAGCTTATCGTTAACTTTATACTGGACACCCGATCCGAAACGGAAACCCGAATAATGGCTTGTAGATGCTACACCTAAGTAGTCTGTACCAATGGCTATTTGCTCTGTTTCGGTAATTTTACCAAAGTAATAACTACCTACCACCCCCACATTAAGCTTTGGGGTTAAGCGATAACCATAGTTAACTGCAGCATTATTTAACCCTCCCGAACCGGTAATGAACGAGGTGTAACTATCCTGCGACCCTTCTATGGTAGTGGTTATACCTCTTAAAGTATACCCCACATCGGAATACGGAGATAATGACACCCCAATAGCCGACTTAGAGGTAACCGGAGTAGCAAAACTGATTCCGGAGAAGTTAGTTGTCGTGTTTTTTCCGGTGTCGTCGCTGGTAACATGCTCCGTTTGGTCCCCTTTCATACCAATATCAAACAGGAATGAGTTCTTAGAAATATCGGCAAAGGCAGCAGGGTTAAGGTTGTTTATGGCATTTTCGCCCGAAAGGGCCATACCGCTTTTTCCTAATGCATTTGTAACACCACTGTTTGTTTCATTAAAACGCCCTACGCCAAATAATGAATATGGCGAACTCGTTTGGTTATTTGTTTGTGCCAAAACCGGCAGGCTTATGGTAAGCAGCAGGCATGCCCATGCTGTTTTATTCGTCATAAATAGTGTAAGTTAATTGTAAACGCGATTTGTAATTACTGTTGTTTTCACCGTTTAGCACCATACGTTCGGCGCGGGATGTATATCCTTTAGGGAAAAACACAAGCCCGTATTTAAGGTATTGGCTGTAGAGCAACGAACGCTTTATAAACGTGGTTACCGGCGCCACAAGGTACACTTCATTATTTTCTATATCGGTTTTATCTATATAGGCCACAGCCGAATTTCCGGCATCGTCTGTGAGCTGAGATACTATATCGTTGTTCTGGTCTACAATGTACACGTAGACCGAATCGGACACATAGCGTTTTTTATCGTAATAAGCCTTATTGAGCTTAATTTTCAAATTGGCCTTATACACTTCACCATTATCATCATTAACCGTGTAGATATTCTTTAACGACGGGAACATAACCTTAGTGGTTATCCCCGTACCGGATTGTACAAACGTAAGGTTGTTTGTAGTAGACGACGGCAACTCGTCTTCGGTACCGCCAAGGGCAGAAAGCATAGTACCCGCCCGATCGCTTTCTATATGGTTAAAGAATTTTGGTGTGGTAGTATTGTAGTACACAAAATCATAATACTCACTTTCATCATCAGTACCATCTTCATCAAATGAGTAGTAGAACCTCAGGTAGCATTTGCTTACATTAAATCCTATAAGCGAAGCATCCTCGGTATCGCCCGGAGCAATTTGAAGCCCCTTAAAATAATCGTTAAGCTCATCGGCATCGTTTATGTCGTCGTGCTGTATTTTATTAAACAGGTTTTGGCCAAAGCTATCGTTTAGCCTTACCGTAACCGAATCTTTACTGATATACGGAATAAAGGTTTTAGTACCCAAAACCTCATCAGACGCTGCTATAGAAGAAGTGTTGTAAAAACCATTATCAGTGCTTTTATAGCGCAGCGTTTTAGTAAGCTGGTGTATGTTTATGGTTTTAGTAGCCAGGGTATCGTTATAATAAAACCCGTCATACTGCAGGTTAAGCACTATGCTGTCAAATACCGCATCGCTGTCTATATAATATTGGCTCGGAATAAAATTTATATATCCGGTAGATTTTACGGTACCAAAATAAGGGTCGTTATAGCGGCCTACCAGCAGGCGGCTGTCGGTGCTGCTTGCTATACTGTCGTACTTAAAGGTAGACATCTTTACCGAAAAGGTATCTATTTGTATTACCTTAATATTACTTTGGGTAAAATCGCCCGATGTACCCAGGGCATCATAAAGCCCATCGTGTGTACACGATATAAACGGCAGCAGGCACAGCAGGCCGAAGATAATTAAAAAGCGGGGTATGCTTTGCATGGTTCATTATTAAGTATTGCCGCCAAATGTAACGGCAGTGGCACCCCTATAAAAAACATATATATAATACCGCCTATTTTGGCTACCAATACCCCGATTTTGACTACGTTTTGCCCTATTGCTATTTTATCGATAAAAAAGAGGTATTCGTCTGTTAAAACATCCTGTCTATATATTTAATGCTATGCCATAGTGCATTAACCCATACGTTTGCCCTTAAACCCTTACAAGCATGTTTAAGTTTTTAGCTGTACTGATATGTATTACCTGCCTGGCTACTGCCCAGGCTCAGGAAACCGGCAGTACGCTCAGTTATAATTACAGTTCTGTGTATAATAAAAATGCCTCATCGCTTTCTAAGCACAAGGCAGACTACCAGTATAAAAAAGGAAATCTTGGGCTTATAGCGGGCATTTCTGCCTATGGCATAGACTACGGCAGTAACGAAGATATAACTACCGACGGCGTAAAAAACATAACCGCTATACAGGCGGGTATTACGTACAGCCACCCCTTATCTGAAACATGGAAAGTTACAGGTGAGTTTACCCCTCAACTGGTTTCTAACATGAAGGATGTGGGTATTAAAGACCTGTACCCCGACTTTTTTGCGGGCTTTACCTATAAACCGGGCAATAATAGTGAAACCACACTTACCTTCGGCGCGGGATACAAGGGCTATTTTGGCAAATACCGTTTTATGCCGGTAATAAACTATGCCGGCAAGCTGGCCAACAAAGTGTACTTTAACCTGGGTATACCTGCCACATGGGTAAACTATAAGTTTAATGATGTACACAGCCTGAAAGCCATAGTATCATCGGGTGGGTTTTACAGCCGCATTACAGGCAGCGAACCGGTGTATATAGATAACAACACCCGCGCACAGGCTATAGAAATGATAAGCATAAACGCAGGGCTGGAATACAGCTTTGCATCGGGTAAAGAATGGGAAGCTACCGTACGCGGCGGCTACAGCCTGTACAACAAGCTGTACATACCCTACGCAAACACAGAGCACGATCTCGGCTTTAAGGAAAACATATACCTTTCGGCCGGGTTTAAATACAATTTAAAATTATAATCACACTATGAAAAAACTTTTCAGGAAAGGAACCACCTGTGTTATACTTGGCCTGGCACTTGCAGGCAGCCTGGTTACAAGCTGTGGAAGCGATGACGACACCACTCTGGGTAACTGGGTAACCAGTACCGTATTTGACGGTGCTCCACGCAGCAGCGCTTTTGTATTTACCATTGACAATTACGGCTATGCCGGTACAGGTTATGACGGCGATGATTACCTAAACGATTTTTGGCGTTATAACATAAGCGGCGGCTACTGGGAACAGCTGGCTGATTTTCCGGGAGCAGCGCGTAGTTCGGCTACATCATTTGCTATAGGAGCTAACGGTTATGTAGGTACCGGCTATGACGGGATTAACTACCTTAAAGATTTTTATAAGTATGATACTGCTGCCGGCAGCTGGACCGCAATAAGCGAATATCCGGGTACGGCACGCAGGGGCGCTATAGGATTTAGCAGCACCAGTAATGGCTATGTAGGCACAGGCTACGACACTACAGGAGACAAAAAAGACTTCTTTAAATACGACCCGGTTGCAGACAGCTGGACAGAACTGTACGGTTTTGGCGGAAACAAAAGGCATAACGGATCTACCTTTACTATAGGTACCCAGGTGTATCTTGGCCTTGGATCGAGCAACGATATTAACCAGAAGGATTTCTGGGTATTTGATACCGGAAGCGAAAGCTGGACACGCCTGCGCGACCTGGACTACAAAGACAGCTACGCTATTTCGCGTACTAATGCTACCGCATTTGCCATGGGCAGCTATGGTTATGTATGCGGAGGCGACAAAACGTCTACATGGGAATATGACCCAAGTACTGACCTGTGGAAACAAAAAACACAGTTTGAAGGTGCCTCTCGCCAGGATGCCATAGCTATATACAATGGCACGCAGGCTTTTGTAGCGCTGGGCAAATATGGTAACAGCTACTATGACGATATGTGGGAGTTTAAGCCTTTTGATGCAAAAGACCTTGATGACTAAAGCTTTTAAATTGTATTTCATATGCTTTATTGCTGCGGCAGCTTTATTGTTTAGCTGCAGCCCAGGTGCTAAGCCAAACCTGCAGGGAAATGTATACCCTGCAGGCAATGGCTTTGGCTATACCATTAAAGCAAATGGCAAGCTGCTTATAAAGCAAAGTGTAATACCGGCTGTAAGCGGCAATCATCCTTTTTGCGACAGCATAGATGCCGCAAAAGTATGTGATAAAGTAATGGAGAAAATTAAGCAGCGAAAGGCACCTTATATTACTCCCGAAGAACTGAAGCAACTTAAGATAAAAACAAAATGCTAAAAAAAGCCTTTAACAGCCTACCCGGAAAACTGCGCCTGTATGCCGTGCATATACTGCTATGGCTGTTATTACTTTTTTTTCCTGTAGCAGATTTTATAAAATGGCACGAAATGTTGCCGGTGTCCTTTTTTGTAAAGATGCTGTTTTGTGTTGCTATCTTTTACATTAACTACCTGGTACTGGTACCTGAGCTGCTTCTAAAAAATCGCGGGCTGCTTTATGTACTGGCCATGGTAGCGGTTATAGCATTGTTTTCTTATATCTTCTCTGCTTATGAAGGGCCTTCTCCTTATCACCTTAAAGATGCTGTAATGAGGCTGCGCCGGGGGCCTGCCCCTAATTTTGGCAACGAACCGCCCATGAAGCCGCGTTTCCATTTTTTCCCGAATATTGTTATGTTTACGCTGCATATACTTATGAGCTCTGTGCTAAAAGTATATGAAGAATGGAACGTAAGCTACAAAAAACAAAAGGAAGCCGAAACGGAGCAAAAAACATCGGAACTTAACTTCCTGAAGGCACAGCTAAATCCGCATTTCTTTTTTAATTCGCTGAATACAATTTATTCGCTTTCCATAAAAAAATCGGACAGTACGCCACAGGCGGTACTTAACCTGGCCGACCTGATGCGCTACATGTTGTATGAAACCGATAAGGAAAAGGTGCGCCTTACTGATGAGCTTTCGTACATAGAAAGCTATATAGAGCTGCAAAAGCTACGCCTTACCCCAAACAATATTGTAAACTATGAGGTAAATGGTAACCCGCACGGTATAAGTGTACCTCCGCTATTGTTTATCTGCTTTATAGAAAACGCATTTAAGCACGGTGTTAACACATCGCACGGTTGCGACATCAGTATAAAATTTACCATTACCCACAATGAAATACAAATGTTGGTCGTTAACGATATTAACCGCCAGGCATTTAAAGACGCCACGCCGGGGCTGGGCATAGAAAACACCCTGAAGCGTATAGAACTGTACTTCCCGGACAGTTATAAGCTTAATAAATATATAGAAGACAATAAATTTTATGTAGACCTGTCACTGAAAATTTAATGGAGATAAAAACCGTTATTATAGATGACGAACCACTGGCCATAGAGGTAATACAAAATTATTGTAATACCCTGCCCGAGATATGCGTACTAAAAACCTTTACAAGCCCTGTGGAAGCACTGGGCTTTATCCATAAAAATAATGTAGATCTGGTATTCCTGGATATACAAATGCCTCAACTGTCGGGGCTGGAGTTTATAGACACCCTGGCGTATAAGCCCATGGTTATTTTTACCACTGCTTACCCACAGTATGCCGTAGACGGTTTTGAACTGGAAGCGATAGACTATCTGGTAAAACCCATATCTTACAAACGGTTCTTAAAAGCGTTTAATAAACTAAACACGGTTAAAGAAGAGCCGGCTACACCTATACTCCCCGCCATGCCTGCCATAAGCGCACCTGCCGCTGCCGAGGACAACTTTGTTTTTGTAAAGGCCGAGTACGGCAGCGTAAAACTGTTCATCTCCGAAATTACTTATATAGAAGGTTTAAAAGATTACCTTAAGATAAACCTTAGTACCGGTAAGTACATACTCACCCTTTCTAACTTTAAGACACTAATAGAAAAGCTACCGGAAAAACTGTTTATACGCGTGCACAATTCTTATGTGGTAAACCTTACCTATGTAGATTCTGTGCAGCGAAACAGGATACTAATAAACAACATGCGCATACCCATAAGCGAATCGTACAAAAAGCCGTTTTTCGACCGGTTGAAACTGTAGTTTTACTACTTTTACCGCAAACGCTTTTTTGCAGATGAAAAAACTGTTGACGCTTTTACTGCTGTTGCTTTGCGGCACTATAACCACTGCCCAGGAAGCCCTGCTTCCGGTACGCATTATGGGCACTCCTAAGGCCACCCTCGAACGTTTTGTGGGAACTGATGCCTTTGGGTGGCAGTATGTAACAGCCGAAAATGAATTTAGGAAAACAAAAGACGGCCGTACACTAAAGTACCGTAATGTAGCACTGGGCGATATTACCTTTGCCGACCTGCAAAACCCCTTACAGGTGGTACTCTTCTATAAAAAGTTTAATACGGTAGTACTGCTGGACAGCCAGCTGAACGAAACAGCGGTTATTAACTTTAATGAATTGCCTAATCCTATTATTGCCGAAGCCGTAGGGCTGGCATCGCAAAACCGACTTTGGGTATACGATGTAAGTACGCAGCAAACCGGCCTTTTCGATCTTAAGAAAAATACATTCCGCACCATTACGCCACCATTTAATGACGGGGTACTGTGGTATCAAAGTGATTACAATTATTTTTATTGGATAGACAACAAAGGACTGTTGTTTTCCTTAAACCTTTTTGGCAATGTAAAACAACTGGGCAGCATACCCCAGTTTAACAGTGCCCAAATGATAGCTCCTAATGTTTTATTACTGGCTACAGCCAATGCTTTGATTCAGTACAATGTACAGAAATCAGAGAATA
Source organism: Flavobacterium sp. RHBU_3 (assembly GCF_046613565.1). Classification (NCBI taxonomy): domain Bacteria; kingdom Pseudomonadati; phylum Bacteroidota; class Flavobacteriia; order Flavobacteriales; family Flavobacteriaceae; genus Flavobacterium; species Flavobacterium sp. RHBU_3. The sequence goes on along the minus strand of NZ_JBKJHC010000001.1, from coordinate 373,305 downwards.
AACCGGTATCAATAGTTGAAAAAACCTTTGGCGCTTTTTATTTTAAAGACGGAATTTTAAGTATTTTTACCGACAACGAAATTGTACAGTATAAAATAAGTTTACCCCAGGAATAGATGCATATAGCGGTAGCGGGCAACATAGGTGCCGGAAAAACAACTCTTACAGGCCTTTTGGCAAAACATTTTAAATGGGAACCCCATTATGAAGATGTAGTAGACAACCCTTATCTTGATGACTTTTACCACCAGATGGAACGCTGGTCGTTTAACCTACAGATTTATTTCCTTAACTCGCGCTTTAGCCAGATATTGCAGTTTCGCGAAAGCGGCAAAAAGATAATACAGGACCGTACCATATACGAAGACTCACACATTTTTGCTCCTAACCTGCATGCCATGGGCCTTATGAGCAATAGGGACTTTGGCAACTACAAATCGCTTTTCGAACTTATGGAAGGTTTTGTAGGCGCACCAGACCTGCTTATATACCTGCGCAGCAGTATACCAAACCTGGTAAAGCAAATACACAAGCGTGGCCGCGATTATGAGAACTCTATAAGCATAGAATACCTTAGCCGCCTTAACGAGCGCTACGAAGCCTGGATACAGGGCTACGACAAGGGCAAACTGCTTATTATAGATGTAGACAATATAGATTTTGTAAGCAACCCCGAAGATCTGGGTAATGTAATAAACCGCATTAACGCCGAACTGCACGGGCTTTTTTAGGTTGCAGTCGCAGTTTTCGGTTTACAGTATAAAAAAAGCAACGCCAATGGCGTTGCTTTTTGCTTTTAGGGATGAGCCTAAATTATATTATATGCTGAAAAGGCCTTCCGGTTTGTTTTCAAGATTGTTGAAACGCTCGGTGCACTCAGCTATAAGTTTTTCTGCAGCAGCAAGGTCGCCCCAGCCACGTACTTCTACTTTTTTGTTTTCAAGATCTTTATATACCTGGAAGAAGTGCTCTACCTCTTTAGTAAAGTGCACGTTCAGGTCGCTAAGGTCGTTCATTTTACAAGCAATAGGGTCTGATACCGGTACACAGATGATTTTTTCGTCGTCGCCTTTATCGTCAGCCATGTAGAAAACACCTATAGGTTTTACCTCTACCACACAGCCCGGGAAAGAAGGCTCAGTAAACCACACAAGCACGTCTAGCGGGTCGCCGTCAAGTGCAAGAGTTTCAGGGATAAATCCATAATCAGCAGGGTACATCATTGAAGAATAAAGCATCCTGTCAAAACGGATTCTTTTTGTATCAAAATCATATTCGTATTTGTTCCTGCTACCCCTTGGTATCTCTATAAGTACATCAAATGTTTTTGTTGCTGACATTGTAATTTGTTTTGCGTTACGGCGGCAAAATTACTATAAAAAAAATACTAACAAACTTCATTCACTAAAAAAATCGGAACAAAACAGCCAAATTTACAATTCGCAAACTTGCATACAAGCCATTGGTAAACAGCAAATAAAAAAGCTCCCTTTCGGGAGCCTCCTCAGCTTTATAATTCAGTATGTATTACTCTGTATATTTTTTTTCACAAAACTCGCCGCAGCCGGCAGAATTACAGTAAAATGCTTTTTTCCCCTGTATCATTACATATTCCAGGAAGCAGCCAAAAGAACAGCCCCTGCAAGTAGTACCGCTTAAACTACCCTGAAAACCAAGGCCGTCACTACCCTGAAAGTACAGGCCTCCGCCAGATTCAGAAAGCATTACACCTATACTGGTCCCCACGTTATCGCTGCCTATAAGCGCATAAGTAAAATCATTAGAATCGTTTACATTAACTTTCTTGGTAATAAACACTGTTTGCAGTGTAGTAGCCTGGTTGTTGCTTGCCATTAATTCTTCAAGGTCTGCCTTTATACTGCTTGGGTCTACGGTAAAGGTGGTAGTACCATCTGAATTAACATTGGCCAGCTTGCCACCCCAAAAACTTCCGCGGGCGGTAAGGCTTGAATCATTAGAAGTGTCTTGCACTAATGTTTCGTCTGAACTGCATGAGCCTACAAAGGCTACAAGCAACAGAACGAATGCTGTTGTTAGTAGGTTTTTTTTCATTTTTGACTTTTTAGTGGATTGCGTCTACGAATGTAAAACATTAACACACAGAAAGAGGCTAATGAAATGTTAATTATTTTGTTAAGGAATATTAGGTGAGAATTCTGTTTTTACACAATCATTACAAGTACTGCACACAAGCTTAAATTGTCTGCCTACACTAACAGCCTGAGGCTTACACCCTTCTATGCATCCGGTACATACAACCATAGCTTCATTAAGATTAAAGTAGTAATAACCATCTCTTTCTTTGAGCAGGGCACCCACAGTGGTTTTACCGTCTTTACAGTAAGCTGTGATTACGGTAGCAACAGCATCAGTATCTTTAACGGTTAGTTGTTCTACTTCAAATCCCTGAATTTTGCCTTGCACATTTACAAGCTCCTTTTCCCACTCTTGCCTCAGTAAAGAATCGTTTAATACTTTAAATTCGCCTTTTTCTTTTACCGCCACTTTCATAGTAGGATACAAAACCTGTTGTTCTGCCTCCTTTTTACAGGAAACAAACATAAATATTGCAGTAAACAAAAACAGCAACTTTTTCATAAAGGGGTGGATTGTATGGCTTTCTACGAAAATACGATTTTTTGTGGAAAATAAACACGATTAAAAATAAAACCCGAACGATCCTTTAATGGCAAATTTATTAGCATCGGGCATAGACAGATAACTACCCCTCCAGGCAAAGTCTATACGGAATACTTTAAAAATGTTTCCTATACCGGCATGGTATTCCCAGTAAACATCTTCGGGAGAGCGGTACACCTCATTACTGGCGTTTAGTGCTATATTTTGCTGGCTTACCGAACCATACACACCTTTTATACCCACAATTTCGCGCAGGTTAAGATCGCGCACCCCCGGAATGCGGCTAAACAGGCGGCCGTTAAAATTATGCTCCAGGTGCAGTGACACATATTCGTCTGCCACAAAATCATAGTAATTAAGCAGGTTGTAGGTGTTTTCTATGCTAAACCAGCTTTGGTTACCCGGTATTACACCCATAAGCCCAAGCGGTACAGCGCCAAATATTTTTCCGGTTTCAAAGGTAGTAGACAACCTACCAAAGCCTCCTACCAGTATAGGTTGCCTGTAGTAAAACTGTAACTTACGGTACCCGAAATCGTCATCGGTTAAACCGTTTAATCCCTGACTGTAATTAAGGTATAGGCGGGCATAGTTATAATCTACATCGCTGCGCTCTACACCGTAACCTATAGTACGGCGGCGTGGGGTATAATCTACAAGCACACCGTATTCATACTGGTCTACAAATCCGTTTGTACCTTTTGAGTGGTCGTTAGGGTCTACCCAATAATCCAGGCTAAACAGTTGCGGATCGGCGCTCTTAAGCGTACGATGGTTTATACTGCCCTTAAACACCAGGTTTTTCCAGGGCTCTATCTCCGCGCTAAACGTAGTAAAGTGTACTGATGTAAGCTTGTTATTGCTACCGCTGGAGAACAGCGAAGACGATGCAAAGCTACGCCCCAGCACGTCGTTTGTTGCCGTAAGGCTCACCCCTATCTGCTCTATATCGCGGCGGGTACCGGCCTGTAGTATAATGCGGTTTCGCTTATCTACCATCCACTTGCCGCTAATACCGTATTTAAACTGGTTATCCTTAAACCCATAAGCTCCATAGCCCTCTATACGCCATGGGTCGTTTTGCCCAAAATAGGTGCGCCCACCCGAACGTATACGCCATCCTTCCACATCGTTAAACCCGAAACTGGAGAAAAGCGGGCCGTAATCAAAATGCCCCATTTGGTAATAACCGCTACCCAGCGTGGCTACCAGGGTATACATACGTTTAAACTTAGGCACATTTTTAAGGGTATCAAGCATTTTGTATACGCCTTTTTCGTCCTTGTTCAGCGTTTCAAAACGGTTTTCGTCCCAAAACGCGTCGTCTTTAGTATGAATACTCTCGTCGTATTCGTTTACTTCCTTGGTATAAAATTCGGCTGGTTTTTCCTGGTCAAAAACGTGATTTCTAAACAGTGTGGTACGCTTGCCGTACACCCCTTTTGATTCGTCTTTTTTCTTAAACGAAAAATCACTCATCATGTGGTCTCGTGTAAGCAGGAATACCGAATCGTTTAACACCTCAAATTCCTGCTCTATATAAATATCCTTTACCCAGTTAATGTTTGCCCCCTTACTGGCACTCATGGCTATTTTTTTAATGGCAAAAGTGGTATCGTTTACCCAAAAGTTTCCTTTAAAGGTAAGCTCGCCCTTACGGCGCGGATAAAACACAATGTTGTAGCAGTATTTATTATCTATTACAGCGGTATCGGCAAGTACGTAGTTATACACATTGATACCCGTACGCGAAAGCGGACTTACAAAGTCTTTATCAAAAAACTTAAGGTAGTTGTTGTAAATATCGTACTCGGCATACAGGTCTTTAATAAAAGCTGTGATTTGCTGGTTACCGCTAAACCCCGAATTACGGTTTGCCGTGGTAATTTCCTTTTTACGGCTCCTTCTGTTATCGCCGTACACCTTGCTCAGTGCCTCGTTTATAAATATGGGCAGGTAGCTTTTACCGGTAATATTACTGGTATCTACATGCTCAAAGATAAACTCCATACCCTTAAACATTTTGTTGTGGGTCATGGCGCTGTCTATGTTATTAAGGTCGAATTCTACCTTTTCATACTTATCGTACTCGTATTGCTTAAACATGTGCAAGCCGTTTTTGCGGCGGCGTTCCCATATTTTTCGCAATATGTCTATGGCAGGATTCCCTTTTTTAGGCATTTTACCGGCATATAGTTTTACTTCCTTCAGCTCAGTAGCTTCAGAAAGCACTATTTTAAAGTTAAGGCTTACCGGGGTGGTTATCTTTATCTCTTTTGGTGCAAAACCCACAAACGACACCAGCAGCTCAGTATAGTTATTAGCAGACTCCATATAAAACTTACCATCTTCGTCTGTAATAACACCCTCGCTACTGCCTTTAAAGTACACATTCACGTATGGCAATGGTTGATTGGCATTGTCATACACTACTCCCCCCACCTTGGTTTGGGCCATTGCAGCTCCTATAAACGCTACAAAAGCCATTAAGGCAAACAGTAATTTTCTTCTCATACAGGGATAAAACAAAAAACCTCATCATTTATTATGATGAGGTTTCAAATATAGCGTAATAATTTGAAAATTATTTGATTTTAAAATCTGAAAATAGCACTGCATCCTTGTACTTTTTCAAACGATCAAATCAACAGATTAACAAATCACCTACCTAACTATTTATACATAACTTTCTTAACCGCTTTTACAAGGTCGCCTGCATTAGGTAACCATTCTTTAAGCAGTACCGGAGAGTATGGTGCAGGAGTATCGGCAGTAGTAATACGTTGTATAGGTGCATCAAGGTAATCAAATGCACGCTCCTGAACAATATAAGTGATCTCTGAAGATATTGAACCAAATGGCCAAGCTTCTTCAAGGATAACAAGCCTGTTTGTTTTCTTAACCGAAGTAAGGATAGTTTCATGATCCATAGGACGAATGGTACGCAGGTCGATGATTTCTATGCTGATGCCTTCTTTAGCAAGCTCTTCGGCAGCAATGTAAGCTTCTTTGATGATTTTACCGAAAGACACTACAGTAACATCTGTACCTTCGCGCTTAATATCGGCTACACCCAGTGGAATAGTGTACTCTCCTTCAGGCACCTCACCTTTATCGCCATACATTTGCTCAGACTCCATAAATATTACAGGGTCGTTATCGCGGATGGCTGATTTAAGAAGACCTTTTGCGTCGTATACGTTTGAAGGAACTACTACTTTAAGACCCGGAGTGTTAGCATACCAGTTTTCAAAAGCCTGGCTGTGTGTAGCAGCAAGCTGGCCGGCAGAAGCTGTAGGCCCACGGAACACGATAGGACAGTTAAACTGGCCTGCGCTCATTTGGCGTATTTTTGCAGCGTTGTTTATTATCTGGTCAATACCTACAAGGGCAAAGTTGAAGGTCATGAATTCTACGATAGGCCTGTTACCGTTCATAGCACTACCTACTGCTATACCGGCAAAACCAAGCTCAGCAATCGGTGTATCTATAACCCTCTTAGGGCCAAACTCGTCAAGCATACCTTTAGAAGCCTTGTAAGCACCGTTGTATTCGGCAACTTCCTCACCCATTAAGTAAATAGCTTCGTCGCGGCGCATTTCTTCGCTCATCGCTTCAGCAATTGCCTCCCTGAATTGTATTGTTCTCATGTGAAAAATTTTCGCGTGGTTAAAAATGTGTCGCAAAAATAAACATTAAAAATTATTTTGAACTATTTTTATGTAGCAATATGTATCAAATATTGCGCTTCACGACAATTATTTCCATAACTTTACGTTGTTACAACAAACCAGTTATTTACACAAACCACAAAACAATGAAAAGACTTTTTATTGCCGCCCTGCTTTTTGCAGCGGTACTCCCTGCGCAGTTACGTGCACAAACTATTACAGCTACTTACACTACTACACACCTGAAAAACCAGGTAGATGCTGTTTTTACAGGAGAAATGGATGAAAAGGATTCGTACAAAGACAAATCAACACAGCCCCCTACAATTTACAAGTACATTTACAGCAGCGGTAAATCGTTAACCACAATGACAGATGATGGAGGTTTTAGCAAATCAAGCGATCCTGCCAAAAAATACACGGTAGTAGCCCCTACTACAGAAATACATTTTAAGGATGCCGAAAAAAACCTCTATCGCATAGAGTGGATTGTAAACGATAAACTGGAAAGCCACGTAGGAGAACTAATAAACTACAACTGGAAAATCACCAAAGAAAAAGCTACCATAGCAGGATATAAATGCATTAAGGCTACCGGTACACTGAGCGGGCATACCGTAACTGCCTGGTTTGCCAAAGACCTTAAGGCAAATGACGGCCCGGCACGTTTTTCGGGACTACCGGGACTAATACTAAAAGCGAGCCTGGATGATTTATACGAAATTGAAGCCAGCAATATTGCCGTAATGGAAACATCTACAGAAATAGCCGAACCTGTAGCACAAACCACCACAAAACAGTTTTAAATACAGGCGACATAAAGGCGACAACAACCATATTTTTAACCACTAATTATTAACACCATGAAAACCCTGACACACCTTCGTGTAATGGCAGTACTGTTTATTGCCAGCACTCTTTCATTAACCGGCTGTAGCAGCGACGACGACAGCCCAGTAAACAACAGCAACACCAGCCTGCTGTACAACAAATGGTGGTACGACACGAATAATTATGTAGCCGACATTTATTTTGACGAAAACGGCGACTACCACCAAAAGATAAACATGTTTGGCTACGAGATTACCGGAGACGGCGAATGGACCTGGCAAGACGAAGATGCTGGCATTATAAAACTAAACAATCTTTCGGGTACCGGGCAGGTAGTATCGTCGGTGTGGTTTAAGGTAAGCGACCTTACCGCCCACACGGTTTCTATAAAACAATCTACCGATGGCACTTCATATACCGATACGGTATATTTTGCCGACACAGACACTGAATAACAGTTACCTTCCATATTAAAACCCTTGAAGCTGCCGCAATACAACTGTAGGCAGCTTCATATTTTTTACAGCATCGGTCATTTTTTATCAAAACTCCAAAAACATTAAAAAGTACGCATACAAAACCCAAAATTAACCACACAAAATTACATCATTACCATTATTTTAAATAAATTTTAAAAAATCCACATTTAATATGCATGCATAGTTTTTTATTCAGATTATTTTACTAACTTCGTCTTAGCGAAAAAATTTCAAACGTTATAATTCCTATACATAATGAAAATATTAGTTTGCATCAGCCACGTGCCTGATACTACTGCAAAGATTAATTTTACAAACGGCGACAGCGAGTTCGACACTAACGGCGTTCAGTTTGTAATTAACCCTAACGACGAGTTTGGCCTTACCCGCGCTATATGGTTTAAAGAACAGGCCGGAGCCAATGTTACCGTAGTAAACGTAGGCGGCACTGATGCCGAAGCTACACTGCGCAAAGCCCTGGCTATAGGTGCCGACGAGGCTATACGTGTAAACGCTGCCCCTACCGATGGTTTCTTTGTAGCAAAACAACTTGCTGAAGTGGTAAAGAATGGCGGTTACGATCTTGTAATTGCAGGAAAAGAATCTCTTGACTACAACGGCGGTATGGTACCGGGTATGCTTGCAGGACTATTAGGTTATGATTTTGTAAACGGATGTATTAACCTTGACGTTACCGGAACGGATGTAAAAGCAGTACGCGAAATAGACGGCGGTAAAGAAACCCTGAGCGCTAAACTTCCGCTTGTAATAGCAGGACAAAAAGGCCTTGTAGAGGAAAAAGACTTAAAAATACCAAACATGCGCGGTATTATGGCAGCCCGTACAAAAGCCCTTACCATACTGGAACCGGTAGGCGCCGACGCTAAAACCAAAGCGGTTAAATTTGAAAAACCCGCACCTAAATCGGCCGTGAAACTGATAAGCCCGGACAACCTTGACGAACTGGTGAACCTACTGCATACTGAAGCTAAGGTAATTTAATTTAAGTGGATTTGTTAATTCGTGGATTTGTCAATCTGGTAAAAAACCCAAAACAAACCCACAGCAATACAAATAAACGAATCCTCAAATAAACAAATTAACAATAAAGAAAGATGTCAATACTTATATATGCCGAATCGGCCGAAGGAAAATTTAAAAAGACCGCGTTTGAGCTTGCTTCTTACGCTAAAAAAATAGCCGGTGAAACCGGAACAACCGTTACCGCAGTTACTATTAACGCAAACGACAGTCAGGATCTTGCCAAATACGGTGTAGATAAAGTACTGAAAGTAACCAGCGACAAACTGAAAGCATTTAACGCAAAAGCGTATGCCGATGTAGTAAAACAGGCTGCACAAAAAGAGAGCGCAAAAATTGTGCTTTTCTCAAGTAATACTGACAGCCTTTACGTGGCGCCACTTGTAGCTGTAGGCCTTGAGGCCGGTTTTGCCAGCAACGTGGTAGCGCTTCCGGTAAGCCTGTCGCCATTCCAGGTAAAAAGGAATGCTTTCTCTAACAAGGCATTTAACATTACCGAAATTAGCACTGATGTAAAAGTTTTGGCTGTAGCCAAAAACTCATTCGGTTTAATTGAGTCGGGGGCTTCATTAACAGAAGAAGGCTTTGAACCATCATTAAACGATGGCGACTTTACCGTAAAAGTAGAATCATCTGAAAAAGTAAGCGGAAAAGTAACCATAGCCGATGCCGAGATTGTAGTATCGGGTGGCCGCGGACTAAAAGGCCCTGAAAACTGGGGTATTATAGAAGACCTTGCCGCTGCACTGGGTGCCGCTACAGCGTGTTCTAAGCCGGTAAGCGACCTGGGGTGGAGGCCTCATAGCGAGCACGTGGGCCAAACCGGTAAGCCGGTAGCCAGTAACCTATATATAGCAGTAGGTATTTCGGGTGCTATACAGCACATAGCCGGTATAAACAGCAGTAAGGTAAAAGTGGTTATAAACACAGACCCTGAGGCTCCGTTCTTTAAGGTTGCCGACTACGGAGTGGTAGGCGATGCCTTTGATGTAGTACCTAAGCTTACAGAAAAAATAAAAGCGTTCAAGGCACAAAACTCATAATTTTATTTTAACTTGTGCCCCTAAATGGGCTATCAGGTACAGGATAGTTTTTATCTTTGCCCGATAGCCTATTTTTTTGTTTAAAAAACCAAGATGAGCTTAGTAAAACTGACTATTAAGGGTATTTCGTACAGCCAAACCCAAAATGGCGCTTACGCCCTGATATTAAATGAAGTAGATGGTGAACGCAAACTGCCTATTGTTATTGGCGCCTTTGAGGCCCAGTCGATTGCTATTGCCCTTGAAAAAGAAATAAAACCTCCGAGGCCGCTAACCCACGACCTGTTTAAAAACTTCGCCGACCGCTTTGATATTGTTGTAAAACAGGTGATTATCCATAAACTGGTAGACGGCGTATTCTTTAGCAGCATTATATGCGAACGCGATGGCATAGAGGAGATTATCGATGCCCGCACCAGCGATGCCATAGCCCTGGCACTACGTTTTGCAGCACCTATATTTACATACAAGAACATACTGGACAAAGCCGGTATTTACCTTAAAATAAATCCGGAGCAAGGTGAAGAAGCCCACGACGATGTGCTTTCTACACCCGAAACTTTTGGTGAGGCAGAAAACCCTGCCCCTACCGAAGGCCTTAGCCAATATACCGTTCAGGAATTGTACGAGCAACTGGATAGCGCAGTGCAAAATGAAGACTATGAGAAAGCTGCTAAGATTCGTGACGAAATATCAAAAAGGGAAAGTTAATCCTTTAATTTGAAAATGTAGCAATGTATCAATTGAGCTTCACTCATACCCTATAATACATAAACAGCTTTCGGGCTGTTTTTTTATGTGGATAACTTGGCGCATAAAACTATTTGCACTACTATTTTTGGTTGCGCATAATTTTATTACTTTGTAACGGTAATTTGAAATTTTTAAAGACCCGAATTAACGAATACACGAATACACAAATTAACCTGAAAAATGAAGCAGTACTTAGACCTTGTGAAGCATGTAATGGAGAATGGAAACCAAAAAGGCGACCGTACCGGAACCGGAACCATCAGCGTTTTTGGCTACCAGATGCGTTTTGACCTTAGCGAAGGCTTTCCGCTTGTAACTACCAAGAAGCTGCACCTAAAGTCTATTATACACGAACTGCTTTGGTTCCTTAAAGGCGACACCAACATTAATTACCTTAATGAAAACGGGGTACGCATTTGGGACGAATGGGCCGATGAAGATGGCAACCTGGGCCCCGTATACGGTGCGCAATGGCGCAACTGGGACGGACAGGACATTGACCAGATTACCGAACTGATAGACACCCTGAAAAACAACCCGAACAGCCGCCGCATGCTGGTTACCGCCTGGAACCCACGCGTACTACCTGAGGGCGGAAAATCGTTTGGGGAGAATGTTGCCAATGGTAAAGTGGCGTTGCCTCCATGCCATGCGTTCTTCCAGTTTTATGTTGCCGACGGTAAACTGAGTTGCCAACTGTACCAAAGGAGCGCCGACATTTTCCTTGGGGTACCGTTTAATATTGCTTCGTATGCCTTGCTTACCATGATGATAGCACAGGTATGCGGCCTGGAGGCAGGTGATTTTGTACATACCTTTGGCGATGCGCACATATACAACAACCATATAGAACAGCTGGAACTACAGCTTACCCGCGAACCGCGTCCGTTACCTAAAATGGTACTGAACCCTGAGGTGAAAAACATCTTTGATTTTACGTTTGAAGACTTTACCCTTACCGGTTACGACCCGCACCCGCACATTAAGGGGGTTGTAGCGGTGTAATGCAAGGGCTTTACAATTTTTATAACATCTATATTTAGTATTTTCCTTATCTTTAGTCGAAGATTTTGAGAAAATGGAAAACACACCGCACGAATTATACGAATATGCCCGCAAACGCGTAAAACAGAAAAAATGGGTATACCTGCATTTTGTATTTTTCTTTGTGGGCAGTATATTTTTATACATTATAAACCGCTGGCTGGAAGTATACCCAGAATATGACTGGTACCTATGGGGCATTACCGCCTGGGCATTTGTATTTATACTGCACTTTATAAAAATATTTGTTACCGAAACGTTTATAAACAAAACCTGGGAGCGCGAGCAGATAGAAAAACTGGTAGCCCGCCAGGAAAGACGCATAGAAGAACTTCAAAAAAAGCTGGACAAAGAAAACCCATCTTCTACCCCACAGTAAATTATGACGATTACCCTTATAGCAGCCGCTGCCGAAAATAATGCCCTGGGCAAAGACAACCGTATGATATGGCACCTGCCCGATGATTTTAAGCGTTTTAAAAAACTTACCACAGGCCACCATATTATTATGGGGCGCAAAACCCTGGAAAGCATGAACGGCCCGCTGCCAAACCGCACCAATGTGGCTATTACCCGTCAGCCCGATTATACGTATGAAGGTTGCATTATTGTACACAGCCTGGATGAAGCCCTTGCTGCCTGCCCTAAGGATGAAGAGGTATTTGTAATAGGCGGTGGCGAAATTTACAACCAAAGCATTAGCAAAGCCCACAAAATAGAGCTTACCCGTGTGCGCACAGAGGTGGAAGCCGATGCTTTTTTCCCGGAAATTGACAAAAACGAATGGACGCTTACGGAAAGCGTTTTCCATGACATAGACGAAAAGCACAAGCTGGAGTTTGTATTTGAAACGTGGGTGAGGAAGTAAAATTATTTGTATATTTGATTCTATGAAAACGCTGACGCTCAACATACCCGACAATCTAGATATAGACAACAACGAGTTTATTATATCTGCTGCATCAAAAATGTATGAGCAGGGCAAGCTTTCATTAGGACAAGCTGCGCAACTTGCAGGGCTTACTAAACGCGCTTTTGCCGAGCTACTTGGAAAATATAATGTTTCCATATTCAATGCTCCTGCAACGGATTTATCAAGTGACATAGCTAATGCTTAAAACCATTATCTCTGACACGAGTTGCCTTATCATACTCTCTAAGATAAACCAACTCAATCTACTTCATAAACTTTACGGCGAAATAACAACAACACCTGAAATCGCAGGTGAATTTGGCGAGCCGCTTCCTGAATGGATTAATATAGAAGAAGTAACTGATAAACTCCGTCAGCAAATACTGGAGTTACAAATAGACAAAGGCGAATCTAGTGCCATAGCATTAGCACTACAAGTGCCCGAAAGCACACTTATACTTGACGATTACAAAGCTCGTAAAATAGCTACCCAGCTGAACCTGAAAATCACAGGCACAATAGGCATAATTGTAAAATGCAAGAAAGTGGGGATTATCACTACAATCAAACCAATATTAAACGATATTAAAACAACCGATTTCAGACTTTCCAATGAGTTAGAGCAATTAGCACTAAAAGAAGCCGGTGAAATTTGATTAAGAAAGCCTTCTACACTGCTACACACTTAACCAACCCGTTTTTTCGTTATCTTGGTGTAGCCAACCGTTTTACACTATGAAAAGAAAAAGCTTAAACCTTGCTATCCTTGCCACCATAGCGGTATTGAGTTTAGCTATTTCAGGGTATTTAATAATTACCCAACCAAGACCTGAAATAAAAAATGCACACCTTTTTTTCCGGAATTCCATCGTTGGCCCCTTAAATCCACTCACATCTTTAGTAGTTGTAATTGATGGGAAAACCATTTGCAGCTTTAGTAAAATTTCAGAAATAAAAGATCAGTCCATTAATCTTTACGAGGGTAAGCATACTATCAGAATACACAACCTGGAAAAAACCATTGATAACACCGCTGATTTTGTAGTAAATGAAAACAAGGAAGCCTGCATTTATATAAGCTACAGGTATTTTCCTGAATACGAGACTTACTTACCTTATTACAAAAAGAATTACTTAGCTCACATTAAACAACAAAACAAAAACATTGACACAATAGCTACAAAAAAGAGAATTGACAGTATAATTGATATAAATTATCTAAAAACCAGAGTGGGCTACAAACCCGAAGCCCCTAATTTTAAAATTGTTGTTCAGGATTATCCAAATGTAATATTATAAAAGCAGTAACCATGAAACATTTTATAATACTATTAATCTCACTTACTTCATTATATTCCTGTGAAAACACAGAAACAGTTAGTGTTTTCACTACAACGCCTCCCCCACCAAAAGAAGGACAACCAATAGTTACCGGAGGAATACATCATAGCGCAAAGCAGCTTGTAGATGACAACACTATTTACGACTTCCTGAATGCTGCAATTACTACAGACACTTTAAACCTTAGGTTGTGCAATACCATAATAGGACAAAATCATATATTTATATTTATAGATAAAGCCGAAGCCAACTATATACTGCGCACTGCGAAAGTGTTTACAGCAGAAGACCGTGAATACATTTACAAACAATCGTTATACAGCACCCAGTTTAAAATAAATAAACTAAAACTAAAGACAGACAAAAACATAATCATCCCAGAAACTTGCGATATCAATGAAGGAAACAAAGACTATTGGCATAATATCAGGAAGCAATTTGGCTCTTTTTGCTCCCTTTCAATGCCTTTGTTCTCGAAAGATAAACAAACAGTTGTATTGAGATATTCTTATAGTTGCGGAATGCTTTGCGCCCATGGCGGCTATTATGTTTTTCGAAAAGAAAATAACACCTGGACCCTGACAACTATCTTAAACAAATGGGTCAGCTAAATACCACTATAAGCATTTTCAATAAAAAACGCTTTCCTGCTCTGTGCATAATCGCTAAATTGCTGTACAGAAATTTTTAGGAAAAATGCCACATTATAAAGCCTTGTTTCGCATACCCGGAGACAAAGAACTAAAAGCCCACAACGGCTATGTACCCGATGCTTTTTTTACCGCTGCACAACACACCACTACTAACGATATTGTACTTATGTACGAAGGAGGGTTTGTACTTAGCAGCGAAATGCACGAAAAACTGAACCACCCGGACAGGTTTATCAGCTATGCATCGGTTGGGGCCGACACGGATGAAGGCAACCAAAACTCGGAGGAATTTAAGAACAAACTGCTGCTGTTGCTTAAACAGGGCAACCATGCCCGCCCGCTTGAGTCGCATTTTCACTACCAGGTGTTTGTTATGGAGTATATAGAGCCTGTGATTGATGATGATTAAACTCTAATCCTTATTTTATAGACGGCACATGAAAAACTTGGACAATTTACTTCTTGAATTCAAAGCAAACTGCAACCTTTATTCCTGTAAAAGCTTTTTACAAGGAGATACCATTACCTTAATAGAAGATATCTTAGGGCGACTAAATCAGAATTACAGTAATAAACAGCTATTAGAAAACATTGACTTACTGGTAATATTATATCAATTCAACCCAATTGACGCGTCAAGTGAAACACGTATATTTCGCGAGCTCTCCTTAATTTTCTGTGCGTTTATAAAACAATATTTTTCGGACACACAAAAAACAGCAACAAAATTTGAACTGGGCGCTATAAAGAATTTAGAACTTTTTATAGATTTTTTCTTTCACAATCCATCTTTTACAGATACAATAATTGACACAGAAAAAGAAGACTTCATAAAAGCGTTGGTACAGGTTCTGTATATCCCACATGACGGCCTGATTCTTACATGGGAATATTCTGTGAGCGTATTTTTATACTTTCCGGATGAGTACATTGAAAAACACAAACACCACTACCTGAATCATCATGATTATAGAGTAAGGGCTGAATTTACAGAATCGTATTAAAAAAACTTGCCGTATCTTTGCGGTCGAAATTTCATAAAATGGCTCAGCAAGTAACCCCATATAAAGATTCCGAATTAGGAAAAAAAGAGCAGGTAGCACAAATGTTTGACAACATAAGCGGTAATTACGACGGGCTAAACCGTGTAATATCGTTTGGGATAGACATTCAGTGGCGCAAAAAAGTCCTGAAACTGGTTTCCGATAAAAACCCGCAAACCATACTGGACATAGCTACCGGCACGGGCGACCTTGCAATACTAATGGCCGAAACAAAAGCCCCTAAAATTATAGGCGCCGATATAAGCGAAGGCATGATGGAAGTAGGCCGCAAGAAAGTAGCCGAAAAAGGCCTTAGCGACCGCATAACACTACGATATGGCGACAGCGAAAACCTGCCTTTCCCGGATGGGACTTTTGATGCCATAACCGTAGCCTTTGGCATCCGTAATTTTGAAACACTGGAAAAAGGCCTTGCCGAAATATTGCGTGTTTTAAAACCGGGAGGTATATTTGTAATACTGGAAACATCGGTACCAACCAAATTTCCGTTTAAACAGGGATATAAATTCCACACAAAAGTATTGCTGCCGCTTATAGGCAGGCTGTTTAGCAAAGAAGGAAGCGCATACTCTTACCTGGGCGAATCGGCTTCGGTATTTCCTTTTGGCGAACAGCTAAACAATATTTTGCGCAAAATTGGGTTTATAGAGGTGAAGCACATGCCACAAACCATGGGCGTGGCTACCATTTATACGGCTTCAAAACAATAAAATGAAGAAATTTTTAGTCTACATACTGCTTTTTGCAGGCTTATTTGCCCATGCACAGCTGGGCACCCGCATCTTTGGCAGGGATCCTATTATTAACCTGGAAAACTTTGACAAGCAGCGTGTACACTGGGGTTATTACCTTGGTTTTAACAGCTACGACTTTAAAATAGACTACAAAACACCACCTGCTACTGATATAGAAGTGGTAAGCACCACAGGCTTTAATGTGGGGCTGGTGGGCAACCTGCGTATTTTTGAATACCTGGACCTGAGGTTTGAACCCGGACTTGCCTATACCCAACGCAACCTACGCTTTACCGACCCTACTCTTGTAGAAGAATGGGATAAACTGCGTGAAGTAAAAAGTACGTACATACACTTTCCGTTGTTGCTGAAGTTTTCGTCTAAACGTACCGGAAACATTAAGCCCTATTTATTAGCTGGCGTTTCGCGTACGCTAAACTTTGACGCGCACGAAAAAGCAAAAGACGATAACATGACGGGGGCCAACTTCAGGATGAAAACCTGGACCAACAACTGGGAGGTAGGCGCCGGTATCGATATTTACTTTGAATACTTTAAGTTTTCGCCTTCTATACGTGGGGTATTTAGTTTTGATGATGAGCTTATCCGCGACAACGACCCTAACAGTCCGTATACCGGAAACGTAGCAAGCATGAAAACCCGTGGTGTGTTTGTAAACTTTACATTCCACTAAAAGCCCTCCCCTGTCAAAGGAAAATATGAGATAGATACATCTTGGCGGCTTAGCGTCTTTGCGACATTTTTTACCACAAGGTTCACAAAGTTTTTCACAAAAGTCACAAATCACATTAATTACCTGCAACAAAGGCACAGAGGCTTTCCTTCGGAAAGCTAAACAAGCCTAGAAAGTGACTTACGTATACACGACAGCAAAGAAAAAGAAGAAATTTTCTAATTATCCCCTACGGAATTCGCTTAGTATAATAGCAGCAGCAGTAGCTACATTAAGGCTTTCAGTTTGCTGTAAGTTACCAAAACGCGGTATGGCTATGCGTCGGGTACAAAGTTTTTCTACAGCTTCCGAAATACCATTGGCTTCGTTACCCAAAACAATAACACCCTCTGCAGGCAATGTCTCCTTGTAAATAGTATCGCCGTCCATAAACGTACCGAAAACCGGCAATGCAGTATCGGCAAGATATTTTACCAAATCAGTATACACTACATTAACGCGCGAGATACTACCCATAGTGGCCTGCACCACCTTAGGGTTGTACACGTCTACACATTGCTCAGAACACACAAGGGTTTCTATGCCAAACCAGTCGCACAGACGGATTATGGTCCCCAGGTTGCCCGGATCGCGCACATCATCAAGCGCCACAATCAGTCCTGTAGCAGCAGCAATAGGCTCTTCCGGTATCTCAAAAAGCGCAAGGCAATGTTGCACGGTGGTAAGCGCACTAACTTTTTTAAGCTCGGCTTCGGTAACCTCGGTGTATTTTGCATGGGGAATGTTATTAAAATAACCCGGTTCGGTATATAAATGATGTAACGTGAAGCCCGAATTAAGCAGTTCCTGCACTACCTTTATGCCTTCGGCAAAAAACAATTTATGCTCTTTTCGGTATTTTTTTTGATGTAAACCCGTTATTAACTTTATTTGGCTTTTGCTAAGCATAAAAAATGTATTTTTGATTTTAGTTTCGGCAGTACCGTTTTGAGAAATATAGCGACAAAAATAACACTATTTACATTACTGGCAGCGATTGTTGTTTCGTGCGACCTTACCAAGAGGGTTCCGCAGGGAAAACACCTGCTTGATGAAAACAATATTACCGTAAACGGAGAAAAGAAAAACGACGAGGAACACCTGGCGCAGCTGTACCAGCAAGAGAACAGCAACCTGCTGGGCTACCACCTGAGACTGAACATGTATAACCTGGCCAACCCGAATGCCGACTCGTCTTACCACGCGTGGCTGGACCGCAAGCCGGGCACGCACAGGTTTCTTACCAGCCTGCTGAGCGAAAAGCAGGTAAACCGCCTGGGTAAATCGTTTGGGGTATCGGGTATAAGCAGTTTCCTAAAAAAAACAGGCGAACCACCAGTACTGATAGACAAAAACTACGTAAAAAAATCACGAAACAGACTGTATGCCTATTACTACAAGCAGGGGTATTTCCGTGCTAAAGTAAACTACACCATAGACACTGTTTCTACAAACCGCGCCATAGTAAACTACACCGTAGATACCGGAAAACCGTATATAGTAGATACCATAGCCGCATACATAGCTACCCCGGCACTGGATACTTTGTACCAAAAATCATTAAAAGAAACATCCCTTAAAAAAGGTAAACGCTACAGGGAGTCCGACTTTACAGCCGAACGCGAACGTATAACCAATTACTACAAAAACAATGGCGCCTGGAAGTTTGAGCAAAACTACATTCGATATGTAGTAGATACACTGAATACCGGGCATAAGGCCAATGTTGATGTAATTATAGACAACGAACAGGTACGCCAGGGCGACTCTACCTACACACGCCCTTTTAAAATATACAAAATAAGCAAGGTAAAAATATACGTAAACAACCCGTATGAACCCGAGGCTGCCATAGACACCACTAACTATAACGGCTTTACCATATACACTAACGGGAGGCTGCGCTACAAACCCCGCGCCCTTACTGACCCTATTTTTATAACTCCGGGCAGCACCTATTCGGCATTTCGCCGAAGCTATACATCAAGATACCTAAGTAGACTAAGTATTTTCTCGTTTCCGGGTATAGAATACATAGAAGACCCTTCGGATGTAACCGGAGAATCGCTCATAGCTACTATTAAGCTAAACCCTAAAGACAATTTCCGCTTTAATATGGCGGCCGACTTTAACCATAGTAACATCCAGGATTTTGGTATACAAGGAAGTATGGGGGTTACCATACGGAATATTTTCCGTGGTGCCGAAACCCTGAACATCAGCGCACGGGGTAACATGGGTTCATCGCGCGATATGGCTATAAAAGATCGCGCATTCTTTAACATCCTGGAATATGGTGCTGATGCCAAGCTGACCATTCCGCGCGTATGGTTCCCACTAAATACCAACAAAGTAATTTTAAAGGAAATGATACCCAGCACCCTGTTAAGCGTAGGTGTGGGCAGGCAAAAAAACATAGGGCTTGACAAGGAAAACCTTAGCGGTATTTTAAGCTACAACTGGACACCTAAGCGAAACCATACCGCCAAGCTGGACTTACTGAACCTGCAATACGTAAGAAACGTAAACGCAGACAATTACTTTAATGTATACCAGTCATCATACAACCGTATTAACGACATAGCCAACTCCTACCCCGGCCTGTCTGATTCGTACTTTAACGAAGACCACAACCTTACTATAGACGAGGGCGGTATAAACCAGTTTATAAACGACGTGCAGGATGGTACAACCGGAGTAAGTATGAGCCAGAGTGATGTAGATGAAATAGAACGCCTGGAAGAGCGCCGCGGCAGGCTTACCGAAAACAACCTGATATGGAGCAGTAATTTTACTTACACAAAAAACACTCAGGAGAACCTTACCGACAACGACTTTTTTATTATTAAAGGCAAGCTGGAAAGCGCCGGTGGTTTACTAAACCTTTTAAGCCCTACAATGACCGAAAACAAGGGTGTAGCAGAGGGTTCGCGTACTATTTTTGATGTGCAGTACTCACAATACATAAAAGGTGAGCTGGATTATATAAAGCACTGGGACCTTAGCCACAAACGGGTACTGGCCATGCGCGCCTTTTTTGGGTTGGCAGTACCTTACGGCAACTCTAACTCTATACCGTTTACCCGAAGTTATTTTGCCGGTGGTAGTAACGACAACCGTGCATGGCAAAGCTACGGCCTGGGGCCGGGCAGCAGCGGCAGTAAAAACGACTTTAACGAAGCCAACATGAAAATGGCGTTTAGCACCGAGCTGCGTTACAATATTTTCGGGCAGCTGTACGGAGCTGTATTTGGCGACGTAGGGAACATTTGGAACATATTTGATGCCGAGACCGACCCTCAGTACACCTTTAACGGCATAAAATCGCTGCGCGACCTTGCCTTTGGTACCGGAACCGGTTTCCGGTATGATTTTAACTTTTTTGTACTGCGCTTTGACCTCGGGTTTAAAACCTACGATCCGGGCAGACTGGAGGGCACACGCTGGTTTAAAGGATATAATTTCAGCAAGTCGGTTTTAAATGTTGGTATTAATTATCCGTTCTAATGTGAAAAGTGCTATTTTTGTCAAAATAAATTTTAAAAACCCAATAACTGATGGCTCACAACATTAAGCCCGGTGTTGCTACCGGAGACCAGGTTCAGGAGATCTTTAAACTGGCCAAAGAAAAAGGCTTTGCCCTACCGGCAGTAAACGTAACAGGTTCTGACACTATAAACGGTGTACTAGAAACAGCTGCCAAACTAAAGGCCCCTGTAATCATTCAGTTCTCTAACGGCGGTGCTGCATTTAATGCAGGTAAAGGCCTAAGCAATAACGACCAGCAGGCTTCTATCCTTGGAGCTATAGCAGGTGCCAAACACGTACATACACTAGCTGAGGCTTATGGTGCTACCGTAATCCTTCATACAGACCACTGCGCCAAAAACCTACTACCATGGGTAGACGGCCTTCTTGATGCCAGCGAAAAACACTTTGCTGAAACAGGAAAACCACTTTTCAGCTCGCACATGCTTGACCTAAGTGAGGAGCCTCTTGAAGAAAACATCGAAATTTCTGCCAAGTACCTTGAAAGGATGGCAAAAATGGGCATGACCCTTGAAATAGAGCTTGGTATTACAGGTGGTGAAGAAGACGGTGTGGACAACAGCCACGTAGATACTTCTAAACTTTACACCCAGCCGGAAGAAGTAAGCCACGTATACGAAGAGCTTAGCAAAATTTCGCCTAAGTTTACTGTAGCTGCTGCTTTTGGTAACGTACACGGTGTATACAAGCCGGGTAACGTAAAACTTACACCTACCATCCTTCGTGATTCTCAAACTTACGTACAGGAGAAATTTGGTACTGAGCCAAACCCGGTAGACTTTGTATTCCACGGTGGTTCTGGTTCATCTCTTGAAGAAATCAGGGAAGCTATTTCTTACGGTGTAATAAAAATGAACATTGATACAGACCTTCAGTTTGCCTTTACCGAAGGTATCCGTGATTATATGGTAGGCAAAATAGACTACCTTAAAACACAGATAGGCAGCCCGGACGGACCTGAGTCTCCAAACAAAAAGCACTACGACCCACGTAAGTGGCTTCGTGAAGGTGAAGTTACCTTTAATACAAGGCTTGAGCAGGCTTTCGCCGACCTTAACAACGTAAATACACTTTAGTTACCTGTTGTTGGTTGTTAGTTGTTAGTTTTTGGTTTTTGCCAACAACCAGCAACCAGCAACCAACAACCATTTTCACTTAATAGTAAAACTATGGCTTGGTTTAAAAGAACGGAAAAAGGGATAACCACACCTACCGAAAGCAAAAGGGACGTACCTAAAGGCCTTTGGTACAAATCACCCACCGGAAAGATTGTAGATGCCGATGAGCTGGCCAGGAATTTTTATGTTAGCCCCGAAGACGGCTACCATGTAAGGATAGGAAGCAAGGAGTATTTTGAAATACTGTTTGACGATAACGAATTTACAGAGCTGGATAAAGACATTACCAGTAAAGACAGCCTGAAATTTGTAGACACAAAAAAATACGGCGACAGGCTAAAAGAAGCTATGGATAAAACCAAGCTTAAAGATGCCGTACGTACCGCTGTAGGTAAAAGTAAAGGCAAAGACATAGTTATAGCCTGTATGGATTTTGCTTTTATAGGCGGATCTATGGGTGCTGTAGTGGGCGAAAAAATAGCCCGTGGCATAGACTATGCCATTAAAAACAGGCTACCGTTCCTGATGATTTCTAAATCGGGTGGCGCACGTATGATGGAAGCAGCAGCATCACTAATGCAGCTTGCCAAAACCAGCGCTAAACTTGCTCAGCTTGCCGAAGCAGGCTTGCCGTACATATCGCTTAGTACAGACCCTACTACGGGTGGTACTACTGCATCGTACGCCATGCTGGGCGACGTAAACATTGCAGAGCCGGGCGCACTGATAGGCTTTGCCGGACCAAGGGTTGTAAAAGACACTACAGGTAAAGACCTACCTGAAGGTTTCCAAACATCGGAATTCCTTTTAGAGCACGGTTTCCTTGATTTTATTACACCTCGTAAAGAACTGAAAGACAAAGTAAACCTGTACCTTGATTTGATTCAGAATCAGCCGGTAAGGTAACATTTGCAATACCGCATAAAAAATCCCTGCACTTTTATAGTAGCAGGGATTTTTTTATGCCGTTGCTGCAAGGTTTTTAGAACCTTGCAGATATAAATGTATCATCAATTGTTATATGATTTATAAAACCTATAAGGTTGCAAAAACCTTGCAGGATACCGCGCCCAAACTGAAAACTGCGACTGTAAACTGTAAACTGTAAACTAACCTACATTCCCGTACGTATAGCCTCTACAGGATCGAGCCTAGCAGCAGAGATTGCAGGTATTATTCCTGATATAAGACCAATAACAACCGAAAGAAAAGTACCCAGCAGTATATTCCCGAAACTAAGCACAAACTCAAATTCCAGCACTTTAGTAAGCACTATGGTAATACCCCATACCATAAGGATACCTACAATACCCCCCAGCAGCGACAGGATTATGGCTTCAAACAAAAACTGCATCAGTATAAAACGGCTCTTGGCACCCAGCGATTTTTGAATACCAATAATGTTAGTACGCTCCTTTACCGAAACAAACATAATATTAGCAATACCAAAACCACCCACCAGTAGTGAGAAACCGGCAATAATCCACCCGGCTATATTAAGTATGCCTATCATATTATCTATCATATCTGTAAATGCCGACATGATGTCTATCATAAAATTATCATCCTGCCCGGCCTTAAGCCCGCGTATGGTCCGCATTTTTTGCACCACTTCGGCCTTGCACTCTTCACCATCAATACCTTTCTTTGGCTTGATGATGATAATGGGTGTCATAAAATCATTATGGTCGCCATACATATTGCGCAGCACATTTACAGGAATTATCGCAGCCGTATCGTTACTTTCGCCTAAGCCGGCACCTTCTTTATCCAGCACACCTATTACGGTAAAGCGCTTACCATAAAGCTTCACCTTTTTGTCTATCGGATCGGTATCCCCAAAAAGCGTTTGCGCCGTTTCATAGCCCAGCACCACCACATTAGTCCCCGAATTAGATTCTGCCTCGTTATAAAAACGTCCCTTAAGCACCTCTAAAGACTGAATATCTGTAAACTCATACGATACCGGCACTATATTTACCCCCGTAGCCGAGTTGTCTTCATAACGGATGGTTTCGCTATTGGTAAATATTTGGAACGCCATGGTTTGCGCTGTGCTTACATTATCTTTAAGATACTGGTATTCGTCATAGGTAACATCCGGAAAATAATCCATTTTCCAGCGCGGAATATCAGTAGGTGCAAAGCTGAAACGCTTCAGGTACATGGTATTTTTATCAATACTGCTAAGGCTGTCCTTAATTTTTCGGTCCAGCGAGTCTACGGCAGCAAGCACGGCTATGATAGAAAAGATACCTATGGTAACCCCAAGCAATGACAAAAAAGTGCGCAGCTTGTTATTGCTGAGCGAATTCATGGCAAAAAAGAAACTTTCTTTAAGCAGGCGTAGGTATAGCAGCATGATAATACGGTATTGATAGCTGTAAAATTCAGTATTTTTCCTGAAAAGGTAACAACAGGTTACCCTTCCTCACTCATTAGTTGACAAAAACACCAAAAAGTTACAGTAATACACTAATAATTACAACATCAAAAAATTAGTTATTTATCAGTAATTGCCCGCTAAATGTTGCTGCCGGGTACGGGTAAAAAAATAAAAGTAAATATTTATTCAGGATTAACTAAAATAAGTGTTCTTGTGTATTGAATGTTACAGGTACAAATATTACCTTTGCGCCGCGTTAAACACACAACTAAACACACAATAAATGAGCACTGTTAAAACCATTTCATCTGCCCTGATTTCAGTATTTTACAAAGATGGCTTAGAGCCTATTGTAAGGAAGCTGCACGAGAACAACGTAACACTGTACTCTACCGGTGGCACCGAAGCTTTTATTAAAGAGCTGGGCATACCTGTAGTGGCTGTAGAAGACGTTACATCGTACCCTTCTATACTGGGCGGACGTGTAAAAACCCTGCACCCAAAAGTTTTTGGTGGTATACTTAACCGCCAGGACAATGAAAGTGATGTAGCCCAAATGCAGGAGTACAACATACCGCAGATAGACCTGGTTATTGTAGACCTTTACCCGTTTGAAAAAACTGTGGCATCGGGTGCACCGGAGGCTGATATTATTGAAAAAATAGACATAGGCGGCATATCACTTATACGCGCTGCTGCAAAAAACTTTAAAGACACTGTTATCATAGCATCAGTAGACGATTATGCGTCGTTCCTGGATGTGTATACTGCTAACAACGGCGGCACTACCCTGGAGGAGCGCAGGAAATTTGCCACTAAGGCATTCCACGTATCAAGCAACTACGATACTGCTATTTTTAACTACTTTAACACAGACGAAACCTACTATAAGGCAAGCGTAGCCGGCGGAGAAATACTTCGCTATGGCGAAAACCCTCACCAAAAAGGTTACTTCTTTGGCGGACTGGATGAAATGTTCACCAAGCTACACGGTAAGGAGCTTTCTTACAACAACCTGCTTGATGTAGACGCAGCAGTAAACCTTATAGGCGAGTTTAAAAACGACAACCCTACATTTGCCATCCTTAAGCACAACAACGCATGCGGCCTTGCCACCCGCGAAACCGTTAAGGACGCTTACCTGGCTGCCCTGGCTGCCGACCCTACATCGGCGTTTGGTGGTGTGCTTATAGCCAACACTAAAATAGACAAGGCTGCTGCCGAAGAAATAAACAAACTGTTCTGCGAAGTAGTTATTGCTCCGGCGTATGACGACGACGCTGTAGCCATACTACAAGAAAAAAAGAACAGAATTATACTAATTCAAAACGATGTTACCCTACCTGAAAAACAGGTTCGTACGTGTCTTAACGGACTTTTAGTTCAGGACAAGGATAATATTACAGACAATAAAGAGCTGTTAAAGACCGTTACTGTAACATCACCTACTACGCAGGAAATCGAAGACCTGCTGTTTGCTTCAAAAATTTGTAAGCATACAAAATCAAACACTATAGTTTTTGCAAAAGACGGACAGCTTATAGCCAGCGGAACCGGACAAACAAGCCGTGTAGACGCCCTGAAACAAGCTGTAGAAAAAGCACATTCGTTTGGCTTTAGCCTAAACGGTGCCGTTATGGCCAGCGATGCTTTCTTCCCGTTCCCTGATTGTGTGGAACTGGCAAAAGAAGCAGGCATTACTGCCGTAATACAACCGGGCGGCTCTATAAAAGACGAACTAAGCATTAACTATTGTAATGAAAACAGCGTTAGCATGGTATTTACAGGCGTGCGTCATTTCAAACATTAATTTTATTACTTTTGTAAGTTACAATAAACACATATTTCCTAAACCCTGAATAACTGACTGTATGGGATTTTTTGATTTCATGACCGAGGACATTGCGATAGACCTTGGAACCGCAAATACCCTCATCATACATAACGATAAAGTTGTGGTAGACAGCCCGAGTATAGTGGCTCGCGACCGTGTTTCCGGCAAAATTATAGCCGTAGGCAAGGAGGCGAACATGATGCAGGGAAAAACCCATGAGAACATAAAAACCATACGTCCGCTTAAGGATGGGGTTATTGCCGACTTCGACGCTTCTGAAAAGATGATGAGTATGTTTATTAAAAGCATACCTGCACTTAAAAAGAAGCTGTTTACCCCTGCGCTTCGCCTTGTTATATGTATACCAAGCGGTATTACTGAGGTGGAAATGCGTGCGGTAAAAGAATCAGCAGAACGTGTAAACGGTAAGGAAGTATACCTTATCCATGAGCCTATGGCAGCCGCTATTGGTATCGGCATCGATATTATGCAGCCAAAAGGTAACATGATTGTGGATATAGGTGGTGGTACTACTGAGATTGCCGTAATAGCCCTTGGGGGTATTGTGTGCGATAAATCGGTTAAGATTGCGGGAGACGTATTTACAAACGATATTGTGTACTACATGCGTACCCAGCACAACCTTTTTGTAGGTGAAAGTACTGCCGAAAAAATTAAGATTACCATAGGTGCTGCCATAGAAGACCTGGACAGTCCGCCGGAAGATATGAGCGTACAGGGCCGAGACCTGCTAACGGGTAAACCGAAACAGGTAGAGGTATCGTACCGCGAAATAGCCAAGGCGCTGGACAAATCAATACAGCGTATAGAAGACGCGGTTATGGAAACCCTGAGCCAAACGCCACCAGAACTTGCTGCCGATATTTACAACACAGGTATTTACCTGGCCGGCGGTGGTAGTATGCTAAGAGGCCTTGACAAAAGGATTTCGCAAAAAACCGACCTGCCGGTGTACATAGCAGAAGACCCGCTAAGGGCTGTAGTACGCGGCACCGGAATGGCACTAAAAAATATACCAAAATACAGGAGCATCCTTATTAAATAAGATTTAGCAAATGCAGCAAATAATAAACTTTTTATTAAAAAACAGTATTAACTTACTGTTTTTGCTGCTTTTGGGCATATCGTTAACCTTTACCATACAAAGCCACTCTTACCACCGCAGCCTCTCTGTAACCAGTGCAAACGCGGTAACCGGTTATGTATATGAAAAGATTAACGAGGTGGAAACCTATTTTGCCCTCAGGAGTGAAAACGATAAGCTTTCGCAGGAAAATGCTAACCTGAAAAGGTTATTGTTTAACACACAGGATACGCTGAACAAGCCACCAAAAACGCTACCCGAAAATGTACCGGGTAACTACAAGGTGTACGAGGCTAAGGTTATTAAAAACTCTTATAGCAGCAAGGAAAACTACTTTACCATCAATGCCGGATACGACGACGGAATCCGTGAGGAAATGGGTGTGGTAAGCAGCCTTGGGGTTATAGGTATCGTAGAAAAAACATCGGCTCACTACTCTACTGTTATCAGTGTACTAAACCGCGGATACAAGCAAAATGCCAAGATAAAGAAGAACGGCCACTTTGGCACACTTACCTGGAACGGCTTAAACACCGGCTACGCCCAGCTTATAGACGTGCCGCGTATTTCTACCTTTGCAAAAGGCGATACCATAGTAACCGGTAATGAAACCACTATATTCCCCGAGAATATACCTATAGGTGTTATAGAAAAAGTGTACCGCGATAAAACCACCCGAAACTTTACGCTGGATGTGAAGCTCTTTAACGACATGACGAGCCTGGGCTACATATACGTTATAGAGAACAAACATAAAGAGGAAATAATAAAACTGGAAGAAGAAACTAAGCCCGAAGAACAACACTAATGAGCACTACCCTACTTATAAATATTGCTCGCTTTATAGCGCTGCTGGCCTTACAGGTGGTGGTGTGTAACCGGCTGGATCTTTTTGGTTTCCTAAACCCGTTTCCGTACATACTGTTTATTGTGTTGTTTCCGGTAAACGGCAACAAGTACGCATTACTTCTTTCAGCCTTTTTATTAGGTTTGCTTCAGGACCAGTTTTCAGACGGCGGTGGCGCACATACCACTGCCTGCGTAATACTTGCCTACATTAGGCCCACTTTCCTCAGGTTTTCATTTGGTGTAAGTTACGAGTATCAAACGATAAAAATAAACGACCGCCTTTCGCCGGAACGTTTTACCTTTATACTGTTATCAGTGGTTACGCACCACTTTGTACTTTTCATGCTGGAGCTGTTCCGTTTCAGCCTGATATTAGATGTGCTTATCCGCACATTGTGCACCAGTATTTTTACGTTAGTTATTAGTATCATCATCATTTACCTGATTAAGCCGGGCAAACAACAATGAGAAAGATCTTACTTCCTATCCTGGTTATAGTGGCTACCCTCGTTATTATAGCGAGGCTTTTCTACTTGCAGATAATGGACGACTCTTACATTAAAAAGAGCGATAACAACGCCATTAAAATAAAATACGAATACCCCGAACGCGGTTATATCTACGACCGTAACGGCAAGCTAATAGTGGCTAACCAGCCTGCTTACGACATTATGGTTACCCCTTCGGAAATGAAGGACATAGACACCCTGGCACTTTGCGAACTGCTAAAGGTAGATACTATATACTTTAACGAACGCCTGAAAAAAGCACGCGTATACAGCCCAAGGCTCCCGTCGGTTTTCCTGCCGTCGTTAAACAAAAAAGAGTTTGCAGCCTTCCAGGAAAAAATACGCCGCTTTAAAGGCTTTGATATTGTAAAACGTTCACTACGTGATTATCAGATTCACGTTGCAGCCAACATCTTCGGATACATAGGCCAGGTGAATGATGCCATTATTAAAAAAGACCCGTACTACAAAAGTGGCGACCTTATAGGCAAGCAGGGAGTAGAGCAGGTATATGAAGAAGTACTGCGCGGCCAAAAGGGTGTAAAATACATACAGAAAGACCGTTTTAACCGTGAAATAGGTTCGTTTAAGGAAGGAAAATACGATACGCTGGCACAACCGGGGCGCGATATAACCCTTACCATAGACAGTGAACTACAGGAATACGGTGAAAAGCTGATGTTTGAAAAGCGTGGTGGTATTGTAGCCCTGGAGCCTAAAACAGGCGAAATACTTGCCTTGGTTACTGCGCCAAGCTACGATCCGTCGTTACTGGTAGGGCGCGAAAGGTCTAAAAACTACCAGATGCTGGAAAAGGACACACTGGGTATACCGCTATTTGACCGCGGCCTGCTGGCAGAATATCCTCCGGGATCACCGTTTAAAATTCTTACCGGGCTTATCGGCCTGCAAGAAGAGGTAATAGACGAAAACACCACCTTTATGTGCCACCACGGCTTTAGCTACGGGCGTGGCGCATTTATGAGGTGCCACGGTTTTGGTCCACACCAGCTAAATAATGGTATTTACAACTCGTGCAACACCTATTTTGGCAGTACCTACCGCCTTATTATAGACAAGTATACTAAGCCGCAATATGGTGTAGACGCCTGGGCAAGCCACTTAAGGAGCTTTGGGCTTGGCGGTTTCCTTGGTTATGATTTACCTCCCGGCAAAAAAGGCCTTGTACCCGATTCTAAATTATACAAGCACTACTACCCTAACGGAGGCTGGAGGAGCACAACCATTATATCAAACTCGATAGGACAGGGTGAGGTAAAAATGACCCCGATACAATTGGCAAACATGATGGCTACAGTAGCCAACCAGGGCTACTACTACACTCCTCACGTAATTAAAAAAATACAAGGCGGAGGAATAGACCCTAAGTTCAAGGAAAAGCATCAAACTACGATAGACAAGCAATACTTCCCTCCGGTAATACAGGGATTGTTTGACGTGTATAATTATGGTACTGCAAGCCGCCTTCGTGTAGAGGGCATAGAAATATGTGGTAAAACCGGTACTGCCGAAAACTTTACCAAGATAAACGGTGTGCGCACCCAGCTTACAGACCACTCTATATTTGTGGCGTTTGCCCCACGCGAAAATCCTAAAATTGCACTGGCGGTTTTTGTAGAAAACGGTTACTGGGGTGCCCGCTGGGCAGGCCCTATTGCCAGCCTTATGATAGAAAAATACCTTAAAGGCGAAGCCACAACACAAAAAGCCCGTGAGGAATGGATAATGACAAACGGCCTTAAAGACGAATACGCAAAAGTAATCAGCGGACAGCCGTTCCTTATCAACCAGGGACGCTAACCCGCAATAACGATACATGAAAAATCAAAAGGTAACAAATAGTATCGACTGGATAATGGTCCTCTTATATGCCACACTGGTTATAATGGGACTTACTACCATTTACTCTGCATCACTCCCGGATAACGAAGCTTCGTTGTTTGATTTGGGGCAGGTATCCGGTAAGCAAATATTATTCATTGTTACCAGCATACCGCTTATTATTGTTATCCTTACCATAGACGCCAAGATATACGATAAGTATGCCTTTGTTTTCTACGGTTTTGGTTTGCTGCTGCTCTTAGGGCTTTTCCCGTTTGGTAAAACCATTAAGGGGCAAACCAACTGGTACCAGTTTGGAGGTTTCAGTATGCAGCCGTCGGAGTTCGTGAAGATTGCCACGGCGTTAGTGCTCTCTAAATACCTTAGCGACGTACAGATAAACCTGAAAAACTTCAACCACCAGGCCGTTGCTTTTGGTATCATCTGCCTGCCGGTGGCACTAATAATGCTGCAACCCGATGCCGGTAGTGCACTTATCTTCTTTTCGCTTACGCTGGCGTTGTACAGAGAAGGCCTGCCGGGTGCATACCTGGCTTTAGGCGGTGGCGCCATAGCTTTGTTTATATTGGCACTATTAATTAAGCCTGTGGCCCTGATAGCCATTAGCCTTGTAATACTGCTTGCAGCCTATTTCATGACGCGCCGCGCACACCGCAACCCGGTGCTGTACGCTGTTATCCTTGTAGGAATTTCGGCCTATGTGTTTTCGGTCGATTATGTGTTTGAAAACGTACTGGAACCGCACCAGAAAGACCGTATCAATGTGCTTTTTGGCAAGGATGTAAACATGCAAAAAGAGGGCTACAACCTTAACCAGGCGCAGATAGCCATTGGTTCGGGTGGGTGGACCGGAAAAGGCTACCTGGAGGGTACGCAAACCAAAGGCGGCTTTGTACCCGAACAGCACACCGACTATATTTTTACCACTGTAGGCGAAGAATGGGGATTTGCAGGTTCGGTTACGGTAATATTCCTGTTTGTATGCCTGTTGCTGCGCATAATGTACCGCGCCGAACGGCAGAAAAGCAAAATGAGCCGTACTTATGGTTACTGTGTGGCATCGATACTCTTTATGCACTTTTTTGTAAACATTACCATGCTTATACGGCTATTCCCTACGGTGGGTGTGCCACTGCCGTTCTTTAGTTACGGTGGTTCGAGCTTATGGGCATTTACCCTGCTGTTGTTCATTTTTATTAAAATGGACGCCAACCAGGTGAATGAATGGTAGGTTTTTAGTGGATGCGTAAATCCGTGGATTTGTTTATTAGTAAGTTATCTTTCTAAAGGCTATTCTTTATAATATTCTATCTTCCTCTCTACAATAGCAGAGGGCTCACCTTCATGGGTACCTTCCAGGAAAAAGCGGCATTTAATCCAGTTGCCATAGCTGTCGTACTCATAATCATAATAGCGGTGGGTAAATCCGTAACCAGTTATGCCAAGCGGCGGTACCTTATGCGGGTCTTCCGGCGATGTAGATAAAAAACAAGAAGTAATATCTCCATGCTCGTTATAGTAGGTTGTCCAGGTGCTCTTAAACTTAGAGTTAAACCCAGGTGAAAATGTAAAAACAGAAGCAACATAGTCCTTATCTGTTGCATAAAAATAACGTTCTTCAAAAACTACCTTTTCGCAGCTCATCAGGACAATTTTGGTTATCCTGTTTTTGGTATCGTATGCATAATCTATATGCGTATCTTCACAATAACCGGTTTGAGTACCAAAAATTGTTAATGGCATATCCTCTCCCGCCTTACCTACTGTTATATCCTGCCTGATAACACGGCCCAGTTTATCATAGTTGAAGGTTATCTCATTTTGTATATTTTCAGCCTTTTCAACATTGACGGAATCATTCCATACAAAATATGCTATTGCCTTTCTTACCTTGGTACCTTCATGCCTGTAACTATAATGACTATAATCAATTTCGTCGTCTTCTCCTGGTGACTTAGAAGGTCTACTTTTGTCAATCCAAAACAGTAACATATAATCACATACAGGATAGGAATGCTTTATAATAGGCTTAATAGTTATTTTTTTTGCGATATCAGACTTATTATATTGATACTCCTGCTCCCAGATATTGTTGTCTGTCGGGGAATCTAAATTACGCCATGCAAAAGGTCGGCCTCTTAATAAAAGACCAGCGCTATTAAATTCAACATTCCGTAATGAAGATCTTATATCGCTACCTAGACTCAAAAGAGTAGGGTCTTCCTTTAAACGACCATTAAAAGCCACCGATATACAGCGTGAAGATTTTACAGGGCCATTAAATCGAAGGTCGCTCCATTTTGAATTTTTATCTTGGTGGATTCCATTATCCTGCCCAAAAGCAGTATTTAAGAGGAAAGCAAAAAACAAAACCTGTAGTAAAAATTTGTTCATGATATGGTTGGTTTCTTTATGATTACTCCGCCTTTACATCCAGTGCGTCCCTTAGGGCATTACCTGCCATCATAAATGCAAGTACCAGTAAAAGCATGGCAATACCCGGTGCCATAGCCAGCCAGGGTTTACCCAGTATAATGTAATTATAGTGGTCTTTTATCATACCACCCCAACTGGGTACGGGAGGCTGTGCACCAAGCCCAAGGAAGCTCAGGCCGCTTTCTACCAATATGGCTGAAGCGAAGTTGGCCGCCGAAATAACAATAACCGGCGCCATACTGTTTGGCAATATATGGTGGAATATGATACGTGCATTGCTATACCCTAAGGCACGTGCTGCGGTAACGTACTGCATCTGCTTTATGCTCATTACCTGTCCGCGTACCACACGGGCCACCTCTACCCACATGGTGAGGCCCACCGCTACGAATACCTGCCAAAAGCCTTTGCCCAACGCCAGCGTTATGGCAATAACCAGCAGTAGCGTAGGGATGCTCCAGATGATGTTTACCAACCACATTACAAAGGCATCGACCTTGCCGCCGTAAAAGCCCGCTATAGCCCCAAAAAATATCCCTACGATAAGCGATATAAACACCGCCACAAAACCAATGGCTATAGACACACGGCTGCCAATGATAAGGCGGCTCAGCAGGTCGCGACCCTGGCTGTCGGTACCCAGCACAAATTTTTGCTTTGAAATGAATTGCTTTTCAAAAGAAGCTTTGGTTATGCCTTGACCAAACTGCGAAAGCGGTACGGACTTGTACAGCGCCAACGATGCATCGTTGTTATACTCGGTATAGCTAAGGCTGTCGCCTTTTATTTTATAATCCAGGATTGGGACTTTAGGCTGTGGTTCCTTTTCCCCAAAAAAGAATTTAGAGAACCCGCCCTGCGTACTTTCAGCAGCAGGGAAATGCAGCATGGTTACCTCAAAGCCGGGCGGCTTGCTGTGTATGGCCAGGTCGCCCCAGTTAGCATTTTCAGATTGTTCGGGGGCCAGCGGGTATGCAAATACCGCCACCAGCACTAACAGCGCTATAAATACAAAACTTAAAACGCCCCAAAGGTTTTTCCTGAACCTTTGGAGCGCCAAGCCCGTAAGCGATTTACCGGTTTTATCCATGTACGCTTATCGTGTTTTTATCTTACCTACATTTTTATTAACCGCCGTGGTAGACTTTGCAGTTTTACCCTGCATGTCGTCCAGCACGTTTATTGCCTCATTTATATAGGCATCTTTTCCAAGGCTTTTGTACCAGTCCTGTTTTTTCTCGGCAAGCGCAGGATCTTTCTTAAACTGCTCTTTTTCTGCCGGAAGCGCTTCAAACGCCAGCTTGTTGTCATAACTGTTCAGCGCCTTAAATTTCTTGGCAGCAGCCTCTATACGATCGGCATCCGCTTTAAACTTATCAATGTTCAGGCTGTACTCGTTATCGTCTTTACGCTCGCTAAGGTATTTAGCATTCTCATCCATAAGCTTAAACTCAGGGCTTTCTGCTATACGTTTTCTACTTGCCGCTACCACCTTACTGAAGTCGTTTTTAAACGGCTTATAGTCAGACGGGGCTATTTTATCCCAAGGCAGTGCAGTTTCGCTGTCGCGCTCGCCTATTTCTATGTAGCTGTATTTATCAGGCATTACAATATCGCTCTTCACACCTTCGCGTTGTGTACTA
Source organism: Flavobacterium sp. RHBU_3 (assembly GCF_046613565.1). NCBI lineage: Bacteria > Pseudomonadati > Bacteroidota > Flavobacteriia > Flavobacteriales > Flavobacteriaceae > Flavobacterium > Flavobacterium sp. RHBU_3. The sequence continues at coordinate 339,052 of NZ_JBKJHC010000001.1, read as the reverse complement.
CCACCGTTTATACGGTAAAACTTCTGTGTAGTGGTTTTTAGCGCACCAAGGTCGCCAAAACTGCTGCCACGCACAAAACGGTTCAGGTCTATGATGTTCTGCACGGTACCTTTACCATAGCTCTGCTTGCTACCCATAATAATACCACGCTTATAATCTTGTATTGCCGCAGCAAATATCTCTGAAGCCGAAGCCGAGAAGTTATTTATAAGCACTACAAGCGGGCCGTCATAATGTACTTTAGGGTCGCTGTCGCTAAGGGTTTCGGTACTGCCGCTGTTACCGCTTTCGGCACGGCTGCGTACCTGTACCACAGGGCCTTTTTCTATGAACAGGCCTGCAATGTCTACCACAGTTTTAAGGGAACCACCGCCGTTATCGCGAAGGTCCATAATAATACCGTCTACACCCTGCGCTTTAAGCCTGTCTACCTCAATAGCCACGTCTTTAGCGGCATCGCGGTTGTCTTTATTTTCAAAGTCGATATAGAATTTCGGCAGGTAAATAACCCCGTAGGTTTTGCCGTTCTTGTTTACAATGCTCGATTTTGCGTAGGTTTCCTCAATTTCTACAACCTCACGCACTATAGGAATTACCTTCATGGTACCGTCTACTTTCTTCACGGTAAGGCGTACTTCGGTTCCTTTTGGCCCCTTGATTTTTTTCACCACATCATCCAGCCTCATACCACTAATGTCTACTGCCTCGTCTTTGCCCTGGGCTACTTTCACAATCAGGTCGCCTTGCTCCAGGTCTTTACCCCTCCAGGCAGGACCGCCCGGTATAAGTTCAGAAATCTCTACATAGTCGCCTTTCTTTTGCAGCCTTGCACCAATTCCCTCAAGCGAACCGCGCATGCTGGTATCAAACTTCTCCTTATCATCCGGCGCAAAGTAGAACGTATGCGGGTCAAAACGCTCAGCTATAGCATTAAGATATACGCTAAACCACTCATCACGTTTCAGGTCGCCTACAAAATCAAAGTAATCGTCTAGTGACTTAAGGGTGCTTTCGCGGGCTTCTTTTTCAAGCTCTGCAAATGATTTTTTGGTACCGTCGGCTTTGGTTTTATCCACTTCCGGAGCAACAGTTGCACCTGTTGCAGACTTATCATCAGCCGGTGCATTTTGTATTTTTTCCTTATCGGTTACTGTAGAAAGCACCGAAAGCTTCAGCTGTTTCCTCCAGCGCTCACGCAGGTCGGCATCATCCTTAGGATAAGGCATTTTTTCGTAATCGGTATTAAAAGCTTCCTCAGCTTTAAAGTCAAAAGGCTTAGCCAGTATATCTTTATAGAAACCTTCGGCTTCTTTTACACGCTGCTGAAAACGGCTGTAAGTAAGTGTAAAAAAGCTGATGTCGCGGTTTTTAATCTGGTCATCAAGCTGCGTTTCATAATTGGCAAACTCGTTTATATCGGCCTGTGTAAAGAACCTTTTAGAAGGATCCAGGTTTTCCAGGTAATCCTTGTATACGCCTTTGCTAAAGTTGTCATCTATGGCTACAGGGCTATAATGTCCTTTTTCTATTACATACGTAAGCAGCTCTATAAGCAGCTTGTCTTTCTCTGGGTCGTTCCCGTCTTTTGAGGGCAACATAGTAAACCCAAACAGCGCGCCGGCTAACAGCACAACAATCGCTATAACCTTATAATTTCTTTTCATAAACTTTAAAAGGGCGTTCATTTTAAATCTTTCTTCGTAATTGTAACACATTAAAAACTGTGCCAAAATCCGTAAACCGTCTTCAACTACCGGCCTGCGGTAAAAAAATATGTATTTTAGCAAAACGTAAAAGTACAATTCTTATTTTTCATTTGCACTATGAGCCACAAAAAACCTTTGATACTTGTAACCAATGACGACGGCGTTACAGCACCCGGTATACGCGCCCTTATAAGCGTAATGAAAGAGCTGGGCGATGTGGTAGTTGTAGCCCCGGACAGCCCGCAAAGCGCCACCGGGCACGCCATAACCATAAACAACACCCTGCACATAAATAAAATAGACATAGACCCAGAAGTGGAGCAGGAATACAGCTGTAGCGGCACCCCGGTAGACTGTGTAAAATTTGCCGTAAACGAAATACTGCACCGCAAACCCGACCTGTGCGTAAGCGGCATAAACCACGGCAGCAACTCGTCTATAAACGTGATTTACAGCGGTACGCTAAGCGCTGCAGTTGAAGCCGGTATAGAAGGCATACCTGCCATAGGTTTTTCTCTGTTGGATTATAACTGGAATGCCGATTTTGAACCTACCAAGCCCTTTATAAAAAAAATAGCACAACAGGTACTGCAAAATGGCCTGCCCGAGGGTGTAATACTGAACGTGAATTTCCCCAAACTACCCGAAAAAGACATTAAAGGGATTAAAGTGTGCCGCCAGGCAAAGGCGTACTGGGAAGAGAAATTTGACAAGCGCACCAACCCAATGGGCAAGGAATATTACTGGCTTACCGGAAAATTTATTAACGAAGATAAAGGCGAAGACACCGACGAATGGGCGCTGGGCCAAGGCTATGTTTCGGTAGTACCGGTACAGTTTGACCTTACTGCATACCACGCCATACAAACCCTGAACAGCTGGGACATGAACGAGTAACAATACAGCCCTGCCCACCTGGCAGGGCTTTTTTTCTCCCACACCAAAACGCAAAACAAAATGCAAAAAAGGGGAAACAAACCTTTAGCGATACTTGCTTCGTAATAAATTTCTTCTACTTTTGCAAAAAACCCAACCAACATTATGAAAAAACTCATACTTGCCACAATCCTGGCAGCTCTATTTGTTTCGTGTAGTAAAGAAGAAAGTGTGTCTTCAGTTGAAATTGAAGGTGTATGGACACTAAAATCACTTTATGGGCTAACCCGTTACGATCTTAATAATGATGGTGTTGAATCATCTAACCTACTACAAGAATACTACGGTTGCGGAGCAGACAACACTTTAACCTTCTCTGAAGACGGGACCGTACTATTCCACAGACAAAAACTTGTTTCTACCATCAATTGCTCCGAAGTAGACTTTGAAGGCACTTGGACAAAAAAAGGAAACAACCTTACTTTAGTTTTTCCTGACGAGACAAGCGTTTACAAAATAAACCCGAGCGATCAGACCATAAGCATACAAATCACTCCCTACGGATACACCTCATTGGGTGCTGTTACCGCAATATTCATCTATAAAAAGCAGGAATAGCGGCAATTTAGCAACCCATACCTCCTTTCATTTCGCGGCTTTTATAAATAAGCTATCTTTGCCATTGTAAACCTTCTTTTATGAAATACTACATAATAGCCGGTGAAGCCAGTGGCGACCTGCATGCATCTAACCTGATGAAGGAATTGTACAAGGCCGACCCGCAGGCAGACATACGCTTTTGGGGCGGCGACCTTATGCAGGCCGTAGGCGGTACACTTGTAAAACACTACCGCGACCTGGCGTTTATGGGTTTTGCCGAGGTAGTAGCCAACCTGAAGACCATACTGAACAACATAAAATTCTGCAAGGAAGACATACTGGCTTTTAAACCCGATGCGATAATTTTTATTGACTATCCGGGTTTTAACATGCGTATTGCACAATGGGCAAAACAACTGGGCATACCCACGCATTACTACATTTCGCCACAAATATGGGCATGGAAGGAAAACCGCATCAAGGCCATAAAGCGTGATGTAGACCACATGTACATCATACTGCCGTTTGAAAAGGATTTTTACGAAAAGAAGCACAACTTTAAAGTCAACTTTGTAGGCCACCCGCTCATTGACGCCATACACAACCGCAAGCCGGTAGATGAAACGGCTTTCCGTAAAGAATTTAACCTGGACAACAGGCCGGTAATAGCATTGCTGCCGGGCAGCCGTAAACAGGAAATCTCTAAAATGCTGGGCGGCATGCTCTCTGTAGTAAATGATTTCCCCGATTACCAGTTTGTAATTGCCGGCGCGCCCTCGCAGGAATACAGCTTTTATGAACAGTTTCTTACCAAAGACAGCGTACACTTTATAAGCAACCGCACCTACGACCTGCTCAGCATAGCACATGCTGCACTGGTAACATCGGGCACCGCTACACTGGAAACCGCATTATTTAAGGTACCCGAAGTGGTATGCTACAAAGGAAACTGGATAAGCTACCAAATAGCAAAACGCATCATTACGCTTAAATACATATCGCTGGTAAACCTTATTATGGATGAGGAAGTTGTTAAAGAACTGATTCAGAATGACTTTAACACTGCCGCGATTAAGAAAGAATTAACAAAGTTATTAACACCCGAATACAGAGCTAACCTGCTGAAAAAGTACGATATACTGGAAGAAAAGCTGGGAGGCGACGGCGCGAGTGCAAACACCGCAAACCTTATTGTTAAAAACTTTAACACCGGCAAATAAATATTTTTTAAACCTAACCCGTTATATTTGTAAAAAACAGAGTCGAATTTGATAAAACAAAAAGTTTTGAAGTATATCCAGTCACTATCACTTACCTTACTACTATTATTAATTACTGTAAGCGCAGCAGCTCAAGGCGGTACCTCGGCACCGGCCAGAAATCTGCAGAGTGTAAACCTGGGGCATGACTCTGAACCAACTACTGCTAAAGTTGCCACCACTAACAAAGCTGTTTTCCTTGAAAACGATGTGGTAGCCTATAACGACAAACCGGCTCCTGCTACAGAAAAAGCAAAACCTGCCGCTACAAAATCGGACGTTCCTAAAAAGAAAAAGAAGAAAACCGTAGCCGTAGTAGAAGAAGCAGCCGAAGACTTTAGCGCAATTCCTTACGAAAATTATTTTGCCCGCCAGATAGTAAACAACGCCCTGCTTTTTGAAGGCGTGCCTTACAGGGGCGGAGGCACTACTACTGCAGGCATGGACTGCTCGGGTATGGTGTTTGCCACTTTCAAAATGTTTGACTGGACGCTTCCCCGCAGCTCAGCTTCTATGGCTGCCGATGCAGGCCACAGAGTAGACCTGAAGGAAGTACGTATAGGCGACCTGCTTTTCTTTGACAACAGCCCTTACAAAAACAGCATCAACCACGTGGGCCTTGTAACCGAGGTTACCGCAGAGGGCGAAGTAAAGTTTATACATGCCACCCTAAGCCACGGTGTAGCCATATCGTCTATGAACGACAACTACTACATCCGCACGTTTGTGCAGGCTAACAGGGTAATTGAAGATTAATACACCAAAAACCATATACTAACCAACCCCCGCTCAATATCTTATGAAGGTATTGAAGTACCCCGTTATTATAATCACACTAAGCATAGCAGCCGGTATTTTTACCGGTTTTGCCTGTTTATGGCCGTTGCATATTATCGTCAGTATATTTGTTTGCACACTGGCAGCCACCTCAGCGGCTTATTTTTATTCACAAAAACAGCTCATCCCGAAACCGTATTTTGAAACAAGCAGCCTGCTGCTGGCTTTCAGCATAGGACTACTGGCACAATGGCTCAGCTACACCCCAAATAATCCGGACCATTACAGCCGTTTCCTTAAAAACGACACTCCTACCGTACGCGGTGTAATTACCGAACGGTTAAAACCGAACGATTACAACGAGAAATACCTCTTTTCAGTTGCCGCAATAGACCAGCAACCCGCCAGCGGCACTCTACTCATCTCGTTACCGAAAGACAGCCTGAACACCCATCTGCATACCGGCGATGTACTGTTTATTAACAGCGAACTAAAGCCCATACTCCCCGCCATGAACCCGTACCAGTTTGATTACGCAAAGTACATGGCAAAGCAGAATGTTTTCCACCAGGTAAAACTGAAGGACAACTACATCATTACCGGAACCGAAACAGGTTTTAACTACAGCATACAACAACTGCGCGACAGGCTCACCACAAGCTTTTCCATACACCACTACCCCGCCACGGTACAAAACCTCATCAATGCACTGTTGTTCGGGCAGCGGCAGGATATGGACAAAGAAACCAACGACAACTATATCAATGCCGGGGTAATACACATACTAGCCATATCAGGACTCCACTTCACGCTCCTGTTTGCCATACTGAACTGGCTGCTGGCTCCCCTGAAACGCATCCCGAAACTGGGCAACACAGGCCACTTCATTGCTATACTCACCCTTATGTGGCTGTTCGGATTTATTACAGGATTGTCGGCTTCGGTAGTACGTTCGGTAGTAATGTTCAGCTTCCTTATGGCAGGGCAAGCTATGGCACGAAGGGTAAGCATTTACAATTCACTCGCGGTATCGGCACTGGTACTACTCATTGCAAAACCAAGCTTTTTGTTTGATGCCGGTTTCCAGCTGAGTTACCTTGCGGTGCAGGGTATTGTATGGTTTCAGCCCCTATACAAAGGCAAACTGAAAAGCAAATACCGTGTTGTAAACATGACGCGCGACCTGGTAATGGTATCGCTCACCGCGCAGATAGCCGTACTGCCCATCAGCCTGTATTATTTCGGGCAGTTGCCATTGTTGTTTTTATTAGCCAACATCGTAGTAATACCGTTGAGCAATTTGGTGCTCATCCTCGGGTTAATTACGCTTGCGCTGAATTTTGTTTTCCCCGCACTCGCATTATGGGTAGGCAAACTGCTGGAATGGGCTATTTACATCATGAACTACTTTACCGCATGGGTGGCCTCACTCGATGTTTTTGTAATAAAAAACATACCCTTTACCCTGACATTGTGCATTTGCCTGTATGGCGTGATTATTACCATTGCACTTAGCCTGCAACAGAAAAGTTACACCCGAATAGTAGCAGCCCTGGTAAGCATCTTAGTGTTACAATTGGCATACATGGGTACTGTTTACAATATGCGTAACACAAACGAACTGTTAGTATTGCACAACTACGACCACAGCATCATTGTACATAAAAACGGCGACCACCTCAGCATAGTCAGTACTGATAGCCTTGCATTACAAAATCGCAATGTTTTGGCGTATGCCAAAGGAAATTTCAACCCCGAAACATCGCTGAAACCAATTGGCAACTACGTATATTTCAACGGCAAGAAGATTTTTGTGATGGACAGCACCGGTGTGTACGACAGCCTAATGAAACCCGACGTGCTTATTATTACACAATCGCCACGGGTGAATTTAGACCGCGTACTAAACCAAATGCAACCAAAGGCCGTAATAGCTGATGCCACCAATTACAAAACGTATGTAAACCGTTGGGCTGCTACCTGCCACAAAAGAAAAATCCCTTTCCATGCCACAGCCGAAAAGGGATCGTATATTTTAAAATAAGAAGGCTGTTAAAACACCATTTCTTTATAAGGTACTATTGTGGTAAAACCTTTTGCGGTAAAATATGCGGTAGGATCTTCTTCAGCTGTAGCCAAAACAAAATCGCCACCCCAGGCCCCCAGGCTTTTTACCACCCCGTTAAAGTCAGGAAACAGGCGCTCCTGCACCGGGGCAATACCCAGTACACCACCCAGTAAGGCTTCCTGCTTTTCCAGCGCCGATGAAAACGAGCTTAAATCGGTAGCCGTGCTTACCTCCTCAATCAGTTTGTTTATCTGTGCAACCAATGCCTGCTTGTCAAACTCCTTTTCGCGGTAGGCCGCAATTGCCTCACGGCTGTTTTGCTTTTGGTTCAGGTACACAAAGTACAGCTTATCGGAAAAATCAGGATTAAAGCTTATAGTACGCACGGTAGGCTCTCCCCCGTTCATGTTATAGATAAGCGGTTCCTGTTGCTGTGCGCAGGCAATATCGTAGCCGCTGCCACCAAAAGTTTGTGCCAAAAGTTTATAAGGGTTAATGCCAAACCAGTCGGCCACAAGGCTTATAAGCGTAGACGAAGTGCCCAACCCCCAATTGCGTGGAAACGTCAGTTTTGTAACTACATCAAATCCTGAAACAAGAACTTCGGGATTTGCGGCATGGGCTATACGCAGCACTTTTATAAGCATTTCTGCTTCTTTGTTGCCATGATTTGTTGTATTCGCAAAAACATCTTCGAGTGCAATAGACACTTCCAGCCACAATGAACCGTCGGCATCGTAGCTTTTCCAGCTGATGCTGTTTGTACTGTTGCTTTCTACTTCAAGCGACTGCCCGAAACGTGTGGGCAGGGCAAATGCATCCGAGCCGTCGAGCACGGTATATTCGCCCATTATAAACAGCTTACCGTTAGCGTATAAAGTCTTCTTCAATTTTGCTAGGATCGGTTTTACGTAATTCTTCAAGGTATTCCGCTACTGCCGAATGTGATACCGTATTTTTTTCAAAATGCTTTACAGTAGCTTTCTTTTCGTGGTCGTTAGCACCCAGCTGGTTCAGGATGTTCATCAGGTGCATTTTCATGTGTCCCTGTTGTATACCGGTAGTGGTAAGCGAACGCACCGCACCAAAGTTCTGTGCCAATCCTGCCACGGCAACAATCTGCATCAGTTCCTGTGCCGATGGGTTGCCCAGCATTTCCAGGCAGAATTTCACTAATGGGTGCAGCGTGGTAAGTCCGCCCACGGTACCCAGCGCCAGTGGCACATCGAGCCAGAAGGTGAAAATACCGTTCTCTACCTTAGCGTGGCTCAGGCTGGTGTATTGACCATCTTTGGCGGCATAGGCGTGTACTCCTGCTTCCACAGCGCGGAAATCGTTACCGGTGGCTACTATAACGGCATCAATACCGTTCATAATGCCTTTGTTATGGGTTACCGCCCTAAAAGGCTCCACCTCAGCTATGTTTATTGCCGTTACAAATTTTTGGGCAAATTCTTCCGGCTTAATGTTTTTGTCTTCGTTAAGATCTTCTATTGGGCAACTTACCTCGGCACGTACCACACAGTTCGGCACGTAATTGCTCAGTATGCTCATAATAACCTGTATGTGCTTTTCGGCTTCGGTAAACGGTTCGTAGGTAAGCGCCTCCTGCCTTAGTGTTTTGCTAAATTGTTCCAAGCACGAGTTGATAAAGTTGGCACCCATGCTGTCTACCGTTTCAAAGGTAGCGTGCAGCTGGTAGTAGCCTTCAATCAGGGCCGTTTTATCGCGCAGCTCTATATCAAGGATACCGCCACCGCGTTTCTGCATGTTTTTGGTAATATCTTCGGTATCGGAAAAAAACTTGGGCTTTATACTTTCAAAAAATGCAGTAAGTTTTTGTGTGTCGCCTTCGTATTTAAAGTGTACCTGCCCTATTTTCTCGGTATTAAGCACAGTAGCCTTAAAACCACCTCGGCCGGCCCAAAACTTGGCGGCTTTACTGGCGGCTGCCACTACCGAGCTTTCCTCTATAGCCATGGGTATGGTATAGTCTTTACCGTTTATGGTAAAACTTGGCGCAATGCCCAGTGGCAGGTAAAAATTAGTAACCGTATTTTCTATGAACTCGTCGTGCAGTTTTTGCAGGTCGGTATTTTCATTCCAGTATTGTTTCAGCAATGCTGTGGCTTCCTCCGGGTTTTGGAAATAGGAGTTTGCCAGCCATTCTATTTTTTGCTCTTTCGCCAGTTTGCTAAAACCGCTAATTGCCTTACTCATCTTTGGTTACTCTTGTTAAATTGTGGCACAAAGATAGGGCATTGGCTCAGGTTTTTAAACAAAAATGCAATGTTAGGACAACTGTAATTTCATTTAACAAAAAAAAGACCCCTAAAGTCATAAAATTTTACTAAAATTGGAGGTTTTTTTATCATACGCGAAATGAAATACGCCAAAAAGTCAATTTTATTCTTTTTACTGGCTGCACTGCCTGCACTGGCGCAGCAAAAAATAACCCTTGAAGAAATATGGGGAGGTGCGTTCCGCGCCAAAGGCATGGACGAACTCAGTGCCATGAAAAACACCAATCAGTACACAGTGCTAAATGCTAACTGGAATGCCGGTACCGCCGCCATAGACCTGTACGATTTTGCTACGCTGAACAAAGTGGGCACGCTGATTGAGTCTAAAAACTTTAGTGAGTTAAAGCAGGGAATAGACAGCTACACCTTTAGCAAGGATGAGAAAAAAATACTGATAGCCACTAACAGCAATCCTATTTTCAGGCATTCGTTTACGGCTGATTTCTTTGTTTTCGACACCGCTACCAAGAAGCTTACGCCTTTAACCGATAACAAAGTTCAGGAGCCTACTTTTTCTCCCGACGGTAAAAAAGTAGCCTACGTATACGACAACAACATTTATGTTAACGACCTTGCCGAAGGTATAGTAAGGCCAGTAACCAAGGATGGCAAAAAGAACGCCATTATAAACGGTGTGTGCGACTGGGTATACGAGGAAGAATTTTCTTTTGTGAGGGCATACGAGTGGAATGCCACCGGCGACAAAATAGCTTACATCCGTTTTGATGAAACCGAAGTGCCTGAGTTTACCATGGAAGTATATGAAGGCAGCCTGTATCCGCAGCCGAATACCTTTAAGTACCCTAAGGCGGGTGAGAAGAACAGCCTGGTTTCGCTGCATATTTATGATGTTAAGACCAATACCGACAAAGAAATTAAACTGGGTAATTACTCAGACTTTTACATACCACGCATAAAGTGGACCAATGACGCCCAAACGCTGAGCGTACAGGTTATTAACCGCCACCAGAACAACCTTGATCTTATTTTTGTGGATGCCAACAACGGCACTGCAAAGGTGGTATTAAACGAAACCGACAAGGCGTATGTAGACATTACTGACAACCTTACGTTCCTGGATGATAACAGCTTCATCTGGACGAGTGAAAAAGACGGCTTTAACCACATTTACCTGTACAACAAGGCAGGCAAGCTGGTTAACCAGATTACTAAAGGCAAATGGGAAGTAACTGCTTATTACGGTTACGACAAGAAAACCAAATCGGTTTTCTTCCAGTCTACTGAAAACGGCAGCATCAACCGCGATGTATACCGCATAGGCACTAACGGCAAAAACAAGGTAAGGCTTACTGCCCAAACCGGTACTAACGATGCTACTTTTAGCCCTGATTATACGTATTTCATAAATACCTATTCAAGCGCTGCACAACCTACCACTTATACCCTTAATGGCAGCAAAGACGGTAAGCAGGTTAAGGAAATTGTAAACAACAACGCCCTTAAAGACAAGCTTGCCAAATATAACCTCCCGGCAAAAGAATTTACAACCATTACTACCGAAAAAGGGCACAACCTAAACGCATGGTTCATTAAACCGGCAGATTTCGACCCTAAAAAGAAATACCCCGTACTTATGTACCAGTACAGTGGCCCGGGCAGCCAGCAGGTGGCTAACCAGTGGAACACCACTAACGATTACTGGTATTATATGCTGGCGCAGCAAGGTTACATTGTGGCCTGTGTAGACGGTCGTGGTACCGGCTTTAAAGGTGCCGACTTTAAGAAAGTAACCTACAAAGAACTGGGCAAATATGAAGTGGAAGACCAGATAGACGCCGCTAAGGTTATAGGCAAATACGCTTACGTAGACCCTGCCCGTATAGGTATATGGGGCTGGAGTTTTGGTGGTTTTATGAGCAGTAACTGTATCCTTAAAGGTGCCGATGTGTTTAGTATGGCTATTGCTGTGGCTCCGGTAACCAACTGGCGTTTTTACGACAGCATTTACACCGAGCGTTATATGCAAACCCCACAGGAAAACGCTGGTGGGTACGACATGAACTCGCCTATAAACTTTGCCAAGAACCTTAAAGGCAAATACCTGCTGATACACGGCAGTGCCGATGACAACGTACACGTGCAAAACACCATGCTGATGATAGAGGCACTGGTACAAGCCAACAAGCAGTTTGACTGGGCCATTTACCCTGACAAAAACCACGGTATTTACGGTGGTAAAACCAGGCTGCAACTGTATACAAAAATGACCAACTTTATTAAAGAGAACCTATAATATGGCAGAAATATCAGTAACACCTACTAAGGGCAAAGAATTTTTAGGCCACCCGGTAGGCTTATACATATTATTTTTTACAGAAATGTGGGAGCGTTTCAGCTTTTACGGCATGAAGGCCCTCCTTATATTTTACCTTACTAAGTATCATTTCTTTTCAGACAACGATGGTAACCACATAGTGGGTAATTATGCCGCGCTGGTATATGCCCTGCCTATTTTGGGCGGTGTACTTGCCGACAGGTACCTTGGTTTCAGGAAAGCCGTAATATTTGGAGCCATTATGCTGGTGCTTGGACACCTGGGCATGGCTTATGAAGGATTCCATGCTTATAATGATGCCGCGGGAAACATTGTACGGGATGAAACTGCCATACAGGCCTTCTATTTATCAATGGGCTTTATAATCATGGGGGTTGGGTTCCTGAAACCGAACATTTCTACCATAGTGGGCCAGCTGTATGAAAAGGAAGACTCGCGCCGCGATGCCGGTTTTACTATATTTTACATGGGTATTAACTTGGGTTCATTTATTGCCACCCTGCTTTGCGGCTGGCTTGGCGAAACCTATGGCTGGAGCTACGGATTTGGGGCTGCGGGTATAGGTATGCTTTTAGGGCTGGTTTCTTTTATATTGGGTCAAAAACACCTTTTAGGCAAAGCCGAACCAAAGAACCCTGCATTGCTTAAAGAGAAATCACCGGTAGGCATTAACAAAGAATGGCTTATTTACATACTTTCTATTGCCGGAGTATTTGTATGCTGGCAGCTGGTACAAAACCATGCCGTAGTAGGCAGTATCCTTACCATAGTTTCGCTTGCAGTTGTAGCTTACATACTTTACTTTATCATAAAAGAATGTACACCACAAGAAAGAGGACAAATGCTGGTGCTGCTTGTATTAATCGTATTTACGGTAGTATTCTGGGCGCTGTTTGAGCAGGCATATACATCAATGAACCTGTTTGCCGACAGGATTGTAGACCGCAATACACAATTCGGGGAAATAAAGGCATCGCAGTTTCTTTCGCTTAATGCTTTGTTTATAATTATATTTGCCCCAATCTTTGCCTGGATGTGGATAAAGCTTTCTAAAGTAAGGCTTGAGCCTAACACAGCTGTAAAGTTTGGTTTGGGTATTGTGTTTGCCGGTTTAGGCTTCGGGGCGCTGGTACTGGGTATAAAAAGTGCCGACAGTTTTGGCAAAGTTGCACCCTTCTGGCTTATTGCCGCATACCTGCTGCATACCTTTGGCGAATTGTCGCTTTCACCTGTAGGGTTGTCTGCTGTAACCAAATTATCTGTACCAAAAATTGTGGGCTTTATGATGGGGGTTTGGTTCCTTGCCACTGCCAGTTCGGAGTTTATTGCTTCAGTACTTGCTAACATAGCAAGTGTAGACACCGAGGGTGGCCAGGTAACCGATACAGCAGGTGCACTTGCAGCATACTCTGACTTGTTTGGCTTCCTGTTTATTACAGGCCTTATAGCAGGTGTAATATTGCTACTGCTTTCGCCGCTACTGAAAAAACACATGCACGGCATTAAATAATTTTGTAAAAACAACTAATAACTATATATGTCATCAACAACGACAACAACACAAAACGACTTTTTTAAAGACTCTGTAATGGGGCACCCTGCAGGGCTATTTGTCCTGTTTTTTACCGAAATGTGGGAACGTTTTTCATATTACGGTATGCGTGCTCTGTTAGTACTTTTCCTTACAGCTTCAATTTTTGGGGATAATCCCGGATGGGGATGGCCACGAGAGCATGCTCTGGCTATTTACGGGTCTTATACTGCCCTTGCATATCTTACCCCTATCTTAGGTGGCTACATAGCCGACAGGATTATAGGCTACCGCTGGGCTGTAGTTGTGGGAGCTGTACTTATGACTTTAGGTCACTTAAGTATGGCTATAGAGGTTGACCACTTTTTTATGTACTTAGGACTGGTACTTCTTGTTATCGGTAACGGTTTCTTTAAGCCAAATATGACATCAATTGTAGCCCATATGTACAAAAAACATCCGGAGAAAAAAGACGGTGCATATACCATATTCTATATGGGAGTTAATGCTGGTGCTTTCCTTGGAATGTTACTATGTGGATACATTGGAGAAAGCCCTGAATGGGGCTGGAGTTATGGTTTCGGACTAGCCGGTATCTTTATGTTCTTCGGTATGCTTCAGTTTTATTTTACCCAAAATATTTTTGGTGAAATAGGCCTAAAACCAGTTGTTGACACCGTTGATACAGATGAAGATCCTGCTGTAGCTCAAAGAAATCCATTTTCTAAGTTTGATCTTGTATTAATTGCTATTACATCTATAATCGGACTTACTTGGATTATTAACGACCCATTAGTTGCAATATCTGGAGGAAAATACAATGCTTTTCCATTTACTGTAGGAAAACTTAGCGGACCTAATTTTGCTATAATTTTAGCTCTTGGTCTTTTCTTGGTTGTTCTTGTAAAAAGGATATCACAATATACTGCGGTTCTTAGAGACAGGATGATTGCTATCATCATTCTTGCTGTCATAACCATGTTCTTCTGGGCCTCATTTGAACAAGCCGGAGGGTCTATGACTATATTTGCAAGTGATTATACTGCTCGTGTACTTGAAGGAAATTCTAAAATAATATTCAATATTGTAAATACGCTTATTACAATAATACCACTTGGACTTATTACCTACGTACTTTCAAAATTATTCATGCAAACATTTAAAAGATTTGCATTAGGTAATGTCATACTTTCATTAAGTTTTGTGATTATTTGGGTAATCGTTATTTACATGCTTAAAGAGCAATACTATCAGGAAAAATCTGAAGTTCCGGCTACATGGTTTGGTGTATTAAACTCTTTGTTCATCATTACTTTTGCGCCATTGGTTTCTAAAGTTTGGGAAAGTAAATACAATCCATTTGCTACTTTTAAAAATGGCTTTGGTATGATTTTACTAGGTATTGGCTTTGCTGTACTTGCTTATGGTTCAAGCGATATAGAACCTGGGGCAAAAACGGCTGCTGTAAGTATGGTGTGGCTTGTCCTTGCGTATTTTTTCCACACAATGGGAGAACTGTGCATTTCACCGGTAGGCCTTTCTTATGTTAGTAAATTAGTTCCCGGCAGGATGATAGCCATCATGTTCGGTATATGGTATCTGGCTATTGCTATTGGAAATAAGATAGCAGGTACTATGGGAGGAATGATAGATGAAATTACATCTCAGTATTCAATGACAACTTTCTTCCTTATATTTACAATAATTCCGGTTGTATTAGGTCTTATAATTATGGCGCTTACACCGCTGCTCAAGAAATTAATGCATGGTGTACACTAAAATTTCGGCACCATTTTTGGTCTTGTCCCATTAAACATAAAATATATGAAGAAAGTAGTATTTATCCTTTTTATAGCCCTGGCTTCGCTTACAGCACAAGCGCAGGAACTGGAGTGGCATACCGATGTGGCTAAGGCTACAGCGCTTTCAGAAAAAACCAAAAAGCCCCTGCTGCTGTTCTTTACAGGAAGCGACTGGTGCGGATGGTGCATGAAACTGCAAAAAGAAGTGCTAAAAACGCCTGAGTTTGCCAAATGGGCAAAAGACAACGTAATCCTTCTAGAGCTTGATTTTCCTCGCCGTACACCACAAAGCGATGCCCTTAAAACCCAGAACCAGCAGTTACAGCAGTTCTTCCACGTAACCGGGTTTCCTAAAGTGTGGTTTGCAAATGCTACAAAGACTGCTGAAGGCAAAATAAGCTTTGAAGCCTTGGGCGAAACCGGTTATGTTGCCGGTGGGCCTACAGTTTGGCTTGATGGCGCAAACAAGATCATCAGGAAGAGTTAATACTCCCTTACACATACGCATAAAAAAAGCTCCTTTTTAGGAGCTTTTTTTATGACTTTATTATTCTGCTATTCCGTTTTTTTAAGTTGCTGGCCTTGCGGAACTGCCGCAGGTATAGCGTTTTCTTTTACTGGTATTGCAGGAGCATCCTTTTCTTTTTGAGTTGTCCCTGCTTTTATAGGTGTTTTACGCTCGGCTTTTTTAGGAGCCTCTTCTACTTCACCTTCTTTCTTTATCCTGTAAAAACCGCCCACAGGGTGCTTACCGGCACAGGTACAGTTTCCAAAAACATCACTCTTTTCAAATATAAGGTTGTTTTTATGTTCATCATACCATTTGGTAAGGGCTTCCTTAAGCGCTTTGCGCTTTTTAATATCCTTAAGCTCTTTGGTATAAAACTTCCAGCTGTCTGAATAATCAGATACTTTCTTGCCTGCAAGTTCTTCTACCGGCATATCGTGTATTGTTTCCCTAAGCGCCATAAGAGCTACATCGCCCATAAGGTAATGGCCTTTACCATCGGGTAGTTTTGCCTGGGTAGCCTCGGTATTGTCTATGGCAGCCAGCAGGTACGGCACGGCCTTAAGGCGGTAATCGTTTATTACCTTCCAGAACAGGTGGTCGCCACACCCCGAGTTGTATTTAAACTTAGCCTTTTCGTCGGCTACAATGGTAGTATCTGATTTACACACCGGCACATCCATAACATACAAAAGGTTGTTAACCGCTGCGGCTGTTTTTTCATCCTGGGTTTGGGCATTTGCAAAAAACGGCAATGCTAAAAAGAGTATTGCTATTAGTTTCTTCATAGTTTTTAATTTGTTTTGCCCAAATATACAAAACCGAAATAAGCTATGCCAAGCCCTAAACAGAAATTAAGAATTACCACACCTCAAGCCTATAGGCACTATCCCAAAACATATACTCTAAACGGCTGGCATATACAAAGGCTTCGGTCATCTGTTCGCGCTGTATCGGCGTAGCCTGAGAGGCCGCTATATCGGTCAGCATTATGGCTTTTTCTACTAACAACCCGAAATCCTCACCCGCATACGTAGCTATCCAGGTTTTATACGGATTGTTTTCTGTCTTGGCAGTACTCACAATATAATCTCCCACTGCCTTGTAAATCCAGAAGCAGGGCAACACCGCAGCCAACCCCACACAGGCATCGGCACCATAGGCCACGCTTTGCAGGTAACTGATATAATGATGGCACGCAGGTGAAACCGGCACACGCCCCACTACCCCAAATTCCTTAAAATACGAATCGTGCAGGGCGCGCTCCACCACCACAGCTCCTTCCGCAAAACGGATGTACTGTAGCATGGCATCAACATCTATAAGCTTTGCTCCGGTTACGGCAAGCGCTTTGGCAAAATGCTCCAGGTAGTGCGCATCCTGTTGCAGGTAGTACTTAAATTTTTCTACATCAAGGGTGCCCGCAGCCAGTTCGGTAATAAATGGCATTGCGGTTATTTTATGGTATACGGGCAGTGCAGCCTGCCACGCGGTTTCACTCCATTTCATTTTTTATGAGTTTTTCAGGGTTAAAAAAATGGTTCAGCGGCCCATGCCCCGTTCCGGTAAGCACATCGGCTCCGGCTACTATGGCATTATGTACGTAGTCCTGCGCCTGCCCTACCGCCTGAGGCAGTGCATAGCCTCGTGCCAAAAAAGCAGCAATAGCACTACTGAGCGTACAGCCCGAACCATGCATGTTTTGGGTGTCTATTTTTTCGGAAGTAAAAGCTATAGGCGCTTTATCTGCCTCATATAGCAACGAAGTCAGGTGCGCAGTGGTGAGGTGCCCTCCTTTTAGTAATAGAGCCTTGCATCCCAGTTCCATTATTTTATCTCCTGCGGTGTGCATTTCGTTTACTGATGCTATGGGCATGCCGGCAAGCAGCGCAGCTTCGTCAAGGTTTGGTGTAATGAGCGTAGCTATAGGGAACAGCTTTTCTACCAGGGCTGATACGGTTTCTTCCTCAATAAGCCTGTGCCCTGAGGAAGCTATCATTACCGGATCGAACACTACCGGTATTTCCGGATAATCGGCCAGCGTGTTGGCTATGGCTTCTACCAATGCCGGTGTATGCACCATGCCTATCTTTATGGCATCCGGGCGAATATCGGTAAGTACTGCCTCCATTTGCGCTTTTACAAAATCAGGCGGCACACTGTGTATGCCCGTTACCCCCAAAGTATTTTGTGCCGTAAGCGCCGTAATAACACTGGTGCCAAAACAGCCCAGTGCCGAAAAGGTCTTGAGGTCGGCCTGGATGCCTGCCCCACCCCCTGAATCAGATCCGGCTATGGTAAGCACCACGGGATATTTATATTTTCTTTCAATCATGGTTTTCAATTTGTTTCAAGATTTCCATTGCTGCAAGCTTTGGGTCAGCCGCCGCACAAATAGCCGATACCACCGCAATACAATCGGCTCCGGCTTTTATTACCGCACGGGCATTAGCGGCATTCATATTGCCAATAGCCACAAGGGGTACATCCGTAAGGCTGCGGATTTTTTCAATACCGGAAAGACCCCATTCGGTAACGGTATCGGTTTTGGTGACCGTATTAAAAACCGGGCTTACGCCAAGATGGTTTACATACTGCATTTGTTCGCTGTCCAACTGCTCTAAATACTCTACCGACCAACCCAAATGTTGGCACTCAGGCCACAACCGCTTTACTTCTTTGGGCGGAAGGTCGTTGTTACCCACATGCAGCCCGGCAGCATTTACAGCCATTGCAACTTTAATTTTATCGTTTATGATAAGCGGTACGTTGTAGGTATCAAGCAGTGCTTTAAGTTGCCGTGCTGTTTCGGTGAACGCGGCAGTGGTTTTATGCTTTTCGCGAAGCTGCACCACATCTACCCCACCCCGCACAGCCTGTTCGGCTACCCAAAGCAGGCTGCGCCCCGCACAGGCTTCCTCGCTTATTACCAGGTACAGCTTAAACGGAAACGGATGCACTGTGCTCAACACTAACAATTTCTAAAAACTCGGCTTCGGTAATATTGTGTAGTTTATCTAACAGGTTTACTTGTAAACTGCCCGGCCCAGCCGATTGTTTCTCAGCGAGTTCGCCTGCCACACTTAGCAGTGCCATTGCAGCTGCCGTAGCCTGCACCGGATTTGCAGCATCATTTGCTACAAAAGCCCCTATCAGGGCGGTGGCACTACAGCCCAGTCCGGTAACTTTTGTCATCAGTTCATGGCCGTTTTTAAGGAAAACCTTCTCATCACCCGAAACCACTATATCTACAGCCCCCGAAATACACACTACCGCCCCAAACGTTTGGCTCAGCCATAGTGCTGCCTGTACTGCTTCGGTACTTTGATGAGTGCTGTCTACGCCTTTGGTTTTGGTTTGAGATGCTTTTGCCAAAGCCATAATCTCGGAAGCATTACCACGAATAACCGTTGGATTATACTCCAGCAGCTCGGCTACAGTTGCATCGCGGTAGGCAGTAGCCCCTGCCCCCACCGGATCGAGCACCCAGGGTTTGCCTAAATCATGAGCCTTTGCAGCAGCCTTCAGCATGCTTTCTACCCAGTATTCGCTAAGGGTGCCTATGTTTATTACCGTAGCACCGCACAGTGCTACCATATCTTCCACTTCGGGGTGGGCATGTGCCATAATGGGCGATGCTCCGGCGGCAAGCAGGGCATTTGCGGTATTGTTCATTACCACATAATTGGTAATGTTATGTACTAAGGGTGCATTTTGTTTTACAGAAAGGATGGATTCCCAAAGAGACTCTTTCATATTTTATGGTTTTTATCGTTAAAATATGGCTATAGAGCCTCCTGATACAGAAGACAGAATGTAGTAAGTGCTACGCTTTTCCCTACGACGGTATAAGCCGTGTCAGGTTCAAAGGGACTCTCTCAATTCTTTTCAGAATACCCCTAAAGCCGAAACGAAGATAGGCATTATTTGTTTCAGGTTTAAAGTTTCAGGTTTAAAAGTTGCTGTAGCCGTAAGGTAACCATCAAAATCATAAAAGAGCAAACTAGATAGATACCTAGTCACTAAAACAGTTAAGAAAAAGAAGTATGACATAGCAGAAGCTACGCTTCACATAGCTATGTGGGGAATTTATTCCCTATCCTGCCTTTTATATAAATAGAGAAATCTATGCACCTATGTGGTTAGATAAATTTACAGGAAACTATAAAAATCCGTTCATAAAGTTTGGCAATAAAAAAAAGGGCCGAAGCCCTTTTGGAAAAAAATCAGGAAACTAAAACTATTATTAAAAACTGTTGTCGCCATCGAGCAAATTGCCCAGGCCACCCAGTATACTGCCTTCACCTCTTTGTTGCCCGCCTCCCTGCGGAGCTGCTGCATAAATCCTTCCTGCCAAACGGCTAAACGGAAGCGATTGTATGTACACAACACCCGGACCTTGCAGTGTGGCATAGAACAAGCCTTCGCCACCAAAAAGGGTATTTTTTATACCTCCTATAAATTCTATATCATAGTGCACCGACGGCGAAAAGCCCACGATACAACCGGTATCGACCTTAAGCACTTCGCCCGCTGCAAGCTCCTTGCGTGCCAGTGTACCACCTGCGTGTACAAACGCCAGTCCGTCGCCTTCCAGTTTTTGCATAATAAAGCCCTCGCCACCAAACAGGCCCCGGCCTAATTTGCGTGAAAACTCTATACCTACCGAAACACCTTTGGCAGCACATAAAAACGCGTCTTTCTGGCAAATGAATTTACCGCCAAACTGCGTTAGGTCTATAGGTACTATTTTACCCGGATACGGCGATGCAAAGCTTACTTTACGCTTACCGTGCCACTGGTTAAGGAACACCGTCATGAAAAGGCTTTCGCCTGTAAGCAGGCGCTTACCTGCACTAAACAGCTTGCCCATAAAACCTGAGTCCTGGTTAGTACCATCACCAAAAATGGTTTGCATCTGTATGCCGCTGTCCATCATCATAAAGCTTCCTGCTTCGGCTACTACGGCTTCCTGAGGGTCGAGCTCTATTTCTACATATTGCATTTCTTCGCCAAAAATCTGGTAATCTATTTCGTGTGCGGTCATTTCTGTTGTTTTTTGATTTTAATGATTTGAATAATTAGACTCAAATACCAAAAAAAAGTTACAGCCCGCCGCCATTATTTTTTACAACGCTTCGGTAGGTAACGGCATGGCAGTATTAGCATCCGCATTTTTAACCCGCACCCTGCCCGAAGCAAACGGGTGTGCTATACCGGCAAAACCACCCCAAAAGAAATACCACATCAGCTCGGTAAGCGGTATATTCCCAAAAAGGATGATGCCCCATGGATTGGTACCATATAACAGCCAGTATTTTTGCCAATAGGTGGTATTAAAAATATCGAAAAGGGGAACGTAAACAATAAGTATAACGATGAGCATTAAAAACGCCGATAGTACCGACTGCATAAGCAAATCAGGACGCAGTACCAGCACAAACACTGTGAAGAAAACAAAGCAAATACAGCTTGTAATCATGGAATTGAAGCCCAGCACGGTATTAAAAAGCATCATAAGCCCTATACCGAACGCGAACATCCCTAAAAACAGCTTCTTGTAATTCCTGGCGGTTTTTTCGTATTGTGCATTAAACAACACCTCATACACAATTGCCGAAAGGCCTGTAACCGCAAAACCAAACAGGAAATCTTCTATAAAAACTATCTTGTAACCAAACAGCCCCGGCGGACGCCAGTAATCTGAAAAATACCAATACTCTGCCGGTGGTGCCATGAGCCCGCCAAACAGCCCGGCACGAATCATCTTTTTGCGCAATTGCGGCCTGTTTACAAAAGCCCACAGCCACGGGATGATTAAAGCAACTGCGATTCCGAAAAACACAAACCTGTCATTAATGCTGATGTTAAGGAATACGCCCGAAAGCGAAAAACTGTGAACTATTGGCGGCATACTATATGGTTTTCGTTGAAAAACCAAATTTAACACTTTTTTGTAAGAACAAAACAGAACGATACCTAAAAAACAACAAACTAAAAAATCAATCCTTACGGATACATGCCATTTTTGTAATACCAGACACCGGAAATGTTCTGAAATTCCGAGCGTTCATGGTGTACCTGCGGACGCAATGCACTATCCAGGTAATATGCCTTAAACTCTACAATGGCACCTTGTGAATACAATACCTCAAGCTTTACCCAGTGGCAACTTTTAGCCCAGGCAAGAATGTCTTTTTTGTTATGATGGCGGCGCTCTGCGGGTGCAGTAGTGTTATAAATATAATCGGCATCGTGTAGCGTATAGGCAGTATACCGAGATCGCATAAGCGCTTCAGGGGTTTCGGGTGTTGCGTTTCCCGAGACATATTTTTCGCAGCATTGTGAAAAACTTTTACCCGAGCTGCAGGGACAATTATTATCCATACTAAGTATTTTAGGCAAATGTACTTTTTAACTAAAAAAAAGTGAACGCAACTGTAACAAAAAATATAAGATAACGTCTATTGTATTGAGTTCAGTCATCAAAATCAATCTACGAAGAAAAAGTAACGGCCACGCCGGAATGAAAAAGAAAAAGTAAAAAAGATTTTACCCTCGCGTCCTGCGGGGGGTTTCTTTTTTAGCCCATATCCTCCCCTGCCCGGCAATGACAGTAGCCAAACCACGGAGCAGAGGAAAGAGAAAGGCGGCACTCAAAAAAAATACATTAACTATGTTTTCTGCTAAAGGCCTTTTTAAAGGAGGGGGAGACGGGCGCTACCATACGCCCGCCTGATTTTACAAAATATATGAATTACCATGTTGGATGCAACTTAAAGCCGGCAGGATTCGACCTGTGAGAATAGGGGCAAAAATTTATCGAAATTTTTATTGGGCGGAAAATCCCGAATTCTACATCCGTACCGGCTTTGAGGATAAACAGAACTACCGTTTATTTTTAACTCCATTAAAAACTAAAACCGGGTAAAAGCTTTGCTGTTCAAAGCCCTACACTTATTGTTATATCCCGGCACAAAGATGCGCGAAACTCACCCTACTACTACGGTAGGAATTACCTGATTTTTAAAAAAGGGTAAAATTACCCGTGAGGAATTAGCTATAAAAAGAGGATTTATACTGTCTTGTTCCATTTCGAGCGAAATGCAGTGAAGCCGAGACACCGAAGGTTCAACGAAGTTAAATCTCTACATAAACATGTTTAAAATGAGATTTCTCCACTCCGCTGCGCTCCGGTCGAAATGGAAGAAAATAAAGTTATTTTAGTCACTACCTTATCATGGGTAGTTCTTCTACACTTATAACTTGGTTTTGTATGGCATAGATAACCAGTCCGGCTATGTTCTTAGCCCCCGTTTTTGCAAACAGGTTGTTTTTATGCCCTTCGGCGGTACGCTGGGTTATGTACAGCTCATCGCCTATTTCCTTAGCGGTTTTTTGCATGCATATAAGACGCAGTACTTCCGTTTCGCGTTCAGACAGCAGTTCTTCCTGCTGCAGCGCAGGGCGTGGCGCCTTACCCGATATTTGTCCGCGCAGCGCCTCCAGCTGTTCGTCTTTAAAATAATATCCCTGGCGGCTTACTGTACGAATAACATCGAGCAGCTCGGCAGGCGAAACACCCTTTGGCAAAAAGGCAGCAGCCCCGGTTTTCAGTAAAAACCCGGTAAACCCTTTCTGGTAGTGCGATGATACTATTACTGCCCTTATAGAAGGGTATTGTGCCTTAAGGTATTCGGTTACGGCTATGCCGTCCATACCATCCATACGCAGGTCCAGTAATACTATTTTTGGTAATACTTCCACACTTTGCAGTGTATCTATAAGCTCTTTTCCGCTGGTAGCTGTAAACAGTACTTCCACATCGGGGCAGGCATCAAGGTAATTGGCCAAAAGGCTTACAATAAGCGCGTCGTCGTCAGTAATTGCTACAGGTATTTTTTCCATGGTGGTTATGATGGTATAGTAACAAAGTTAACAATACCAACAATAGCTTCAAAGGAGGAAAGTAGCCTAGAGGTGCATTTTTTCTTAAATGTCACCAATTTTACCTTTTTGATTGCAGTAAAACCCCACATTTATAAACCTTTAGAAGAAATTGGCGATTTTGATATTTTAAGATTTTTTTAAGAACTAAGGTCTAAAAAAACTTTTTTAACCTTCTTAAAACGTTAAAAAACTAAAAATACACCCCTTAAAATTATTAACCACGGGCTCACATTTGTTACGCTTTTGCCAGTAGTATGGCGCGGGTACCTTTACCGGGTGCTGATTTTATACGGCAATGCCCACCCAGGTATTGGGCACGCATTTCAAGGCTGCCAAGGCCGAGTCCGTTCTTTAGCAACGATACATCAAATCCTTTACCGTTGTCGCCCACCAGCAGCGCCATACTGCGCCCGGTATGCCTGTATACTACCGTTACCTTAGCGGCACCGGCGTGCTTTACGGTATTGGTTATAAGTTCCTGTACTATACGTATGATTTGTATTTTGGCCTGTGGCGAAACTTCTGCCGGGGTACGCACATCGGCAATAAAATCGATATGCAGTTTTTGCCTCCAGGGTTCCAGCAGCCCTTCCAGCAGTTCTGCCACCGAGGAGAATTCTATAAGTGGCGGCATCAGGTCGTGCGATATGCGGCGGGCTTCGGCTATGCTATCGCCCAGCATCAGTTCTATTTCTTCAGGAGTTTTGGCCAGTTGGGCTTTCATCCGTATTACGCTGAGCTTGCCTATAAGTCCGTCGTGCAAATCAGTGGCTATACGGTTTCGTTCTTTTTCCTGTGCAAGGAGGCCGGTTTCCAGCAGCTTCTTTTGGTGGTCTATTTCCAGGCGTGCCTGGCGCAGGTTTGCCTCGGTCATCTTCTTATAGCCTGTGTGCATTATTTTTACTACAAAAAGAATAATAGTAAACACAAGCACCATTACTATTGCTATCCAAAGCGCGATTACCTTAGGATCCTGCCATTTTTCCATCCGACCGTTTTTGCTTAAAAAGAAACTTCACACAAAAATAGGGAATTAAATTTTTAAACCCCAACCGTAGCGGGGAAGATGGGAGTATTAGTCAAATCTTAACTATTTACGCGAACATGCCCCATTGCATACCGCAGTATGCGTGAAGATAAAAACCCGTAGAAGCCCACGATGGAAAGTGTATGCGTCATCCAGAAGGCGAACTTAACATCGGTAGGTGCATTTACCATAAAATTAAACGGCAGGAAAAAAACCGTATTAAAGGTAAAGTACATTATAACCACCAGATTAAACCAAAAACCGTTGTGGGTGGTAGCTGCACCTTTGCCCGACATGGCATCGTTTAGCACTACAAAGGCCATACCCAGCACTACCAGGTCTTCGGCTACCTTACTGTAAGGCTGGTACACGTGCGGATTAGCCTTATGCAGGGTAAAGTAGTAAATAAACTCTATGATAATAAGCAGCGCAGCAGCCACAAAAGGCGGCAGGAAAATGCGCCTGAATTTACCAAACAGGTAAAACGTACGGTAAAAATATGCGAAGAAGCACAACTCTATGAGGGCAAACACGGGCAAGGCCATGTGGTTATTACCAAACATTTTGCCCAAAATACTGATGGAATACTCCATAGCCAGCATGAGCATAAGGTATACCAGAAGCGATTTGTGGTAACGATCAAGCCGCCTGAAAAATAATAACAATACTGCTACAGCAGCCAAAAGCCCATAGCGGTAAACATTAACCAGTATTGTAGCAACATCAATAATCTTCATTTCTTTTATATATCATCTGTTCTTATAAGAACAGCAACAAAACCCTCCTCTGCTCATACCTGCTTTTTCAAACTCCCATTTTTACGGGCATTCATAATAATGTCAATAATCAAATAGGTATAAAATGTATAGACAAGAAAAACATTAAAAATCCAAAAATAAAATTTAAGCCCGGTTGTTTCATTCACCATAAAGTTGAAAGGAAGAAAAAAGATGGTACTAAGTGAAAAACTGATTAGAAAAACCATGTTTAAAGAAAAATTTTCCCAACGTGATTCATTATAGGTTGTCATTTTCTCCAACAGATACGTAAGTGAAAAAACAATAATTACAAAATTATCTACCACCTTGGCATACGGCTGGTATTCCTGCGGTGAAACCTGGTGGTAGATAAAATTGTAAAAAAATTCAAATGCAATGTATATAAGTCCCACACCTCCTAATATCATTGTAAAAGAATGCTTTTTTTTAAACAGATATATTTTAAATAAGAAGATAAAAAAAAACAATTCAGCAATACAGTATAATGGCAATACAATGTGATTAAAACCAAAAGTTGCACCTATAAAGCTTGAGACGAGCTCTGTAAACGTCATCAAACCAAGATAATACACAATAAACCTCCTTAACCCATCTAAACTCTTAAAGAGAAAAGCGGAAATAATAAGACTTAAAATTAAATATCCAGTCCCACAATCAGACAAAAAACTTACTAAAGAACCCAAACTCATCAAACTACAGTGTCAATAAATAAAAATTTGTTATTAAAGCCGATGCAGGCATAGGAGGTATGGCTTTAGTGAAATCCTCATACACCTTGGTAGCTTGTGCAGTATCATAAGTAATTAAATCTGCCAAAAAGCCTGTAGTATTACCCAGTGTGGCATTCAGGGCCATGTTCACTTTATTGCTGCCTTCGGCAAAGTCTATCTGGTCTACGGCAAACACCTGGAAAACGCCATCGGTAGTAAGCGACTGTTGTGGCAGCCATGTCCTGTAATTGTTTTTCCAGGCATTCATACGCTGCATGGCTACTAAACTACTAATTTCATTACCACCCAATACCAAATTAACCTTACAAGGCTGTGTGTATCGGTTAAAATCTGCACTATAAGCAGAGTTGTCATATTTATCAGGAATAACAAAGAAATACAATTCCCTGTCGTATATACCCGGGTACATATGCACCTCTACCGAATCGGCTACGGTTTGTTTTGTGTAGTAAAAAGCCGCTTTGTTTTCAAAAAGGCCTACTACATAGTCTATATCATTTACAATCTTATCGCGCCACAGATTCATGGCATCTTTAATCATTTCAGTAGTAAACACTACCGGAGCTCCAACATTTTGTTCCATAATTGGTTATGATTTTGGTTTAAGAAACTTCTAACACTTGTAAAGTTAACGGATATTTTAAAACCTTAAAACAATTCACCCATCAAAAATGCACACTTATTATTTTTATAATATTTAAAAACACAATTTGGTAATATTTTTTTTTGCACCACTACCAAGCTATAAACAACTATATTTTAGCCACCTACATACACACTACACAAATACACAGTGGCAATACTGCACTTTTTTAGAAACATTTCAAAAAAGTGCTTGTTTTATTAAAATATGGTTGTATATTTGCACTCGAAACAACGCGGGATAGAGCAGTAGGCAGCTCGTCGGGCTCATAACCCGAAGGTCACAGGTTCGAGTCCTGTTCCCGCTACTAACACAAACCCATCAGTACAACTGGTGGGTTTTTTGCATATAAAACTACTTTTATGGATTTTGTGGTTTATATTTTGTACTCCGAAAAACACTGCAAAACCTACGTGGGGTATACCTCGGACCTAATTTCAAGATTCAAATCACACAACCAACTCTCAACTAAAGGCTATACCATTAAATACCGCCCCTGGAAAGTTATACATATTGAATTCTATCCGGATAAAAAAAGCGCAATGGCACGCGAGAAATACTTAAAAACCGGAGCAGGCAGGGACTATATAAAAACGCTATTACCAAAGTAAGCTCATATCCGCCGCGGCGGACACAGGTTCGAGTCCTGTTCCCGCTACTAACACAAACCCATCAGTACAACTGGTGGTTTTTTTTGTATATAAAATTACTTTTATGGATTTTGTGGTTTATATTTTGTACTCCGAAAAATACAGCAAAACCTACGTGGGGTATACCTCGGACCTAATTTCAAGATTCAAATCACACAACCAACTCTCAACTAAAGGCTATACCATTAAATACCGTCCCTGGAAAGTTATACATATTGAATTCTATCCGGATAAAAAAAGCGCAATGGCACGCGAGAAATACTTAAAAACCGGAGCAGGCAGGGACTTTATAAAAACGCTATTACCAAAGTAAGCTCATATCCGCCGCGGCGGACACAGGTTCGAGTCCTGTTCCCGCTACAAAGTAAGCCGTTCTAACGAACGGCTTTTTTTATACACTAAAGTTAAAGGCATTTAATATATTGTAAAAAGGCATATAAAAGAACAAAGGCAGCCATGAGGCTGCCTTTGTTCTTTTATATAAACGGGTATTATTTACCAAAAAGTTTATCTTTCCAGGTTTTCGGCTTAGTAACTTCAGGACCATAACCGTAACCGTAACCGTAACCATAGCCATAACCGTAGCCATAACCGTAGCCATAACCATAGCCATATCCCGCTTTACTACCGGTATCATTAAGAAGTACCGCCATATTAGGCAGTTTCTTCTCTGTATACAAGGTTTGCGGTACAGCAAGAAGCCTTTTATCAAGATAATTAGCCCTAACCACGTACACAAAACAATCGGCATGCTTAGCAAGTATCTGAGTATCTGTAACAAGACTCACAGGAGCCGTATCAACAATAATATATTCGTACTCATCTCTCAGCATATCAAACATCTCCTCCACCTTTTTACTCATAAGAAGCTCTGCAGGGTTTGGAGGGATGATACCCGGAGGAAGTATAAAGAACTGATCAAAACCTTCCTGCTGTATTATAAAGTCTTTAATATCGGCATCCTTTGCTGAAAGGTAATTAGTAAGACCTTTACTTGGCACATTGATATACTCGTCAAGTTTAGGATTCCTGATATCCATAGCCAAAAGCAATACTTTCCTGCCTGTTAAGGCCAGCGTAGCCGCAAGGTTAACCGATATAAATGTCTTACCTTCTTTTGGTATAGTAGACGTAACAAAAATAAGTTTAGCCTTGTCCTCTTCTATCTTATCTGCCAGGATGAACTCAAGGTTAGTTCTTACAATTCGCAGTGACTCTGCGGTACTGGACCTACTGTGCTGGCTAACAAGATCTTTATTAAACTCCGATTTAGGTATATCTCCCAGATAAGGAAGTTTAAGCTTTTGAATATCCGAACTCCTGTTCACTTTTGTATCAAGCAGCTTTAACAGATATATAATTGAGAACGGTATAACAATACCCAAAACTATAGATAAAAGATAAATCAGCTTACGGTTAGGAGAAATCGGCTGCGGATTTGCAAATGCGGCATCTATAACTTTACAGTTTGGCGCAGTAACAGCAAGCGTAATCGCATTTTCTTCTCTTTTCTGTAGCAGGTACAGATAAAGCTGTTCTTTTACCTTCTGCTGGCGGTCTATCTCCCTGAATTCCCTTTCCTGCCTTGGCAACTCGCCTATTTTACCCTGAAACAATTGTTCTTTTGCCCCTATTTCTTTCTGCCTTGCCATAAGTGCAGATTTAAGATTATCAAGACTTTCAAGCACCGTACCCTTTAATGCCAAGATTTGACTCTCAATTGATTTCACAGCTGGGTTAGCATCAGTTGCTGATTCAGTATCAAGCATTTTCCTCCTGCGCAGCACCATATTATTATACTCCTGTATAAGTACTGTAGCATCACTCTCAGGGATAATATTAACCGGAATCACTTCAGAAACATCTTCATAATTCTGCTTAATATTATTAATCATGATATTTACCACACGCATACGTGCCTGTACATCAACAACATTAGCTCCATAAGTACTTGCCGAAGTAAGAAACAGCTGCGTATCTGAAACAATATCCGTAAGGTTATTATTCTTTTTAAAACGCTCTACGCCGGTTTCTACATCCTTCAGCTCATAATTGATAGAATCAAGCCTCTGGTTGATAAACTTTTCAGTATTGGATGCAACTATGTTTTTATCATCTATAGCGTCCTGGTTATACTTTTCTACAAGCATATTAATGTAGTCAACGCCTTTTTCCTTTACCGGGGTAACCAGCGAAAGCTTAAGTACACTACTGGCTTTTTGGTTTACCGGCTCCACATTAAGCATATTTCTGTACGAAGACGCCACGTTATTCATGTTTGCCACACGGATAACCACAACCATTTTCTTCTCGTAAGGTATCAAATCAAAATTTGAAGTAAATACCATATCAGCAAGTTTACCTTTGATTTTTTCACCAAACCTGTAAACCCCCATCTTATGCTCTTCAGCGTCTAACAATTCAAATTTATCCGGCGAAACAAGTTTAACAGAAAACATGGTATCCCTGTCGTTAAACTTCTCAATCCTTTTTAGGAAGTTAACCTTAACCGGAGAAGCTTTATAAACATCAACAGTCCTTACTTTACCGGGCATAAGGTAGCTTACGTTAAAATCAAGGCTGTCTACCGTTTTATAAGCAAGCGTACGCGCTTTTAATATTTCTACTTCGTTATCAAGGTTACTTTTTACCTGGCCTAACAACCCTAAATCATTAAATGCAGATAATTCCGAAGATATACTACCTTTTTTATCGTCTTTAATAAGTATGGTTGAAGAAACACTGTACATAGGGGTAGAATAGCGCAAATACAGAAATGCACCCACTATGCAAACTAGCACAGACAAAATAAACCACCTCCAGTAGTAAAAGTATAAACCAAAAGTTTCGCGTAAATCTGAAGAGGTATTCTCTTCATTTAAAATCATCGGATTATCCTGCATAATTTATCGGGTTAGTAGAGCTATAGTGGTTAGTAATAACGATATAGAAGAAATAATCACCGTGGTATTAGGACCTACACCTGCAGAGTTTACCCTAACTTTATTTGGCTTAATATAAAGCATATCGTTTTGTTGCAGATAAAAACAAGGTGAATTGATTAAATCAGCACTTGTAAGATCAATGGTATAATGAACCTTTTCTCCGCTCACATCCCTGATTAACAATATCTCTTTCCTGTCTCCATAAATAGTAAGATCACCAGCCATAGCTAATGCTTCGGGAAGGCTTATCCTCTCACTTGAAATATTAAACGCGCCCGGCCTTACAACTTCTCCCAAAACGGAAACCTTGTAGTTAAGTATACGCATGTTAACAATGGGTTTGCTGATATATTTGGTTAGCTCTGTATTTAGTTTTGTAAGTGCTTCATCTTTTGTAAGCCCACCCAGCTTTAGCTTACCCAGCACCGGAAAGTCTATTTCTCCATTACGATTGACAAGGTATGTCTGGAATTTATCCTGAACATTAGCAATATCCATAGATGCAGAAGCAGAATTCATAATTGCTGCAAGGGGAAGATTAAAAGGCTCGGCAGCTGCCGGATCTGAAGCAGAGACAATAATTAACAAATTATCATCTGGTTTAATCTTAGTCTCAAAATTAGCGTTACCAACCTGAGAGCCATCTTCCTTGTTCAGACCCCGAAAATAATGAATTCTCTTAGTTGAAACACATGATGTAAGCAAAACAGCAGTCAACACCAGTAAGCCCAGTTTTTTTACCATGTTTTTTATGATTAGGTTATTTTTTTTATGGTTCGTTATTTTCAGCCAACTCTTATGGGCAAATATAATTTTTTATATCTAATTTGGGATTATCCCTCCTAAAAAAATAAAGCTTATGTAACATCTGTATCATCCAGGCTTTCGTATACCGAATTTACACTTACAAACTCCGGAACTATCTGTTTCATCTTACTCACTATCTTAAAGTTATCATTAAAAACACATAATTCTTTTAGCTTTTCTAAGTTGCCCATAAGCACATTTATATCCATGGCAGTATCAGAACTTATCATTATATTTTTGTTATGCGTAGGCAATACCCGGCTATTATCAGAAATAAGTTCTTCATACAATTTCTCACCGGGACGCAAACCTACATAGCGTATTTGTATATCTTCTTCATGTCGCAGGCCTGCCATTTGTATCATCTTTATGACAAGATCTGTTATCTTTACCTGCTTACCCATATCAAAAACGTAAATCTCTCCTCCCTTACCCATAGCACCGGCTTCCAGCACTAAAAGGCAAGCCTCTTTTACCGTCATAAAAAAACGGGTTATATCGGGGTGGGTTACCGTAACCGGTCCTCCGTCTTCTATCTGTTTTTTAATAACCGGCACCACAGAACCGTTACTGCCTAATACGTTACCAAAACGGGTAATAATGTATTTTATCTCTGCGGGTTCGGGCTGCTGTTGTAATTTAGCATGAAGCGCAGTAACATATTTTTCGGCTATAAGCTTACTGGCTCCCATAACATTAGCCGGATTTACAGCCTTATCTGTACTTATCATTACAAATGTACCCACGCCATAACGGGCTGAAAGCTCGGCTACTATCTGTGTGCCTATAATATTTACTAACACTGCCTGCCTGGGGGCTTCCTCCATCATCTGTACATGCTTATAAGCCGCAGCATGATAAACCACGTCGGGCGCATACTTTACAAACAGTCCTTCCATGGCTATAGTATCTGTAACACTAACCAGTTCAGGATAAAAAACCGCCTGAGGTGCCAGCGCCTGAAGTTCCAGCATAAGAAGATACAACGGCGTCTCTGCCTGATCTGCAAGTATAATAGCCTGCGGACTAAAATTAATAACCTGCCGGGCTATCTCGCTGCCTATAGAACCCGCAGCACCGGTAATAAGTATTGTTTTACGGCTTAACTGAGAAAATATAGAGGTTTTATCAAGCACAATGGGCTTACGCTCTAACAATTCTTCAAGCTGGTAATCTTTGTGCCTCATATCTTTCTTGGGGAAACTTTAAACAGGCATTTTTTATTTTACACTATTTACCAGAGCCATTATTTTATCAAAAAGCTCTTCAAGCGTAAGTGTTGTATTATCTACCTCTATAGCATCTACTGCCTTTTGTAGCGGACTGTCTTTACGGTGTGTGTCCTGGTAATCGCGCTCCTCTATATTCTGTAGTACTTCTTCATAGGTTACCTCCCTACCCTGCTCTATAAGCTCGGCAGTACGGCGTTCGGCTCTTGCAGCCGCACCGGCATTCATAAAAAGCTTTAATTCTGCATCCGGAAAAACCACAGTACCTATATCGCGTCCGTCCATTACAATACCTTTTTCCAGCCCCATAGAACGCTGTTGTTCTACAAGCTTTTCGCGCACCTGAGGTAGTGCCGCCACTTTACTCACCAGGTTAGACACCTCCATAGAACGTATTTCACCCTCCACATTTACCCCATTAAGATAAACTTCGCTATGTGCTATCTCTGTATTGTAAACAAACTTAAGGGTTACATTGGGCAAGTGGCTTATAAGTCCCGCTTCATCAAAATGAGTTGGCGATATATATCCTTGCTGTATAGCACACAAGGTCACAGCACGGTACATGGCACCGGTATCTACATATACATAGTTTAGCTTTTTAGCTAACTGTTTTGCAATGGTACTTTTACCGGTCGATGAAAAACCGTCTATAGCTATGGTTATTTTCCTGTCCAAAATAATAAATGTCGATTATTGTATTTTAACAAAACTACGTAAACTATTTAAAAAAACTTGTAAGCACCCCAAAAATACGGTTGTAATCTTCCTCTACCATACCTGTTCCAGACGGCAGGCAAAGTCCCGTTTTAAAAAGCCTGTCGCTTACGCCTAAACCAAAATAAAGACAATCTTTATACAACGGCTGCAAATGCATGGGTTTCCATAACGGACGGCTTTCTATATTTACTTCATCAAAAGCCTTCATGAGCATGGCAGGCGTTTTTCCTGCTGTTTCTTCTTCATTTATAAGAATCACGCTAAGCCAGTGATTACTGTATGCCGTAGCGTCGTAAGTCTTAAAAGGCGAAACACCTGCTATTGTTTCAAAAAAAAGAGCGTACTTATCAAATATTTCACGCTTTACTAAAACCCTATCAGCAAGCACCTTCATTTGCCCGCGGCCTATACCGGCACAAACATTACTCATCCTGTAATTGTACCCCAGGGTACTGTGCTCATAATGAGGCGCTTCATCTTTAGCCTGTGTGGCTAAAAAAACCGACTTATCTTTTAAGGCTCTAGTGCGTGTTACCAGCGCCCCACCACCCGAAGTGGTAATTATTTTATTGCCGTTAAAAGACAGGACAGACATATTACCCAGCGTACCGCAGGGCTGGCCTTTGTAGCTACTGCCAAGGGCTTCGGCACTATCCTCTATTACAGGAATTTCATACTTTTCGGCTACCGCATTAATTTCGTCATGCATATAAGGCATGCCGTATAAATGAACAGCAATGATTGCCTTAGGCTTTTTGCCATGCTTTAGCCTGTGCTCTATGGCTTCTTCAAGCAAATGCGGACACATATTGCCGCTATTAGGTTCGCTATCTATAAATACCGGGGTGGCTCCTACATACAGTACGGGGTTTACTGATGCTGCAAACGTAAGGCTCTGGCACAGCACTTCATCTCCCACACCAATTCCCAGCAACACTAAGGCTAAGTGCATAGCTGCTGTACCCGATGATAAGGCCGCCACGTATTTGTCTTCGCCTAAATATTGTTCTATATCCTGCTCAAATCCCGATACGTTTGGCCCCAGGGGGGCTATCCAGTTTTCCTGAAATGCCTGTTGTATAAAATACAGCTCTTCGCCGCCCATGTGCGGAGGAGAAAGCCAAATCTTTTTATCCTGTGCCGGCATATAATAGGGTTATTGCAGGTATTCTTCTCCGGGCATTTTACCCAAAACAGTATACACTATAAGTTTAACATCCAGCCAAAGGCTTTGATGTTTCTGATAGTTACGGTTTATACGTACCTTATCAGGAAATATTACATAATCATTAAGGTACTGAGGATTTTCGGCTACAGCCAAAATTGCCTCCTCATTAGCATATTTTATACTGGCAGGACCCGTAAGTCCCGGGCGTAGGAGTAGTAACTCACGGTCATCGCCCTGTAATTTATCATAATAACCGGGTAAATCGGGGCGCGGCCCCACAAAGCTCATATCGCCTATTAGTATATTGTACAGTTGTGGCAGTTCATCAATCTTATATCTGCGCATAAACTTGCCTACAGTGGTAACTTCTTTACCATTTTGCGTGTCTTTCATCGACCGAAGCTTGTATATCCTAAAAAGCTTTCCGTACCTTCCTACACGCATTTGTATAAATATACCATTTTCGCCGGTAATCGAAGTAATAAGGATGAAAAAAAGCACTATGATACCACTGCACAGCATTAGCCCCGCAGCTGCAAGGACAATATCAAATACTCTTTTTACCATAGGCACACTTTATAAAAAAAGGCTTTAATAAGCCTTTTCTTCTCCTTTAAATATATTCCAAACGGTAAGGTAAATTATTTTAATATCCAGGAAAAAACTCCAGTTTTCCAGATACCATATATCATAAGAAACCCTGTTTTTTATATCCAGGTCGTTTTCTATTTCGCCGCGGTAACCATTTACCTGCGCCCACCCGGTAATGCCCGGCTTAATAAGCTGGCGCACCAGGTAGTTGTTTATCACTTCCTGGTATTGTGCATTTTGAATGGTCATGTGTGGGCGTGGCCCTACTATAGACATATGACCCATAAGTACGTTCCAGAACTGAGGAAACTCATCAAGGCTGGTTTTACGCAGTATACGTCCTATAGGTGTTATACGCGAATCGCCTTTGGTTGCCATTTTGTTGTCTGACTCCTTATTTACATACATACTCCTGAACTTAAGGCACCAAAACTCCTTACGGTCCCTGCCCAGCCTTTTTTGCTTAAACAGTACCGGGCCTTTAGAGCCGGCTTTTATAATTATAGCCAGGATAAGGAACAACCAGCTGCACACAAAAACAAGCACACACAGGCTAAAGAAAATATCGAAAGTACGCTTAATAAACTTGTTATGGGTTTCCTCAAGCGGCTCTTTGCGCAATGAAACAGTAGGTATGTTACCAAACTGTTTAAACTCGTACCTGTTATAGAACTGGAAGTGGAAATCAGGTATTATCCTGATACGGATACCTGCCTTATCTACCACACTGGTTATTTCTTCAATTTCTTCTATTGTAATTCCGGGAGTTGCAATAATAACCTCATTTACCTGATTATTATCAAGAAAAGTAGCAATATCATTTTTATTACCAAGATAGCGCCCCAGATCCTCATCTGAATGAATATCATCAAAATAACCTACAATATCATATCCAAGGTGTGGGTTATTAGTAACAAGCTCCTTAAACTGGCTTGCCGAACTACCCTGCCCTAATATTATTACATGCCTAAGGTTGTAGCCTTGCTTTCTTAAGAAAAGCACAAAACGGTTTATAACGTATTTTTCGGTGGCAAAGCACACCATAAGCATACCTGTGTATACAAACACAAAGCTTGTAGGTAAAAAGGCATGAGAAAAATACGAAACTACAATAATAGTAAGCCCCAGTATAACAACCCCTTTAAAGGTTTTATAAATTTCTAACGAGAATCCCGGTTTTACACGATGATCATGAAAAAGGTTATTAGAATTACCACTAAAAAACCATACAAAAAGCATAATCATCAGCAGGAAAAACTTTGCCCTGAGATGTAGGGAAAACTCTTGTGGCTGCACAACGTACATGCTAAGTATAAAGGTAAATGCTACAACAGATAGGTCTGCAATAAGCCTGACCAGCGAAATTTTATTGAGGTACTGTTTCATTTTAGCGTCGGGTTGATTATATAAACTTCTTAACGGTAAATGATAACACACAATACCATAAACATACTTGTGTTTTTCATTGAGTTATGAAAATTTGTCTAATACTTTTACAAAGGTTAGAATTTTCTGTTAAATATAACAGGTTTTATTATGATTAAATTTACAACTTTATCTCTTGCTCATTGCTTCAAGATCAAGCTCAAACTTCTTCAAAATGTTCTCTTTACTTAAAAATTCTTCAGCATACTTACGCGCATTTACACGGTATTCGGTAAGATCTGAATTGATTGCCTTACCTATGGTTTCAGACAGCGCAATGTTGTCTTCAGGCTCACAAAGCAGTCCCATGTTGTACTGATGCATAACTGTGTAAAGTGAAGTACCCGGCTCAGCCGTAACTATAGAACAGCCTCCGGCCGAAAGGATACCTGTAAGCTTGCTAGGCATAACCAGGTCTGCAGCCGATTTTTTTTGTAGTACCAAATGTACATCGGCAGTAGCCAGCAACGCCGAAAGCTTTTCATAAGGCTGCAATGGGTAAAACTGCACGTTGCTTAATTGGGCTTCAGCAGCCATTTGCTGTAGTTTTTCTTTAGCCCCACCCGAACCTACGATTATAAAGTACACATCAGTGCGGTGCTTGTATAGCTTAGCGGCTTCTATAATACTTTCTAAGCCCTGCTTCTCGCCAAGGTTACCACTATAAAGCACTACCTTATCATCCATACCAATACCAAACTCTGCACGCAGCGATTGTTCTTTTGGCAATGGTTTTATAGCACTTTCGTCTACCCAGTTAGGAAACATTATTTGCTGGTGTGCAGGTATTCCTTTGGCAGCAATTTTTTGTTCCATCCCCAGGCTTATGGTAGATACTTTTGTGCTATTTTTAAGGATAAAACGCTCCATACCAAACATAATGTTCAGGAAGGTTTTATTCTTTATCATACCCAGTTCTTTTGCGGCATCTACCTGTAGGTCTTGCACGTGGCTAACCATAGGTGTACCTTTTAGCTTAGAAAGCATAACCGGCAGCATACCTAAGTGAAAAGGTGGTGCTGCACAAAATATAACGTCGAACTTTTTAGAGAAAAGGAATTTAAACCAGTATGGCAAAACCCCCATAACAAAAGAAAACTCGTGAATAATCCTTTTAGCCGAACTTACCTCTTTTGGCACATACAGCGGCACACGGTGCACTTTGGCCCCGTCTATATCTTCTGTAAACCACATTTTGCCCTTATGGCTTGCGTGTACTTCCCATTCAGGATAGTATGGCATAGCGGTAACAACATGCACATCATGCCCTTGTTTTGCCAGCCAGCTACCCATTTCGCCGGTATATTTCCCTATACCGGTAAGCTCAGGGCTGTAATTGATACCAAAAATAAGAATTCTCATCTATAAAATCTTTTTTTTATAAAGGGTCTCAAATATGTAAACACCTACTAATCCTCCCAGTGTATTTAAAACAAAATCGTCTATATCAAAAACCCCTATACTAAAAATATACTGTATGCTTTCTATACAAAAAACCACAGCCGTCAGTATAAGCATTTCCTTTTTCTTAGAAAATTTACGGCCTGAAGCAACGTACAAACACAACGCAAAAGGGAAAAACAAAAGCAAATTGCCAATTATTTCCTTGCTGATAAACATGATCTGGCCAGGAGCAAGCTCGAAAAAATTATCTAAATAATATCTTTTAGCAGAAAACAGCACCATATTTACATGCCCGGCATCATGCCCATCTCCCGTACCATCATACCTATTAGCGGAAATTATGGTAAGATAGATTATAGCAATAAAATAGGCATAAGCCACTCCACTAAACACCAAAGCCTTTATATAAATCCCTTTTTTCATATTGTTTCAGAAAAAAAGCTCCCCATGATTTATCTTCCACCCCCATATTGCCTTTCCTAATCATCACAGTAACACTGAAGAATAAGTAATCAGAGATGCACTGGTTATTTACCGTTCGGTCTTATACTAATCCCTCCTTGTAATCACTTAATTGTTATTCTTAAGCGCTTCTTCAAAATATTGTATTGTTTTAGCCAAACCTTCCCTTAGCTGAATATTTGGCTGCCACCCAAGCTTCTCTTTTGCAAGTGATATATCGGGCTGCCTTTGTTTAGGATCGTCTTGCGGCAATGTTTTAAAAGTAAGCTTAGATGAAGACCCGGTAAGCTCTATTATATTCTGAGCCAGCTCCAGCATTGTAAATTCATTTGGGTTACCCACATTTACCGGCCCTGTAAAACCTTTTTCACTATTCATCAGGCGCACCATCCCCTCTACAAGATCGTCTACATACTGAAATGAACGGGTTTGCATTCCGTCTCCAAATATTGTTATATCTTCTCCCCTTAGGGCCTGTACTATAAAATTTGAAACCACACGTCCGTCATCCGGATTCATGTTGGGGCCATAGGTATTAAATATCCTTATAATTTTTACATCTACCTTATTTTGGTGATGATAATCCATAAACAAGGTTTCTGCACATCTTTTACCCTCATCGTAGCACGAACGAAGCCCAATAGGATTTACATTACCCCAGTAGGATTCGCGCTGCGGATGCTCTACAGGATCTCCATATACCTCACTGGTACTAGCCTGTAGTATTGTAGCCTTTACCCTTTTTGCCAGTCCCAGCATGTTTATGGCTCCCATTACAGATGTTTTAATCGTTTTTATGGGATTGTACTGATAATGTACCGGGCTTGCCGGACATGCAAGGTTATAAATTTGGTCTACTTCTGCGTAAAAGGGTTCTATAACATCATGCCTAACCAACTCAAAGTACGGATTATCTATAAGTCCTACTATATTCTTTTTATTACCTGTAAAATAATTATCTAGGCATATAACCTCGTTTCCTTCATTAAGCAGGCGTGTACATAGATGTGACCCTATAAAGCCTGCACCACCGGTAACTAAAATTTTTTTCTTCATTTTTTTTATAATTCAATAATTAAGAAGCCTTTACATTATTATGTACTACAACTTCTTTTATTGGTAAAAAAACAAATTATTCTGCTTTAATCAAAACCAACACATCATAAAGCAAGGCAAATAATATCTGTTTATTTTACCCGATATTATTTAACAACTCTTTGGCGTACCTTCACAGCCGGATTACCCTGGTAAATGCTGTTTGCCTCCAGGTTTTTTGTAGCAACCGAGCCTACAGCCAATATAGCATTTTCATAAGCACTTACACCCGGGCACACCACAGTTTGGGCACCTATCCACACACCATCCTCAAGCACTATAGGGGCATTACGATATGGCATATCATACAATGTATAGTCATGGTTACCGGTAAGCAGCATAGCCCCCTGTGATATACACACGCTATTACCTATCTTTACCCTGTCCAGATTATCTATCCATACATTTTCACCAATCCAGCAATGGTCGCCCACTTCCAGTTTCCAAGGAAATTTTACCACTACGTTATTTTTTATAACGAGCCCCTTACCTATTTTGGCACCAAAAAGCCTCAGCAGAACTATTTTTATCCCAATAAAAGGATTCCATGAAGCCCGCACCAAGAATGCATTAACAAAGTACCACAGCATCTGCTTTATAAAGCCTGCCCCTTTATCAAATTCGTCTCCTTTAAATTTATCTAATGCTACTTTTTTCATGGTATTAACTAAGTTTGGCAAATATGGCTTCCATATTGCCTATGTATTGCTTTTCAGTATAATTACTAAGTACGCTGCTGTAATTGTTTTCAAGGATTTTAACCAACGTATCTCTGTTACCGTCTATTTCGGTTATATACTTATAGAGTACATTAATATCTATCGCATTTTTATCCACTACTAGCCCGTTAGTACCGTTTTGTACAATATCGGGTATACCGGCATGATTAGTAGTAATTACCGCCATACCGTTACCCATGGCTTCCAGTATGGAAATAGGCTGCCCCTCGTTAGGATAGCGCGTAAGCAACGTAAAAGCGTGGCAGCTTTCGAGCAAGTCGGTTTTTGCCTGTCCACTTACTATTCCATGGTAATGTACATAGCCATGAAGGTTATGCTCTTTTACATACGATGTAAAAAACTCTTCATCCTTACTTTCAAAAAACTTCCCGGCAAAGTGAAACTCGAATCCTGCCGCGGCTTCTTTAGCCATTTTGGCAAGGTACAGCACCTCTTTGTATCCTTTGGTCTCAATAAAATTACTCAGATACAAAACCTTAATCTTGTCACCCGCTTTTATTGCCTGTAACTTATCATTAAATTTACCCTGTGGTATAAGGTACTGGTCATCTACACAGTTTGGTACTTCAAAAACCTTGTCAGGTGTTACCAGCCCATCAAAAATATACTCCAGGGATTTTCCTAATATTATAGCACCGCTAATTTTTTTCATTGCCTTGTAATTCAGCTTGCGCTGAAAATTGCCACAGTCATTTTCTATCAATGTACGATAATACCCCCCATGCAGGTGTATCAGGGTCTTACCTCTTTTAAGCCTGAGGATGGCAAAGAAAATTAAGTCGCGAAGGTTTCCGCCTTTAGTCTGGGAAATGGTAAAATAATACAAATCACTACCTGAAAACAATAATTTCAGCAGGTTTGAAAAAAAGAGTTTGTTGTTTGTAATGTTTATCGCGCTAAAAGAGAATTTCTTATTAAGCGGGGAAACATACAAGGTTTCCACTGCCTTAGACAGTCCGTGTATAGGAGGAGGAAACTGAGCAACAAAAAGTACTTTACCCATTGTATATTAATTTGTATCTGTTTAAATGCCATTATTGATACAGCCTAAACCGGTGTTAGGCATAATACCTCTACTACGCTATTTTTAAAAACTTATAAACTTTATTTATTACCCCTATAATTACAATAAATAGTAGTAAATAAACTACCCTTACACCAAATCCGGTATACCAAGCAGGAATAGTTCCTAAAAGAGACAGCAGAGTTACTAAAAACATCCACTTCCATTTATTATCTTTTGTAGCATTCAGCTTTTTTTGAACAATACCCAACACGAAACCCATACCAATTACCCCTAAAACAATACCTGGTACACCAAAATCATAATAAAATTCTCCCATAGGTGTAGGTGCAAATCCTCCAATCTCATCATCAAGAAAACCGTAAAACTGATAGGATATGATACGACCTAGCTCCATGGGTTTCCAAGGAAACAATACCCTAGGTAAGAAATTCACAAAAGGATATATTACTTGGTTTGGTTCGTATAAAGGCTCTAACCTATTACAAACCATTATAAAGTTACCCGCACTATCAAAGGTCGGTGAAGCAAGCACCTCTTCTTGAGCATTATCAAGTACAGCAAAAGAAAAAGATGAAAGATCTGTCCTATTAAATCGTATAAGAAGTCCAAGTAAAACACCTCCTCCAAGAATTAAATACAGGTATTTCTTTAAATTCGCTATCTGTTGTATTTTATCCTGATTCGTAAGACAATATTTATAAAGATAAATAACCAATAAGATACTAAGAACCCCTAAAGAGGCTCCTGAAGAAAACACATTTACCAATGTAAACAAAAAAAACCCGTAAACAACTATTTTTGGAGGTGAATTTTTATCACGTTCAAAAAAATATGTAATATTTAAGTATTTAAAATAACCAAATATACCAGAAAGTATAAAAACTGTAGTTTTCATTCCTTCAGGGGCTTTATCCTGATAATCTGAAAAAAGATAGTTTATAAACCCCCCCGACAAACTAAAGACATAT
The DNA here is from genome assembly GCF_046613565.1 of Flavobacterium sp. RHBU_3. Taxonomy (NCBI): domain Bacteria; kingdom Pseudomonadati; phylum Bacteroidota; class Flavobacteriia; order Flavobacteriales; family Flavobacteriaceae; genus Flavobacterium; species Flavobacterium sp. RHBU_3. The sequence goes on along the minus strand of NZ_JBKJHC010000001.1, from coordinate 296,965 downwards.
AAATTATACAAGGCATAAATACCTGCAATGGTGTAGTAAACGGATTTGCTAATACTTTGCCTTTCCAAAAATTCAAATCTAGAAACCTTAACAAAATTAGAGAATCGAATACCTATAAAAAACAAAAATGTTGCTCCAATGATTGCCATATAGCTTAAATAGATTTCTTCTGAACGAAAGGTCTCCAGATAAGAAATACGTACAAGACCAAATCCATTGTATATAAACCATTGCAAAAAAAAATAGAAATAAATAAAATTCTTTTTTATATCTCTTTTCCAGTAATATAATATAAAATAAAGACATATTAATTCATAAACAGTAAACACTAAATACACATTTACATCGGTATTCACCATATACTTATAGCCCATGATGTTAAAGAAAACCGCCAATAATATAAATAGAAACACCTCCATTACTTTTCTCTGAATGAGTTAAGATAAACGTTTTATGATTTTTGCCGGAATACCCGCAACAACAACATTAGGCTCGTTAACACTTTTATTTACAACAGCACCTGCAGCTATTATAACATTATCTGCTATATATACATCTCCGATAACTACTGCACCCACGCCTATGTCTACGTTGTCGCCTATTACCGGATTATTGTTGTTATCACCTTTACCGTTATTCCCTATACAGTTATTTCCGTGCAAAATACAGTTCTTGCCTACGCGTGCCATAGCATTTATTACAATATTACCATAATGCCATACCAGTAAACCTTCGGCAAAAACGTTTTTAGGTATTGTAAACCCTAAACGCTCTCCCAGGATATTTTTCCTCCTACGGTAATAACCGCTTAAAAGCATATTCCCTTTATTGAAATAAAACTCTTCTTTTCTCAATAAAACTACAAATTTCCAGATTACATATTCGTGTTCCCTGAAAATCATTTTCATGAGCCTCTGTTTCCGCGAATGCAAAAACTCGTATTTTTCCCTGTCCTTCTGTATATATTCCTTAAATGTCATCGCTTGCCTGTACTGTTAATTGATTAAGATCAGTTAGCCTTTTTACTGCTTGCTTTATGGGTAACGGCGGTAAATACCTTTTTTACCCCTACATAAAACGGAGAAACTACCATTAAGGCCGAAAGCTTATCTGTAAGCAGTAAATCGCCATTGGCAAATATCTTAAATATACTGTTTCTAAGTTCCTTTTTTACAGAATTAAATTCTTCCTTATAATCATTCTGCCCTTTTGCATTATAAAAAACGGTACAAAGATTTTTCAGCATCCTGTAATAAAACGCATCTCCGGCAGAACTTAACCCCGGCTTATCCTTCAGCAGGTTACGCACATGGTTAATATTCTTTATAATCACAAGGCTTTTATCTGAGAACTTCTGCTTGGTAATACTCAGTGCCCTTTGCCTGTAATGGTACAATGGTTTCGCAACATGCACACAGCCGTTTGTCTCCAGGAAAATATCAAACATAATGGCCATATCTTCGTGGATTTCATCTTTTGGGAACTTGTAATTATCAAATAACGATTTTACAAACATCTTATCCCAACAGGCTACGTCTATAACATCGCCTTTTAGCATGTGTTTAATAGCTTCGTGCGGTGTATATTTTACCGTATCTTTTAAAGTATATTTTGTAAATGCATAATCCGGGTAAGCATAAAAACGCCCGCAGCATGAAATCATTACATCATTATTTACACAGCCGTTATACAGGCATTCTATAAAATCAGGCTCTATCCAGTCATCAGAATCTACAAAAGAAACATAAGGAGCAGTTGCATGGCTTAAACCTACATTCCTGGCATCTGAAAGCCCCCCGTTCGGTTTATGAATACAAACTACACGAGTGTCTTTTTTTGCATATTCGTCGCAAATCTTTCCTGAACCGTCTAACGAACCGTCATTAACAAGAATAATTTCTATATCGGCAAATGTTTGCCCAATAACCGATTGTATACATTTTTCAACGTATTCCTCTACATTATATACCGGCACAATAATACTTACTAACGCCATATAAGTTTAATTAAAGTTAAGGTATTAGACAATGAAATATCAGCTGCTTTTAAAAGCAAAAACTTATTAAAACGGCTATCGAAAGTTACGAGTTTTTTAAAAGTACCTTTATACCTGCTTTTTGCCTCGCGAAACTCTTCTTTATTAATTTTAAACTTCGGCATGGTGCGAAGTATATATTTTAAAAACACATACAGGTTGTGTACATAAAAACCTTTATAAACATCTTTTGCAGCAACATAATCTATAACTCCGTTTACAGCCGAAAAATTATTCTGTGTAAAAAGCTGTACCGGAATACGGTTCATGGCAGAATCGTCGGCAGGCACATAGTTATAGACTAAAAGGTCTGTGGTTTGTACCGCCCTTACATGGGCAAAATATTTTAATACAAACTCAAAATCCTCAGCATACTTAAGCTCCTTGGAAAACCTGAGGCCATTGTCTTTTATAACAGACGCCCTGAAAAAATAATTCCATAAGGCCGGCTGAAAATAGTTTGCAGTACTATATGCTTCTAACGACGGAAAATAAGCCGTTTTTATATTATAATTTAAATCGGTACGAGAAGTATTGAACTGTACAAGGTCTAATGATGAATCATTTAAATATCCCTGTAACTGCTCCAGACAACCATTCTCAATCCAGTCGTCAGAGTCGATAAAAAATATCCACTCCCCGCTTACATGCTCCAAGGCAAGATTCCGGGCCGAGCTAACGCCACCGTTTTCTTTATGAAAAACTTTTACCCGCGAATCCCTTGCGGCATACTCATCACATATTTGCCCACTGTTATCGGGACTGCCATCATTAACCAACAATATTTCATAATCGGAAAACGACTGCGCGAGTATCCTGTCCAGGCAAACATGCAGGTACTTTTCTACCTTATAAGCAGGAATAATTAACGAAAGCATATTATTAACGTATTAAATAATCATCTAACTTTTCAAAATGGCGAACAGCGTTATCTTTTGCTTTAGTGATATCATAGTTACGACTAGATATTTCAGCAACTCCATTTACACTCAAAGAAATGAGCCCTTCCATATCTAAAACCAATTCACTATAAGATAAATCTTTTAAAATATTCTTCATCTTATTACTGTAGGATACAGGAACAATTTTCTGGTTAAATAACATTGCTAAAATGAGGGAATGAAATCTACCACAAAAAACTGTATCTACAGAAGCAAATTCACGTAAAAATTCTGGAATGTCACCATCATAAAAAATCTTATGAAATTTATCGTTAATTATTATTTTACTTGAAATTTTTTCAATTATTTCCTCATCACCTTCATCTTTACAAAAAGAAAACAACTTTACAATGTAATTTTTATCTACAAAGACTTGAACAATATCAGCATACTTTTGTATGTAAGCCTCTATATCTATGTTACTCTTACTCTTAGTTGGTGAAACTATTGAGAAACCGACTGATTCAGGCTCTAAATTTTCCTGAACATTTATCTGATAGCTAAAAACTATATCTGGATTAAATCTAACTCTATTATTAACATCTTTAAAAATATTATACGAATATTCATCGCGAAAACACACATCCTTAGCATTCTTAAAAATTTCAGAATACGCCTCAACATAATCATTTGTTAAAAAAGGCCCGAAATTCCCCCCTAAGAAAAAAATTGGCTTATCTGAAAAAAAAGTATTTCTAAACCGATAAAAACTGATATCATAATCTTTTTCAAGATCTAAACTATGCTGCATATACATAGAACCACCAATAACAATTACTGAATCTACATTATCTAAAACCTTTCTAAAATGATACTCTTTATTCTTATTCCATAAAGCCGGAAGAAACCTTCTTTTAAAAGAATTTAAAACTCTGCTATAAAAAAAATTATCATTTAAAATACATTTAACATTAGGGTATTTGCTTAAAAATTTTTCATAAACATGATCAGCACACTCTATATAAAATAAGACATCAGGATATCGTTTAAAAAGAATATCCAAAAATAAATCATCACCAAGGTTAAGTTGTGCATAACCCTTAACATAAACATTTTTATAGTAATTCATTTGTTAAAATTTGTTTTTATATAGAATATTAAAAAAGATGTGGCAATTATCTTATCTTAAAAATCTTATTTATCAATTTTAAAACTTAATTTACATTAAACTCATAATTTAACCTATTAATTCCATCACACTAGCATATTAGTCATTTATTCACAATAATATCAAAAAACACATACCAAAATGTTAATGTATGCGCTTTTTAAATTTATTAGACAAAAAGCTTAAAATCCTGACTTTCTCATCTTTAAATATTCCAAAAAGCCAAATAACCAAAAGATTAACAACACTAATAATCAATGACTTAATACAGAACGAAATAAAATTATCAATTTTATAATTTAAAAAATATGTTAAAAAACCTGATATGATTGTAACTATCAATATTGGTAAAATTACCCTTCTAAAAAAATCCTTTACACTGAAAGAAACAAGCATTTGCAGGTAAAAAACCCTGAAGATCAAAGAGATTGTACTTATGATAATGCTTATATAAAGGAACAGCTCCGGTTGAGGGTAATACTTATAGGTAACATAGGTAATCGGGAAGTTTAAAAAGATGAAAGTTCCCAGGATAATTTGGTACCATTTTATTTTCCCTGTTGCCTGCACACCGATAATCAGCGGGCCAGACACCGTTTCAATCATAAGGAAAACAAGGCATAAATTTATAAACAGGCTGGTATATTCGGGCGGTTCTTTTAGCCATAATGCCAGGATAAAATCCAGGTTCAGCATTATAGGGCTTGCCAGAATAAAAATCAGGAAGTACGAAAACTTTGCTCCCTGGGTCATCAGCATATGCATTTTTGACGTATTACCTTCCGCAAAACTTTTAAATATCTGCGGGTTTATTGCCATCTGGAAATTCAATACAAATGTGTTTACCGCAGTCTGCACCTGGAGCATTACCCCATAAGCAGCATTAAGAAGGGTACCAAAAAAGATATTAAGTAAGATATTAATACCCTGCCCACGTGCTACTGCAGCCAAATTTCCGAAAAGACTCCATCCGGAATAAGAAAGCAGCGTACCAAAATATTCCTTTTCGTAATACCATTTAAACTTACTTTCAGCGAAATTCCTGCTGCAATACACCCGGTAACTGATGGCAATTAATACTGTAACCAATAACACAAGGCCTGCATACAGTATAAGCTTATCGGTATTTAATACTAAAAGCAGCACAACAATACCCATTTTTAAAACAACCTCTACAATGCTTAACAAAGCGTAGACGTTCATCTGCTCGCGGGATATAATCAGTGCATTGTAAGGCACCTGCAAAACACTTATAAGAAATGTAAGCACCGAAAACTGGTATACCCAGAAAACTGCCGTAGACCTTGTTTCGCTAAAATTCAGCTGTGTATTAAGAAACCACAAACCCACGGTTTCACTTAAAACCAGTATTGCCAGGGCAATACCAAAGTGGATTATCATTGTAGCATTAAATGTCCTGGAAAGTTGTTCTGTATCGCCTTTACCAATATCTATAGCCAAAAATCGTTGTGTAGCCGTAGACATTGCTGCATTAAAAAAGCTGAACATTACTACTATACCTCCAACTACGCTATATATACCAAAGTCTTCTGCTCCAAGAGCATTCAGCACAACACGAGAGGTATACAGCTGAACCCCCATTGTAAGAAACATCCTTATGTACAAAAAAAAGGTATTCTTTGCTATAGTTTTATTATTTGACAATTTAAAGATTATTAATATTGAAATTACTTAAACAAGAACAATAGGTAACATGGCAATTACCATGCTTAAAAAAAAGAGAAATTACCCTTTACAGCCACATCAGCATGTATAAAACCAGCCTAAACAGCGGTAAAGGACAATTTTCATATCATAACTTATATTAAACCAAAGTTAAATCACCAGCTACCATCTCCTTAACAAGACCGGCAAGGTCATATTGAGGAACCCATCCAAGTTTTGTTTTAGATTTTGTAGGGTCGCCTATTAGTAGGTCTACCTCTGTAGGGCGGTAGTATTGTGGGTCTACACGCACAACAACTTTACCTATTTCAAGTTGGTATTCAGGATTGTTACATTTTACCACTTTTGCAGTTTCGCTTTCTTCTGCACCTTCAAAGGCAAGTTCTACACCTACTTCGGCAAATGCAAGACGAACGAAATCACGTACTGATGTAGTAACACCTGTAGCAATTACATAATCTTCGGCAACATCTTGCTGTAGTATACGCCACATAGCCTCTACATAATCTTTAGCATGGCCCCAGTCGCGTAGTGCATTAAGGTTACCCAGGTACAGGCACTCTTGTTTTCCTTTTGCTATAGCAGCGGTAGCCATAGTAATTTTACGGGTTACAAAAGTTTCACCCCTGCGTGGCGATTCGTGGTTAAATAGTACTCCGTTACAAGCGTACATATTGTATGCCTCACGGTAGTTTTTAGTAATCCAGAAACCGTAAATTTTTGCTACACCGTAAGGCGAGCGTGGGTAAAACGGAGAGTTTTCGTCATAGAAACCTTTTTCGTTTTTATTTTCTTCAAGACCACCATAAAGCTCTGATGTAGAAGCCTGGTAAATCCTTGTTTTCTTTTCAAGACCAAGTATACGAACAGCCTCAAGTATCCTTAATGTACCTATACCGTCTACGTTAGCTACATACTCAGGTGAATCAAACGACACCTTTACGTGGCTCATAGCACCAAGGTTGTATATCTCATCAGGCTGTACTTCCTGTATAATACGAATAATGTTAGTAGAATCTGTAAGATCTCCGTAGTGAAGTTTAAAGTTCACATTACTTTCGTGCTGATCTTGATACAAATGATCAATACGCTGAGTGTTAAAAGAAGAAGCCCTCCTTTTAATACCGTGCACCATGTATCCTTTTTCAAGTAAAAGTTCAGCTAAATAAGATCCGTCCTGGCCTGTAACGCCTGTAATTAATGCAGTCTTCATACGTATTGATTGTTCGTTTTATATAGTTACTTTTTTTATATCTTTTATATTCTCTAAAAACCAGTCGTAGGTTTTTTGTATGCCTTCTTCAAGGTTAACTTTGTGTTTCCAGCCCAAATCGTGCATTTTAGAAACATCCATAAGCTTACGCGGAGTACCATCTGGTTTTGTACTGTCCCATATAATCTCACCGCTATGGCCTACTATTTTTTGTATGGTTTCGGCAAGCTCCTTAATAGTAAGATCTTCACCTGTACCTACATTGTATAAATAATCAGGCAGTGTGTTTTCCAGTGCAAATATTACCCCTTCGGCCATATCATCTACAAACAAAAACTCACGCATAGGTGTACCGCTACCCCAAAGGGTTACAGGGGTATTGCCGTTAAGCTTAGCTTCATGGAATTTCCTGAGCATAGCCGGCAATACATGCGATGTATTAAGATCAAAATTATCGTGTGTACCATAAAGATTTGTAGGCATAAGGCTTACATAATCCTTACCAAACTGTTTGCGTATGGCCTGACAGGCTTTTACACCGGTAATTTTAGCTATGGCATACCACTCATTAGTTGGCTCTAACGAATCAGTAAGTAAGTGTTCTTCTTTTAGTGGTTGTGGTGCAAATTTAGGATAGATGCATGAACTACCCAGAAAAATAAACTTTTCCACATTATTCTTTAGCGCTGCATCAATAAGATTATTCTGTATCAGCATATTTTCCATAATAAACTGGTACGGATAATCGTTATTAGCAAGTATACCTCCTACACGTGCTGCTGCATCAATAATCACATCAGGTTTATGTTCGGCAATAAACTTACGAACCGCCTCCTGCTCTCTTAAATCAAGTTCAGCGCTTGTAGACCCTAAAAGGTTTGTATACCCCTTAGACTCTAATATTCTCCAAATAGCACTACCCACCATACCGCGATGTCCGGCTATATATATCTTTAAATCTTTCTGCATTATTAATTAGATATTTTAGTTTTAAAGGCTAAAGCCAAAAAACAAAATGTTAAAAAAAACAAATGTAAAACTTTTTTACATTCTCTTTAAACACTAATTGTTTTTTTAACTCAAATAGTTAAATTATTTTACAATAACCGCGTTAAACTGATACAACATTATAAATTCTTTAAATTTCAACAATCTTTACACTAATTATTTATAGATTCAAAAAATCTTCAATTAACACTATTGTTAAAATTTTTCAGCGGAATTAATGATTAAGAGACCAAAAAAAACTTTGCCTCATAATACAGCATTATTTTTTTGTTTCCAACAGCACAAATTTATTATAAACAAGCATACATAAAAATAGTAATGGTAACGTCTTTACAAAAAATGCTATCCGAAGACTGCTGAAATTAAAATACAATAAAACGTAAACATAAAGCACAATCAACACAACATTTTTATGAAACATATTCCGCCATTTATAAACAAGGCCAATGATTATTCCTTGCAAAAAATAGAAAAACACTATACCCGGCAATAAAAAATTGGCATACGCAAATCCAAAATTCTCTGTTGGCCAAGAAGAAACAGACAACTTACCTCGAGGCAAAGGAGGCTTATAATACTTCTTATCCGCAACTATAGACTTAAAATATACTCCTTGATCTACCTCAGGCAAATCCTTTTTATCACCCTTTGCGTTTATAGCAACTATCGGCGCAAAATACCCATCCATTCCCCATTTTCTGTCTTTATTAAAATAATTACAGCAAAAAACATCTATATAAACATAAGAAGTCTGATAAACATACCTCTTTACCATTTTATGCAAAGATAATTCTGTTGCAAAGTCATCTTTAAAATCATGCCTTAGAAAAGGCACTACCATCATGTAGGCAATAAAAAAAGGAACTAGTGCCGCTACTCTCAGGAACGTTTTTTTACTTAACACGATAGGCTTAAAAATATAATTATACCCTATGATAAGCAATGCTACAAAAACAATTGTAGGTTCCCTTGCCCCCAACGAATTTGCGATAAATAAATAAGTAATAATAGATAATACTAAAAAAATCTTATCGCCAACATATTTTGTGTACGACAACCTAAGCATAAGCATAAGCGGTACTATATAAAACAAATTAAGCAACCCCAGCACATACTGTCCCCGTTGCAACATAACCTTCTCTGAAATATGGTTTAAAAGATATTGCAACCCTCCTATACGACTTAAAAAAACAAAATAAGCACCCAAGCCTACGGCATAAAAAAGAATAGACAAATACAACAATACTTTTACATTTAAAGCATATTTTCTTTTTATGACCTCAGTCTTATTTGAACCTCTTATTATAGAAAACCCACCTAATAAGCTATAATAAGCTATAGTTTGTATCAATGTATATTTTACAAATGCTTCCTCTAATGTTACATTACATACCGATAAAATTCGGGGCATAAAATCATGCGGAAAAAACGCACAAAACAATATAAAAGGGAGATGCTGAAGCATAAACCTAAGCGTAATAAACCGCAGCGGAGAAAAAACATTCCTGTCTACAGCATAAAAATAAGAATCAGCATACACTAGTAACAACCATAAAAAACACGCAAACAACACCATAGTTATCCGTCTTTTTGTACAGAAAACATTCTCTGCAGTTTATATATAACCCCCAGCGAAACTAAACCACCGGCGCAAACCAGCAAGTAATTTTCGAAAATCATGTACATCCCTAAGGTACACGAAAAAAACAATACCGGAAACAAATAGTATACTATTTGTCTTTTTTTAAGTTGTTCTCCAAAAATGTTTTGCAAAAATGCAAAACCGGTAAAACAGCATAAAAGTTCGGCAGATAAAAAAGCGATACCCAGACCCGGTATATAGTTTATTCGACCAAACAAAAACATCCCCAAACATATTACTGCAACGCGTATTACATTAAGCAATAACATTTGCCAGGAAAGATTCACTTTTTTAAAGAACTCATATATAATCGTAGCAAAGTTTTGAAACAAAACACCAATAAATAACGAAGTTATCAGTCCTAAATTAAATTTAATTTCACCTTTGGTCCAAAGCTCATAAATATATGGCAACAGTTTAAAAACCAAAACTATTACCAAAATTATAGCAAATGATGAATACACCCAAAACTTTTGCATTACCCTTGCTGTATACTTGTAATTCCCTAACACATAATACTTTTGTATTTCAGGAAATAATGGCAAAATTGAAATCAGCGAAAACCGGTAAAACACATTTGATATTACCCGTGTTGTAGCAAAAATTGGCAGGCATTGTGCCGAAAAAAACAAAACCACTATTAAGTTAACACCCTGTTCGTAAGCTTTCTCTACAAAAAAACTGGCATTTAGCAAAAAAGACTCCTTTATAAAAGCTATCCCTTCACCGAATTTAGAAAAATGTAACCGGAGACTGAAACCCAAGCGCTTTTTTACATGTGCACTTACTACTAAAAAAAACAACGCGCTTGTAAGCGCAACTGCAAAACAAGCATACAAAAGGCTTCCTGTTATCAACACTACTAACAACGTAATAAGCACATCAAAAAGATCTCCTACAGTTTGAATTTTCATTGTCTCCCTAACATAACCAAAGGGCTCTAGCAACCTTCCTAAAAATAGTGTTGCATAAAAAAACAACACGCGCGAAACAAACAGAAAAATAAAACAAAATTCACCTTGAAAATCAGCTATATAACTTTCTGAAAAACCAGAAAACATAGACAAAACACCAGGTAAACAAACAAAAATAACCCCCAAAACCTGAAGTATAGCATATATAAAATTTGAAGCTACAACGGGTTTCAAAACCCCTTCAGGATCAGCCCCTTTCTTATAGACCAAATTAAAATAATTTGCTACAAAATGATAGTGCCCTAACGACACACTGGCAATTAGAGAGGATATAGAGAACAAAACAAGCCAAAACGAGTACTGGTTATACCCTACCGCATGAAGAAACGCCGGCAAGAGGCATACCTGCTTAAAAAAACTTACGCCTATACCATAAGCGCCCCATTTTACAGAGTTTACATATTCTCTTTTTGTCTTAAGCCAGCCCAAGCATCGTTATTGTTAATATTACAATAGTAAAACCTAACTCTTAATCAATCAGCTTAGACTTGTATTTTTCCAGCTGGCTGTATATATTTTTAACCTCCTGAGAGTGTTCTTTGTGCAGTATAAGGTTTGCCGTAGGTGTGTGTACAAAAATAGTATTCTCAAGCCCTAGGAATGCCGTATAATTATCTGTACCTATAACCATGTTACCGTTTTCATCTACACTATGGCCCATTTTTTTCAGGTAATCGTACACCGAATCAAAAGAACCAAGGTCAGACCACTTAAACATAGCCGGAACAACCCTTATCTTTTTACTACGCTCCATTACGGCATAGTCTATACTGATTGATGGTATTTGCAGCGAAAGCTCTTCATCAAGCTTACCGTCCGGCGATGCATTCCATGCCGCAAGTGATTTTTCGTACACTTCAGGCTGGTATGTTTTTAACTCATCAAGCAGTACCGATGCTTTAAAACAGAACATACCACTGTTCCAAAGGAAATTACCCCTGTCTATAAACTCCTGGGCAGTAACTTGGTTTGGCTTTTCGCGAAACGAAAGCACCTCGTCACCTTTGTGTTCTATGTAACCATAACCGGTTTCAGGCTTTGTAGGATGTACACCGAAAGTTACAATATATCCGTTAGCTGCTTTTTCTACAGCTTCATCAATAGCTTGTTTATACGCCTCTGCGCCTTCAATAATATGATCTGAAGGGGTTACTATAAGAATATCATCGGGCTGAGATGCAAATGCCGCAAATGCTATGGCTGCAGCTGTATTCCTTGGCACCGCTTCCACCACATCCAGATATTCTGTATTACAAGACGTAAGTATTTCTTTAGAAAGATGGCAGTTATCTATACTACCCACTACTATAAGGTTGTTTGCAAAAGCATTATTCCTTTCAGCAGTCATTTCAAAAAGCGATTTACCGCCAAAAATTGCCAGGTATTGCTTTGGCCTGCTTTTCCTTGATAAAGGCCATAAACGGCTCCCTACACCACCGGTAAGGATAACATGTGTAATTTTACTCATTAGCTATTTATATTTTATAGTACGACTGAAACCACTCCACATATTTTGCAACGCCTTGTTCAAGGTCTGTCGCCGGGTTGTAATTATAGTTCTGCTTAAAATCCTCCACATCGGCCCAGGTAGCTTCCATATCTCCCGGCTGCATTGGCATATATTCCTTTATTGCCTTTTTACCGGCATATTTTTCTATGGTATCTATAAACCTTTCTAACTGTACCGGCTTACTGTTTCCTATATTGTACACTTCATACAGCGGCAGTTCGGGTTTTTCGGTTTCTATGGCCGATATTACCCCTCCTACAATATCATCTACATATGTAAAATCCCTGGAAAGGTTACCGTTATTAAATACCTTAATAGGCTTACCCTTAAGTATAGCATCTGTAAAAAGGAACATGGCCATATCTGGCCTTCCCCATGGCCCATACACCGTAAAAAACCTTAAGCCTATCATTTTTATACCAAAAAGATGGCTGTAGGTATACGCCATAAGCTCATTACTCTTTTTAGTAGCAGCATACAACGACACCGGTTTATCTACACTTTGGTTTACCGAAAACGGCATTACACCACCGGCACCATATACGCTAGATGAGCTGGCATATACTACTTTCCTTACAGAAAAGTGGCGTGCAGCCTCTAATATATTTAAAAAACCTATTACATTAGCCTCTGCATACGCATGCGGATTCTCTAACGAATAGCGCACACCCGCCTGAGCCGCAAGGTTTACAATAATATCAAATTTATGTGTATCACACAAAGAAAATAATGCGTCTTTGTCTTCCAGTTTTATCCTGAAAAAAGAATAATCCGGGTGAACCGTACTTTTAATTTCGGTATTCCACCCCGCATTTTCGGCAGCAATACCACTTTGGTTAAGACGTGCGTATTTTAGCGATGTATCATAATAATCGTTAATGCTGTCTATACCTACAACGGTATGTCCTTTAGCCAAAAGCTTTTCTGCAAGATGAAACCCTATAAAACCGGCAGCCCCGGTTACTAATACTTTTAGCATAAAATATCTTACTGTTACAGCTATTATAAGTGCGCCGTAATTGTGTGTGTCGTTTTAGTATTCCGCATCGGCAAGAGCCGGCAGAATAGCATCTTTTTCTGAAACCAGTAAATCTGCCCCAGCAAATTTCCAGTCTATATTCAGTTGGGCATCGTTATATATAACGCCCCTTTCGTGTTCTTTAGAATAAAAGTTATCGCATTTATACGCAAACTCAGCTTCATCACTAAGTACTACAAAGCCGTGGGCAAAACCACGCGGCACAAAAAGCTGCCTTTTATTATCTGCACTAAGCTCTACAGCAACGTGTTTACCAAATGTAGCCGATCCTCTGCGCAGGTCTACAGCCACATCAATCACAGCGCCCTGCACTACACGCACCAGTTTTGCCTGTGCAGCATCACCTATCTGGTAATGAAGGCCACGAAGCACCCCTTTTGACGAGAACGACTGGTTATCCTGAACAAAATTTACATCAAGGCCGGTTACTGCCTTAAACGTATTTTTATTATAACTTTCGTAAAAATACCCCCTGCCATCGTTAAACACACGTGGCTCAAGGATAAAGCAACCTTCAATTTCGGTAAGAACTATATTCATTTATTTGGTATCAATCAAAGAAAGAAGCTTTTTGCCGTATCCGCTTTTTAGCAGCGGTGCACAAAGATCTCTAAACTGTTGTTCGGTTATATATCCCATTTCATAAGCCACTCCCTCTATAGCTCCTATTTTAAGGCCCTGGCGTTCTTCAATTACCTCAACAAATTGAGAAGCCTGCATTAACGACTGAAATGTTCCGGTATCTAGCCATGCTGTACCGCGGTCCAAGATACTAACTTTTAGTTTATTATTAGCAAGATAATATTTATTTACGTCAGTAATTTCCAGTTCACCCCTTGGGCTTGGCTCTATGCTCTTGGCTATACGCACCACATCATTGTCATAAAAATAAATACCCGGCACGGCATAGTGCGACTTGGGCTGAAGCGGTTTTTCCTCTATAGAAAGTGCTTTGCCATCGGCATCAAACTCTACAACACCATAGCGTTCAGGGTCGTGCACGTGGTAGGCATATATAATACCACCATCGGGGTCTATGTTGCTTTGCAGCAGCTTGCCCAGCCCGGCACCGTAAAAAATATTATCACCCAGTATAAGGGCTACTTTATCTGTACCTATAAATTCTTCGCCTATTATAAAAGCCTCGGCAAGTCCGTTTGGCTGGTCCTGCACGGCATACTGAAACGTACAGCCATACTTATTACCATCGCCCAGCAAATCCCTGAATAAAGGCAAATCTTTTGGGGTAGATATAATAAGTATATCACGTATACCGGCCATCATTAGTGTAGACAGCGGATAATAAATCATGGGCTTGTCGTATACCGGCATAAGCTGCTTGCTTACCGCCAGTGTAAGCGGATGCAGCCTGGTACCCGATCCTCCGGCTAAAATAATACCTTTCATAGGCTATATACGGGTTATACCCGGTTTGTATATTGATTATCGTAATACTTCATGTACGCTCCGGAAGTAACATTTTTTAGCCACTCCTGGTTATTCAGGAACCAATCGACTGTAAAATTAAGACCTTCTTCAAAAGTAACCGAAGGCTCCCAGTTTAATTCCTTGTTAATTTTTGAGGCATCTATAGCATACCTCAGGTCGTGCCCGGGACGGTCTTTTACATAAGTGATAAGCTTCTCGCTTTCACCTTCTGCCCTACCCAGTTTAGCATCCATAACCTTGCAAAGCAATCTTACAAGGTCTATGTTTTTCCACTCGTTAAACCCGCCAATGTTATACGTTTGGTGGTTTTTACCTTCATGAAAAACCTTATCTATAGCAACAGCATGGTCTATAACAAAAAGCCAGTCGCGGGTATAATTACCATCACCATACACCGGAAGGCTCTTATTATTGATAATATTATTAATGAATAACGGTATCAGTTTTTCAGGAAAATGGTTTGGCCCGTAGTTGTTACTACAGTTTGTAAGCACGTATGGCAATCCGTAGGTTTCGCCATAGGCACGCACAAAATGATCTGACGCGGCTTTGCTGGCAGAATACGGCGAATTAGGCGCATAAGGGGTTTCCTCTGTAAAAAGGCCTTCGGCACCCAGTGTACCATACACCTCATCAGTACTTACGTGGTAAAACCTTTTACCGTTAAAGTTGCCTGCCCAAAGTTCTTTAAACGCATTAAGCAGGTTTAGCGTACCTTCTACATTAGTACGCACAAAAGCAAGCGGATCTGTAATAGACCTGTCTACATGCGACTCGGCAGCAAGGTGGATAACGCCATCAAAAGCATGCTCTTTAAAAAGAGCCGATATAGCAGCGGCATCGGTAATATCTGCCTTAATAAACTTGTAGTTTGGCTTATCTTCTATATCCTTTATATTTTCAAGATTACCGGCGTAGGTAAGTGCATCAAGGTTATAAATATCGTAATCAGGATAGTTGTTTACAAACCTCCTTACTACATGCGACCCTATAAAACCGGCACCTCCGGTAATTACTATCTTCTTCATCAACTCTTTAATTATATAAACTATTTACCAATAGCATTAAAAAAGAAACCTATCTCCCTAAGCTTATCAGCGTCCAGCAGGTTACGCCCGTCAAATACAAAAGCAGGTTTGTTCATATTATCATAAATGCGCTGCCAGTCGTATCCTTTAAACTCATCCCACTCTGTTAGTACCGCAATAGCATGTGCACCTTGCAGCGCCTCATAAGGATCGTTAAACACGGTAAGCCCTTTGGCATTTTCTGCTGCACTGCGGGTTTCCAGGTAGTCCAGGTCGGCATACATATGGCCAGCCTCTACCTTAGGGTCGTACACCGCTACATTGGCCTGCTCGTTTAGCAAGTCATCGGCTACATAAATCGCAGCAGATTCGCGGGTATCGTTTGTATCTTTTTTAAACGCCCAGCCCAGGAATGCTATCTTTTTGCCCGATACGGTATTGTAAAGTGTTTTTACAATATTGGCAGCAAAACGCCTTTTCTGGTGGTCGTTCATTATAATTACCTGTTCCCAGTAATCGGCCACTTCATTAAGCCCGTAGCTTTTTGCTATATATACCAGGTTCAGGATGTCTTTCTGGAAACATGATCCACCAAACCCTACAGATGCCTTAAGGAATTTAGGCCCTATACGGCTGTCCATACCTATAGCCTTAGCCACTTCGTTTACGTCGGCTCCTGTTTTCTCACAAAGCTCAGACATGGCATTTATAGAAGATACCCTTTGTGCCAAAAATGCATTTGCCGTAAGCTTAGAAAGCTCAGACGACCACACATTAGTGGTAAGTATCCTTTCGGCAGGAATCCAGTTAGCATACACTTCTACAAGTGCCTGCATGGCTTTTTCGCCGCCTTCGGTAGTTTCGCCACCTATAAGCACCCTGTCCGGGTTTAGCAAATCTTCTACCGCTGTACCTTCGGCAAGAAACTCGGGGTTAGAAAGTATCTGGAACTTTACCCCGTTTCCGGTATTATCCAGTATACTGCGAATAGCTTCGGCAGTACGCACCGGAAGCGTAGATTTTTCTACAACTATTTTATCGGTTTTTGCTACAGAGGCTATCTGCCTTGCGCAAAGTTCTATATACTTCAGGTCGGCCGCCATACCCTTACCAACACCATAGGTTTTTGTAGGGGTATTAACCGAAATAAATATCATTTCGGCCTCGTCTATAGCCTTTTCTACTTCAGTGCTAAAAAACAGGTTACGGCCACGCGCCTGGGCTACAATTTTATCTAAGCCCGGCTCATAAACCGGCAAATTATCTAGGTTTTCATCATTCCAGGCAGCTATCCTGGCGGCATTAAGATCTACGATCGTAACTTTTATATCCGGACATTTTGCTGCTATCACTGCCATTGTAGGGCCACCTACATAACCAGCTCCGATACAGCAAATGTTTTTTATTTTGCTCATTATAAAATGATCTTTTTACTACTATAGCCCACGAAATTAAGACTATTTTAATTATCGTGAAATTTTTAAAATATTTTTTTGAAGTCGTACACCACACTCACTTCGTTACAAACATCTGCAAGCTTTAGTGTTTTAAACTCTTTATGCGCCACTCCGGCAAAAACAGCATCGTATTTACCTTGCGGCAGCTCGGTATGGCTTACCAGTCCGTACTCATGCATTACCTCAGCAGGGTCGGCCCACGGGTCGTATAATGTTATAGACACTCCGTAATCTTTCAGCGCACCTATTACATCAACAATCTTGGTATTGCGCACATCGGGGCAGTTCTCCTTAAAGGTAATACCCAAAACAAGTATGCTGGCGCCGTTTACCACAACACCTCCTTTTATCATTTTCTTAATCAGTTGCGATGCCACGTACTCTCCCATACTGTCGTTTAGCCTGCGGCCTGCCAGTATTATTTCGGGGTGGTAGCCTGCTTCCTGCGCCTTTTGTGCCAGGTAGTATGGGTCTACTCCTATACAGTGCCCGCCTACAAGCCCCGGTTTAAACGGAAGGAAATTCCATTTTGTACCGGCAGCCTCCAGCACATCATAGGTATCTATGTGCAGCAGGTTAAATATCTTAGAAAGCTCGTTAACAAAGGCTATGTTAATATCGCGTTGCGAATTTTCAATAACCTTAGCAGCCTCGGCCACCTTGATGCTTGGTGCTTTGTGCGTGCCGGCAGTAATTACCGAACCGTATACCGCATCTATTTTATCGGCAGCAGCGGGCGTAGAACCCGAAGTAACCTTTATAATTTTTTCTACCGTATGCAGCTTATCTCCGGGGTTAATACGCTCCGGCGAATAGCCTGCAAAAAAGTCCTTATTAAAGGTAAGACCGCTTACGCGTTCCAGTACCGGTACACATTCTTCTTCGGTAACACCCGGATATACGGTAGATTCATATACTACAATATCACCTTTCTTAAGCACCTTACCCACCGTTTCACTGGCTTTGTACAGCGCCGTAAGATCGGGCCTGTTGTTTTTATCTACCGGTGTAGGTACCGTAACAATGTAGAAATTACAATCTCTTATTCCGTCAAGGTCAGACGTTATAAAAAGCCCTTCCTCCTCAGGAAAACTTCCCTTAAGAACCTCCTTAAGTACCGCCGACTCTACCTCAAGGGTAATATCATCGCCTGCCTTAAGCTGGGCAACCCTGTCTTGTTTTATATCAAATCCGGCCACCGGGTATTGTTTTGCCATAAGCACCGCCAGTGGCAGCCCCACGTACCCTAAGCCTATAACTGCTATTTTCATTATTTAATAGAAACCGGTTTTAAATTTTCCCAATACCAGCCCACTGCCTGCTGTAAACCTTCGTCCATAGAAAACTGAGGGTTGTACCCCAGTAATTCTTTGGCCTTATCTATACTTGCCAGTGAGTGTGGTATGTCGCCTGCACGTTCAGGCCCGTAAATTACCTCAACATTTGCTATGGCAGCATCAAAGGCCGAAAGATATTTCTTAAGTCCTTCTACAAGCTGGTTTAGCGTAGTACGCTCGCCATAAGCCACATTATACACGGTATTTACCGCTTGGGGGTGCGTAGCAAACAATGCTTTATCATTAGCCTGCACCACATTATCTATATACGTAAAATCTCTTGAGTAATCGCCTGTGCCGTTTATTACCGGGCTTTGGTGCTGCATAAACATCGACACAAACTTAGGTATCACCGCTGCATAGGCCCCGTTAGGGTCCTGCCTGCGCCCAAAAACATTAAAGTAGCGCAGCCCTATGGTTTCCAGCCCGTATACTTTACCAAAAACATCGGCATACAATTCGTTTACGTACTTGGTAACCGCGTAAGGCGATAGTGGCTTACCTATAACATCTTCTACCTTAGGCAGGTTTTTACTGTCGCCATACGTAGAAGAACTGGCTGCATACACAAAGCGCTTCACCCCGGCATCGCGGCTTGCCACAAGCATATTCAGGAAACCGCCCACGTTTACATCGTTACTGGTTATGGGGTCGGCCACAGAACGCGGCACCGAGCCTAATGCCGCCTGGTGCAGCACATACTGGGCGCCCGCTACTGCTGTGCGGCAGTCTTCTATATTCCTTATATCTCCTTCAATAAAGGTAAACAGCGGATTGTCTAAAAGGTGGGCAATGTTCTTCTTATGGCCTGTAGCCAGGTTATCCAGGCAGGTAACCGAATATTTCTTTGAAATGAAATAATCACACAAGGCAGAACCTATAAAGCCCGCCCCACCGGTAATCAGTACTTTTATTTCGGAGTTTTCCATAAAATTTAATATCGAAACCGGTTTTTAAGCTCTCGGTTGCAAATATAAACAGTAAAAATTTAACAAAATGTTATTTATGCTTATAGTTTGGCTTCGCAGGTTATAACACAAAACAGTAACTATTATTGCATTCTGCAACAACCTGTAAATCTTAAAGCCAGTACTACGTACTTTTAAGCGAATTTTCAAACGGTACACGGTGCACTATACTGCGCCCCAGGGTTACCTCATCGGCAAACTCCAGCTCATCGCCCACCGCAATACCCCTCGCTATTGCCGAAGTAGCCACTCCCGTATCTTTTACCTGACGGTAAATATAAAAGTTAGTGGTATCGCCCTCCATGGTACTGCTCAGCGCAAAGATGAGTTCGGCTACACCGCCATTGCGCACCTTTTCTACCAGGGTAGCTATGTTCAGCTGGCTGGGGCCAATACCGTCTATGGGCGAAATTTTACCTCCCAAAACATGGTAAATCCCCTTAAAGAGGCCGGTGTTTTCTATGGCCATTACATCTCGAATGTCTTCTACCACACATATCAGTGAAGCATCGCGCAGCGGATTGGCACATATGGTGCACACCTCGGTATCGCTTATGTTATGACAGCTTTTACAATGCAGTATATCGTTCCTCATTTTCAGCAGGGCATCACTAAGCAACTGTGTTTGCTCTGCTGGCTGACGCAGCAGGTGCAGCACCAGCCTCAGTGCGGTGCGTTTGCCTATACCGGGCAGCTGGGAAATTTCAGCTACGGCATTTTCAAGTAATTTAGACGACATCTCCATAACCTCACAAAGATATAAAATTTAAACCGCACCTGCTATTTCGGTACTACCCTACCGGATTTCAAAAAATTTTTAGTTGCTTTGCGATACAAACGATAACGCATGAGCCCTATAACCATACTTTCTATCATCATTGTTTACTTCGGTGTACTGATTCTTATTTCGCGCATTGTAAGCCGTAACGACAGTAGTAACGATACTTTTTTTAAGGCCAATAAAAACAGTAAGTGGTACCTGGTAGCCTTCGGGATGATAGGCACGGCGCTGTCGGGCGTTACGTTTATATCGGTTCCCGGCGAGGTGGGGGCGCCAAGCGGCGAACAGTTTAAATACTTTCAGTTTATACTGGGTAATGCACTGGGTTTTATTATTATTGCCAAGGTATTGCTTCCCTTATACTACAGGCTGAACCTTACTTCCATATACGGCTATATAGAAGGCAGGCTGGGCACATACAGCTACAAAACATCGGCCATGATATTCCTTATCAGCCGTACTATAGGTTCGGCTTTCCGTTTGTACCTTGTGGTTATAGTATTGCAGCGCTATGTGTTTGATGCGTTTGGTGTACCGTTTTGGGTAACGGTGCTGATATCGCTGCTGCTGATATTTGCCTACACGTATAAGGGCGGACTTAAAACGATTATCATTACCGACTCACTACAGACATTTTTCCTGGTATCATCGGTATTCTTTACCATATACTTTATTTGCGACAGCCTGAACCTGAGCCTGCCGCAGGCATTTGAAACCGTAAAGCAGAGTAACTATTCTAAAATATTTTTCTTTGAAGACTTTATAGGCAGCCGTTTCCATTTTGTAAAACAGGTTGTAGGTGGTATGTTTGTTACCATAGCCATGGTGGGGCTCGATCAGGACCTGATGCAAAAAAACCTGAGCTGCAAAAACATAGGCGAAGCACAAAAGAACATGTTCACCTTTACAGGGACTTTTGTGGTTATAAACCTGTTCTTTTTGGGCGTGGGTGCATTGCTGTATATTTATGCCAGCCAAAACGGTATAGCGGTACCTATGGTAGACGGTAAATCGCGTACGGATTTGTTGTTCCCCGAAATAGCCTTTCACCACCTTACCTTAATACCGGGTGTGGTTTTCCTGCTGGGGCTTACGGCGGCTACCTTTGCCACGACCGATTCGGCACTTACGGCACTTACTACCTCATTTTGTGTAGATTTCCTGAACATGGATAAACCCGAAAACGCCGCAAACACTCACAACGAACGCACACGCCACTTTGTGCACATATCATTTTCATTGCTTATGTTTTTGGTTATTGTGGTGTTCAATGCCATTAACGACGCATCGGTAGTGAGTATGATTTTTAAAATCGCGTCATACACCTACGGGCCGCTTTTAGGGTTGTACAGCTTTGGGTTGTTTATGAAAAAACTCACCGTAAAAGACAAACTGGTACCGCTGGTATGTATAGCATCACCACTAATTACGCTGTACCTTAGCCTTAATTCGGCTACATTCTTTGGTAGTTATGTTTTTGATAACGAACTGATAGTAGTAAATGCAGCGATTACGTTTGTGTTACTATTGTGTATTAGTAAGCGTGTGAAGTATTAAGTATTAAGTATTAAGTATTAAGTATTAAGTATTAAGTATTAAGAGTTGTCCTGTTTTCATGGAAAGAGGATAAACCCTATAATTCCTTTGGGATGTCTCCGCTGCGCTTTGCTCCGGTCGGCTCGAGGGCCAAGCCCGAACTGGCGAAGCACATGGAAGAACCTAAAACTGGTGTGTACTAAGCAGTACCAGCGTACAGGCAATTTCGGACTCTATATTGTTTTCTTTCAGTAGCTGTATCAGCTCCATATTTTCTGTACCGGGATTAAAGATTACCCTGTTTGGCTTTAGGCCAATGATGTAATCATAATACGGTTTTTGGTTTGCAGGGTTCAGGTACAGGGTTACGGTATCTACCCCGTCAAAGGGTGCAGCGCCTTTTTCTATTTTAATACCGTCGAGTTCTCCCTCGCGGTTGCCTACCGCCACTACCGGATGCCCAAAGCGTTCCAGCATTTTTATGGCTTTGTACGAATAGCGTTCGGGATTGGTGCTTGCACCTATAACCAGTGTTTTCTTAGTATCCATAGCATTTTGTTTAGGGTAAAGTTACGAAAACACCCAAATAGCAACTGCAATTTTAAAACGGCATTAACGTGATTATTGAAACCCCTTGTTCTTATTAGAACATAAAAGTATTAAAATCAATCGCTTTAAGAATTTCCAACTCATCAGAGGGCAAAACCCTGTAATTATTATCAATAGATAACTCATCAATAATTAATATTACCTCAGGCCTCCCTCCTATTATTTCCAAATCTCTGTCAGCAATAACACCTTTACAATAGTGCGCCCTAATAAGCGTGTATGAAATTTTAATTTTCTGGTTACTAAAAAAAGATGAATTAATCTTTAACATAGCCAAATGAGTCATTTGCACATTGCTATTTATCAACTCTGTATTATTTGTACCAATTACATCATGATTAAATGTAGTGTCAGTTCGATAAGAAGCTAATTCAATAGAATCCTTTTGCAAACATGAAATAATATTCTGATCATTAAAACCATCGAAAGCAACTCGTTTAGTTTGTAAAAATTTTATACGGCTTTTATCTTCGTTTAATTCAAGAGCTAAATAGTAAGTTTTTATTTTTTCAATCTTCAAGTCTCTTTTTACCTCAATCTTAAAAAGTAACAAATTTCCCCTGTTCTCCTGGGAATACACCGAAAAACATATAAACAACAAAAAAAAGAAAGCCCTCATATCGTTATTTTAATTGGTTGGTATCAGTTATTGCATTCTTAATAGCCCTTCATCACGGCGTATACTCATAGTCGGCCGGAAGCAGGTCGCCCGCCTTCTGGCTACCCATATAACCCTGAGACAAAAAGGCATCTACCGGCCAAAACAGTCCGTTTTTATCAATATAAAATGTATCCCTGTAAAAGTTGAGCGTGGTTTGTGTACGCGTATCCATATCACGCAGTATGATAAAATCGCGCTTAGAGTAGTTGGCTACCGGCCTGCCTTTGCGCTGTAGTCCGGTTACCTTAACAGGATTAGTATCATCCAGGAACTGCTTGTTCAGGGTTACCTTTCTGTACCCCGACGAATCGGCATAAATAAAACACTCGTGCGGGTCGGTAGGCACTTTGTCCAGATACAAGGTAAACTTCTGTTCTTTCCAGTCGTCGTTAAGAAAAGTACGCATAAGGTGCGTAGCCGACCCCACATAGGCGGCCTTGCGTTTTTTATCGGCCGAACCTTTTTTAGACACATCATTAAACGCCGAAGTACCTGCATAAAAGCTGCGCGTCATATGGGTATCGTCCAGGCTCAGGTAATTATAGCTCACCTCAAAAGCCTTTAGCTCAAACATTACATTGTATTCCAGCCGCCTGTTTTTTATACGCAGCGGTTTAGATGCCCGCGCCCTTAACGAGTTTGTTCCCTGGTCGTAGTACAGGTACACATCGTCTTCGTTTTCTATAGTACAGGACGTCCCTGCCCTGCTGCGCCCTAAAAATTCCTTACGGAATACCGCCAGCATTTGCTTACGGGTAAAAGGGGGCTTGGTATCTATTACCACCTCATCCAGCATGGTTACATCTTCCCTAAGCATGGCCTTAAAGGGTTTGCCCTCGTACTGGTAAGGATCTTCTATGCGCAGGGTTTCAAAACCCACAAAACTGATAATAAGCGGTGCGTTATATTTTTCGCGCAGCACCAGCCTGAAAAACCCCTTATCGTTAGTACTCGCCGAAAAGGTAGTACCGTCTATATATACATAAGCGCCTTCCAGCGGTTTGTTCTCGGTTTCGTCATACACATAACCGGCTACAACAACCTGGCTGTGCAGCGTACCACACAACAAGAGCAGCAAAAGCAGTAGCTTCCTCATGTTTTCAAAAATTTTTACTAAAATTACTGTATTACATCCGGTATTTCAAAACCTTTTATCGCATTTGGCACGGTGTTAACCGATAATTTATAATATTGCCTACAGTGCACGCTTACTTTTGCAGCATTAATAATCATGACTATGATACACCAGACTCCAGCCCAAATATATAAAGCACAACAACGTGGACTGTATGAAGACAGTACCCACAGGTGGTATGCTACCTTAAATTTTGAATCGTACTCAGACCCTTACCGTAAGCCCTTTGGCCCACTGGAAATACTAAACGACGAAACACTGGGGCCACAGCAGCAGTTAACCCGTTCGGCAAAACAAAAATGCCTGTTACTGGTTCCGCTGGTAGGCACATTAGAGTTTGTATACGAAGGTGAAACCCGCTACGCCGAACCAAACGAAGCCGTATGGTTACCCCTGGATGGTGGCATTACCCTGAAAAACCCTTATGAAACAGAACTTATCAACTTCCTTTTTATAGTATTTAAAGAACCCTGCGGCACCGAGGCTTCTACGATTTCTATTAACCTGGAGGAGCGCAACAGCCTAAACCCTTTTTCATTGCCCGGAGCGGTGAAAGCAAAAATGGGAATATTTGACGGACGCAGCGAAGCAGTATACCACCCTAAAGAAGGTAACGGCATACTGGTATTTGTTATTTCGGGGGCATTTGAAGTATCGGGCAGGCTACTGGAAGAGCGTGATGCCCTGGCACTATGGGAAACCACAGAAGCCGACATGGAAGCCTTATCTCAAAACGCGGTTATTTTACTGTTTGAGGTTCCACTATAAACGGTTTACCCCCACAATGCAGCTGTTTACCGCTGTGCGCCAATATCGGTTTTAGCCTTGCCGTTAGTCTTATATAAAAATGAAGTAAGCACATGGAACGGAAGCAATTTTTTAAGACAATGGGGTTAGCGGGGCTGGCCTTTGCAGGGCTAAAAACCCTGAACGCATGCAGTAGCGATGACGATACGTTAACCGCTACATCGGGTACAGACAGCAGCAGCGACACCAGTTGTACGGTATCGCCTACCGAAACGGCGGGGCCTTTCCCTACCAAAAGCCCATCGACACTGGTGCGCACCGATATTACGTCAGACCGGACCGGGGTAGCACTGGGCATAACCATTACCGTAAAAGATGTAAGCAACGATTGTAGTGTGCTGCAAAACGCCATAGTAGATATATGGCACTGCGACAAGGATGGCAACTACAGCGAGTATGGCGGCACCAATATGCAAAGCACCGATTATACCAGCGTGCACTTTCTGCGCGGCAGGCAAACCACTGACAGTAATGGGCAGGTAGCCTTTACCTCCATATTCCCCGGGTGGTATTCGGGCAGGGCCACACACATACACGTACATATATACAATTCGGCAGGAAATTCGCTGCTGATTACACAAATAGCCTTCCCCGAAGGCAGTAACAGCGCGGTAGCCCAAGTAAACGCCGCTACCACCTACGGATACACAAAGGGTATGACCGGTTATACCTATAACGCTAATGATAATATTTTTAGTGATGATACTACAGGTAGCGAAATAGCTACTGTATCGGGTAGTGTAAGCGCCGGTTTTGAGCTTACACATACCATTTATGCACAGAGTTAATTGTCTTTTTTGATAAATAATTGGTTGGTTAGTCATTTTACCTGCCCGTCCGGATCAGTCTCCCGGATGGGCAGGTTTTTTTATTACGTTTCGTCGAATAAAAAATGTTATTCAACAGAATGGAATTGTATTAAGCAGAAATTAAGACCGCATAGAATAATTTCTGCGTTATCTTTATGTAGCAATTAACAACAAACCTACTTTTAACTATGTTGAAAAAGATTATCCCCGCACTTTTTTTCCTGCCATTTTTAATGTGTGCGCAGCAAACCCAAACTGTTAAAGATACGGTAAGCAACCCCGACACTTCTAAATACCAGTTTGGCTACAAACAGTTAATAATACCGGGTGTGCTTATAGGCTATGGTATTATCGGTATTGGGTCGGACCAGATTATAGACTATAACAAAGGGATACGTGAGGAGGTTAAAGAACATATTGATGAAAAAATAACCATTGACGATTTTAGCCAATATGCCCCCATGCTATCTGTGTATGCACTTAATGCAGCAGGTATAGAGGGAAAACACAACCTGGGCGACCGTACCATAATCATGGCTACATCATACATTATCATGGCTACAACTGTAACTACGCTGAAACATACCATACATGTAAGAAGACCCGATGGAAGTTCAGACAATTCCTTTCCGTCCGGGCATACCGCTACAGCATTTGCCGGCGCTGAGTTCCTTTGGCAGGAATACAAAGACAAAAATATATGGTATGGCATAACGGGCTACGTGGTAGCTACGGGTACAGGAGCCTTTCGTATGTACAACAACCGCCACTGGCTTACCGATGTGGCTGCCGGGGCAGGTATAGGCATACTAAGTACCAAAGCCGCTTACTGGCTGTTCCCTACCATTAAAAAACACATTTTTGGCGGCGAAACAGGCAAAGCCACCGGAATGGTAATGCCTTACTATGACGGCCGCCAAATGGGTATGGCTGCGGCAATACGGTTTTAATTCAGGTTACTGAAATTTATACCCACAGCCAGGGTATTAGGCAGGTAGGGCGCAGAGAATTTGTTTCTTATGTCTATTTTGTATTCACCCTGTTGTGGCGATTCTATTTTCTTAATCACGGCATTAAAATCACATACATCGCCCGCACAGTCCGAAAGGCTTTGCCCTGCGGCATCTTTAAGGTGCAGTACTACAGGAATGGTTTCCTTTGTGCCATCGGGTGCTGTAATATCTACCTGTAATGGAATATCGGTAAACTGAGGGTCGTGCACATGCGAGTAGGTTAAAGATAACGTAGCAGGTTTCAGGGCACCCGGAGATGCTACGTCAAAATGTACTACTTCGGTTGCTGTCCAGCGGTTATCCTTAAAATCATAACGGGTACCGTTTATGGTTCCGCCACAGGCAGTTAATAAAACGGCGGCAACAGCAAGGGTAAAAAATTTCTTCATAAAATAATCGGCTAATTGTTATGGCAAATATAACGGGATAATCAAACAGATTATTTCAAATAAAACACAACTTATTTTAACACAAAAATCAGGATAAACAAAACAAAACTTAACATTCACCGCAACAATATCAGGATACTCCTCAAAAAAGTTAAATTTTCGTAACTTCAAGTAAATTTGTACTCAGCAATAATACCTAGCATATGAAACGAAAAGACTTTTTAAAGAACAGCCTTGGCTTTTTAGGCATGGCTGTAGCGGCGCCCTCCATACTCAGGGCCGCAGAAGGCGGCAACAATGAAGCGGAAGCCCTCACAACCTGTACGGTATCGCCCAGCGAAACAGCAGGCCCCTTCCCTACCATTACGCCGTCGAGCCTGGTACGTACTGATATTACAGACGACCGTACGGGTGTGGCATTTACCATTAACATTAACATCAAAAACAAAAATGCTAACTGCGGCGCCTTAGAAGGAGCCATAGTAGACATTTGGCACTGCGACAAAGACGGTTATTACAGTGAGTACGGCGGCACCTCTATGCAGCAGGTAAACTATACTACCGTACACTTTCTTAGGGGCAGGCAAACCACCGATTCGAGCGGGCTTGTAAGCTACACCTCTATTTTCCCGGGATGGTATACCAGCCGTGCCACTCACATACACGTACACGTGTACAACTCGGCAGGAACCTCGTTGCTAATTACGCAAATCGCGTTTCCTGAAGGCACTGACAGCGCAGTAGCCATAGTAAACTCTGCCACCGAATACGGGTATACCAAAGCCCTTAACGGCTATACGTACAACGCAAGCGATAACGTGTTTAGCGATGACTCAGCCGGACTGGAGCTGGCCACCGTAACCGGCAGCCTTACCGAAGGCTATGTACTGGAACACACTATTTATGTAAACGGCCCTACAGCAGGCCTTGATGATATTACTAAAACACAATATGGCATAAAACAAAATTACCCTAACCCTTTTACAGACGTTACCACCATACCGCTAAACCTACAAATGGACAGCGCGGTAAACATAACGGTATACGACCTTACCGGACGCAAAGTATTAACTGCTTATAACGGCAACCTTGCCGCAGGCGAAAACACGGTTACACTAAACCGTGGCAGCCTGAGCAGTGGCAGTTATATATACAAAGCTGTGGTAAGCAACGCCGAAGGAACGTTTGAAGAAAGCAGGAAAATGATTGTAAGATAAATAAAAACGGTGGTTTTTATTGTTGGTTATTTGTATATTTGGAAGAGGAGGGAGTGCAGACCCTCCTCTTCTGTTTTAGAAAAGACGATGTTATGCCCTATCCTAAAATAAAACTTGCATACCGCACGGTTATAGACAATTCGGCTACCCAGCCATGGGACCGCTATATTTTTGAAGACACCCACCGGGAGTACCTTATGCAGCAACAACTGTATAACGACAAGGCCAACCCAAAGGCAACCTTTAGGGAACTGCTCTCTGTAAACCCTAATGCAGAAAAGCTACACTACCTTACCGGCATTGCTGCGGCCAGCTATGTGCAGCAGCTTAAAGGCAACTTTTACCGCGTAAGCGATGTGCTGGGCACCACCTTTTTGCCGTTTACAGGCTACCGTTTTGATATAGTAAACACGGATATTAACGACATTACCCGGCACAAAGTAGGCATTACGTTTTACTCACCGCTGTTTACCTACCTGGGCATGGTAAACGACTGTTACCTTGTATCGTTAGCCACCGAAGACAAATCAGGATATGAAACCATAATGTTCCCCATACAGCCACAGCTAAGCATTTGCTACTACGAGGAAGGGACAATTAATAATTTAGAAAAACTGTAATAACCACCAAAGTTTTACCTTTGCAACTATAAAACCACTATATGGAGCTATTTATTTACATTTTTGCCGCTATATTTTCAGTAATAAACCCGCTGGGAGCCGTACCTATTTTTGTGGGCCTTACCCAGGACGACACGGTTAAAGAACGTCAGCGCATTTCGTTCTGGACGGCAATTAATGTATTTATCATCCTCCTGGTATCGTTTTTTGCCGGGCAATATGTACTGTCATTCTTCGGCATAAGTATCGATGCACTGCGTATAGCCGGTGGCTTTATTATTGTAAACTCGGGCTTCTCGTTACTAAACCGTCGCTTTAGCAAAGGGCGCGGTGTACACAAAGAAATAGAAGCCGATGCCCAGAAACGAAACGACATAGCCCTTACCCCACTGGCCATACCCATGCTGGCAGGCCCGGGCAGCATATCGCTGCTTATAGCCATGCACCAGGACTATAAAGACATAGAGCAACAAATAATAGCCGTAGCTGCTATGGCAGGTATAGCCTTTGTCATCTTTTTGGTAATGCGTGGTGCGCATAAGGTATCGCAGGCACTGGGAGCATCGGGTATTGTGGCCATATCGCGTATTATGGGGTTTGTTACCATTGCCATTGGTGTGCAATACATCATCAGCTCCATATCAAACATCATACAGGGATTACACTTCGGGAAATAAAGTGTTTTACTATAAAAAGGAAATGCCCGCTACATGCGGGCATTTCCTTTTTTATATAGTATCGGGCTTACATCACTGTAAGATCGTACAATGTTTTTTCCTGTAATAGTTGCAGGGTGTTGTCCCTTACCTCTATCATAAAGTGGTTAAGCGAACACACATCCTCATCGGGGCAGTCGTCGCAGCGCTCATAAAAGTTAAGGCTTACACACGGCAGCATGGCTATAGGGCCATCCAGCACGCGGATTAGCGTAGCTGCGCTTACCGTTTTAGGGTCTTTCATAAGGTAGTAGCCACCGCCTTTTCCTTTTTTAGAACCCAGTATGCCAAATTTTTTCAGGTCGAGCAATATGGCTTCAAGAAACTTTTTGGGTATTTGCTCCTTCTCCGAAATATCGGCAATAAGCACCGGCACAGAAGGATCCTGCCTTGCTATAAAAATTAGGGCTTTAAGTCCGTATTTGGTTTTTTTACTGAGCATACTGCTAATTTACACTTTTTTAAGTAAAAACACTTCAGCCATCATACAACGTGCGCTACCGCCGCCACAGGCTTCAATGGTATCAAGGTTTACCGCAAGTATTTCGGTATGTTTTTCCAGTATTTGTACCTGGCTGTCGGTAAGTACGCTACGTGCGGCTTCGCTCATTACCAGGTAACTTTTTTCTTCGCCCTGCACCTGCAGCATGTTTCCGGCAAAATGGTTCAGTTGTTTTTCGGTAAGCAATACCAGTTCTTTACCATCTTCGCGCAGGCTGGCCAGTACGGCTTTGCGTTCCTTTTTATCGTCTATACAATCGGCGCAAATCACGGCAAATGTAGTACCCACACACATCATTACATTAGTGTGGTATATGTGCTTACGCTCGCCCTCTACGGTTTGATACGCTTCAAATATAACCGGGCTGTATTCAAAATCTTCGCAGAATTCTATAAACAGTTCTTCATCGGCACGCGGCGAAAGGGCACAATATGCCTTACGGTTCACCCTGTCCAGCACTATACTACCCGTACCTTCCAGGAAGAAACCATCTTCCTCGGCACTGGTATAGTCCATAATATTGTCTATAACAAAACCGTGTTCTTCCAGCAGGTCCAGTATGTCCTCGCGGCGCTCGCCACGGCGGTTTTCGGCAAACATAGGGTATAACGCTACATCGCCGTTTTCATGAAACGACACCCAGTTGTTCGGGAAAACCGAATCGGGTGTATCTGGCGTTACAGTATCGTTTACAACAATTACATTAACGCCTATGGCACGCAGCTTATCGGCAAAAGCGTCAAACTCCTGCTGTGCTTTGGCATTAACCGTAGCCGGAAGCAACTTATCTACTACTTTCTGGTAATAGTTATTTACGGCTGTTTGTTCATTCATACGGAACGCCACCGGGCGTATCATCAGTATAGTATCGGTGATCTGTTTCATGTTTCAAAGATAATTAATCGCGCGCCAATGGCAAAGTACTGCATCGTAGTAAACCTTCCTGTTTGGCAATTTCGGCATAAGGCACTTCCTCCACTATAAAATCATTGTCCAGCAGCCATTGCTTTAGCCTTGTAAAACCTTTTTCTATAACCACCACATTAGTATCTATAGAAAAGAAATTAGAAGTCATGTGGTACATTTCGTCCCTATCGATATGAAACAGGTTTTCTTTACCGAAAAGCTCCACCAGGTACAGGTAATCCGATTCTTCGCGGAAACCGCTCTTGTATATAACTCCCTTGCCTTTACCTACCGGCTGAAAACAGCAATCCAGGTGCAGGGCATTATCACGGGCTTCTATACGCGATTTAACCAGGTCAAATTCCTTTACAATCTTATCAGGGAACAATTGCTTTATAAAATCAACGCCCTGCATATTAGTACGTGCCGTTATGTAGTCTTTATAGTCGCTGCCTTTGTAAGTACCTATAAAAATGTGGTTGTCCCAAAGGATAACATCGCCACCTTCTATATGCACCTCTTCCGGAGCCTTCACTACTTTAGCGGGATTTATTTGCTCTACAATATAATCTATAGCTGCCTGCTCACGTTCGCGGTCGGGCAGTATATTGGCCCAGATAAAAGTATCGCCAATAACAAAACCAATATCGCGGCTGAAAATCTGGTTATAGTTTTCTATAAGCTGGGGGCGGTACACGGTAACACCGTATTTTAAAAATACGGCTTCAAGCGCATCCATTTCGGCTACCATATCTTTCTCTACCGGATAGGTACCTGCCTTTACGTGTTCTAATGATTTAGGGTCGTAAGCTTCATGCTCTTTGGGTGCCGGCCCGTTGCTTATGGCGGTGCCGAGTATAACAGACTGTAATCGGGATGTTTCGTTATTTACATTTATGTGTAGCATGGCTGATATTTTACGCAAATATAAAAAATGCCCCGATATGTTGCGTTTTTGTTTGCAAAATGATGAAAATTTAAAAAATATCCATTAAAAGCAAAAAAAATACGGCTCCGCAATAACGGAGCCGTACCTTAACTTAACTATTATTAAAAACTATCGTTTATCTTCTTCTACAAACGACCTAAGAGCGCTGCCCACATATACCTGGCGCGGACGGCCTATAGGCTCTTTATTAAGGCGCATCTCTTTCCATTGTGCTATCCAGCCCGGAAGACGGCCTATAGCAAACAGCACCGTAAACATTTCTGTAGGGATACCCATAGCCCTGTAGATAATACCTGAGTAGAAGTCTACGTTAGGGTACAGGTTACGTGCCTTAAAGTACTCATCCTGTAGTGCAGCCTCTTCAAGCTTCTTAGCTATAGAAAGGATAGGATCATCTACACCCAGTTCGTTAAGCACGCTGTCTGCCGCTTTTTTAATGATTTTCGCCCTTGGGTCGAAGTTCTTGTACACGCGGTGACCAAAGCCCATAAGACGGAACGGATCGTCCTTATCTTTTGCCTTAGCAATATATTTCTCGGCATCGCCACCGTTCTTTTGAATTTCTTCAAGCATTTCAAGTACCGCCTGGTTAGCACCACCATGCAGTGGCCCCCATAGTGCAGATACACCTGCAGATATAGATGCGAATAAACCTGCGTGAGATGAACCTACGATTCTTACTGTAGATGTAGAACAGTTTTGTTCGTGGTCTGCATGCAGAATGAAAAGCTTATCAAGTGCTTCTACGATAACCGGGTTAGCAACATACGGGCCTGTAGGAATTTCGAACATCAGCCTCATAAAGTTTTCTACATACCCTTTAGTGTTGTCGTAGTAGTTAAGCGGGTAACCCATGTTTTTCCTGAACGTCCAGGTAGCAATAACAAGGAATTTACCCATTGCCTTACATACAGCGTCGTACAGTTGTTTTTCGTCGCTTACATCTACACCCTGAGGGTTAAACGCTGTAAGCGCGCTGGTAAGTGAAGCAAGGATACCCATAGGGTGGGCATTTTTAGGAAAACCATCAATGATGTTTTTCATTTCCTCGTTTACCAGGGTATGTTTACGGATGTCATTCTCAAATTTCTCCAGCTGCGCTGCTGTAGGCAGTTCACCAAAAATAAGAAGGTAAGAAACCTCAAGGAAATTAGACTTTTCGGCAAGCTCCTCTATAGCATAGCCCCTGTAGCGCAGTATACCCTGTTCGCCATCAAGGAAAGTGATGGCACTTTTACATGAACCAGAGTTTTTAAATCCGGGGTCTAGGGTAATGGCTCCGGTGGCACCACGCAGTTTATCAATATCAATGGCTACTTCGTTTTCAGTTCCCACGATAACCGGAAACTCATACTTTTTGCCATCAATCTCTAATATTGCAGTATTTGACATGACAGTATTTTAGTTTGTATATAGGTTGAAAAATTATATTCCTGCGAATTTATGAAATAACTCTTTATTTATAAAGAAAAACATCTATTATAATCGCTAAATAAATACCTAACTTTATAGGTTAGCCTTCGCGCTGATTTTGTGCAATTAAACACAAAGTTGCATTAAAACCATCATGCACTAACCGGTATAAAAATGGCAAACATTTTGACAGTATACTACACAACTATAACGTTTTTATTATATACTTTGCATCCTCAATAAAACAATTTAAAATATGTATATCTCACAAAAAATAACCTGCTTTTTTACAGCTTTACTATTTTCTGCCACAGCGCTGGCTACGGGGGGTAAAAACCCTTATGTAACAAAAGGGCGCACCGAAACCCATGCGGACAATTCTATTACCCTGATTGGCGCAGCATCGTCTATAACTTTTGGTTTAAAAGGCAATCAATGCACTGTTAATGTACGCTCTACCGACACCTACAGCCACCATAATTATGTAGTTATAGAGGTAGACGGACAGTATTACAGCCGCAATAAAGTAACGGCAGCAGGCAGCAAACTGTTTGTTATGGCTCCGGCCGGAGGAAAAGCCCACACGGTTACTGTTTATAAAGCCACAGAAGCCACCGTAGGCAACATATTGTTTACAGGAGTAGATGGCGATATATCGGCCCCGGTAATGAAGCCTAAAAAGAAAATAGAATTTATAGGCGACTCTATTACCTGCGGTATGGGCAATGACAACGAGGAAATACCTTGCGGCACCGGCGAATGGTACGACCAGCACAACGCTTACTATTCATACGCTCCTATTACCGCACGTGCACTGGGAGCTGATTTCCTGTTGAGCTCTGTATCGGGTATAGGCATGTACCGCAACTGGAACGACGAGCATAAAGACGAAGCCATAATGCCCGATGTATACGACAACCTCTACCTGAATAAAGATGCATCTAAAAAATACGACTACAGCTTTATGCCGCAAGTTACCTGCATAGCCCTGGGAACTAATGATTTTAGTGACGGCGACGGCAAAAAAGCACGACTTCCTTTTAACGAAGAAAAGTACGTAGCAAACTACATAGCCTTTGTAAACAACCTGTACGCACACAACCCGCAAACCCAGGTAGTACTGCTAAACAGCCCCATGGTAAACGGCCCTAAAGCAGCAACTTTTATTAAATGCCTGAACAGGATAAAAGACGAGCTAAACAAACAAACCACCCACAAACCAGTTTTGATATTTACCTTTGGCGATGTTACCCCACACGGTTGCGGTTATCACCCGCAAATTGAAGATGACAAAATTATGGCAGAACAGTTAACTCCGTTCCTTAAAAAATTACTGAATTAAATCCATAACCACTCACAAAAAAACGGCTGCCTCAGGGCAGCCGTTTTTTTGTATACACTTGCATCTACAAAGAGTATACAAAGTGCTTACAAAGCGCATACAAAGCAGCTACAAAGCGTATACACTGTGTAACCACTCTACCCCTATACTATCGTGTGGTGAAAAACCACTTTGCAACCGCTTTAGCACCCCGCAAGAAGACCTTTTTATGTACACGCATAAGTTTTAAACTTTACAAAACTCAGCATCCCGTTCCCGTTAAGAGCGTTCATGAAATTCCCCAACAAACACAAAGGGGTATAAAAAAACAGTCCCGCCATAGGCGGGACTGTTAATATACTTAAAAGGAAAATCTATTAATAGAATTTAGCCCTGTCGTCTTCAATTTTAGCTTTGTCTTTAAGCGCCTGAGCAAACCTTCCGTCAAGACCGCCACGACCCTGGCTGTTAAGCCTGTTTACTATAGCAGCATCGCTCGGAAGCGCAGGAGCTTTTTCAATATTCTTAGTACGGATGATAAACACACCGCTTTGGCCATCGATAAGCGCAGAAGTTTTTCCGGCAGCAAGACCAAACGCCTTACCAACAACTTTTATCTCAGGACCTACACCCATAATCATAGGGCTGGCAAGAGTAACACCTGTAGCAGAAGCCACAGAAGCACCTGCACTTTGAGCAACAGCCTCAAGAGTAGCGCCTTTCATTTTCTCCCTGATTATTTTTGCTTTTTTCTCGTTACGAACGATAGGCAGTACGCTGGTTTTAGCTTCTTCAAGCGGCAGCACTCCTTTTTCGTTTATAGCTTTTAGCGACACTACAACACTTCCTTTAGAAGTATCAAATTTCTTAACGTCGCCTATTTTTGTATCATCGCTGTATGCCCAACGCACTACTTCGCGCTCTGCACCTACACCCGGAATGTTTTCGTCTGTAGCAGCAATATGGTTAGCAGGCATTACTGTAAGACCTGCAGCTTTAGCAAGATCTTTAAGTGGCTTTTTAGAATCCCTTGCTTCCATTTCAAGTTTAGAAGCTTTCTGGAAGTTAGCATCGATAGTAGCCTCGCTTGGAAGTATTTTCTGAGCAATGCTGGCCACACGTACACCATCTTCTTTATCAAGAATCCTCATTACGTGGAAACCGAAATCAGTTTTAACGATACCTGTTTTACCTTTAGGGCTTGCAACTGCAAAATCTTTAAATTCTTTTGCCCAGCCACCTTCTGGAGTCACATCATACACACCACCGTTTTGTACTGCACCCGGGTCATCAGAATTAGCCCTTGCAAGCAGATTGATAGCATCTGGGTTAGCATTAACCTGAGCAAGGTAACCTTCGGCAATTTTCTTAGCCTCTTCTTCAGTCCTTGTTACAGTAGCCCTCATAGCACCTTTGTATGCTACAAGTACGTGAGCCACTTTAGTACTGGCACCCGGTTTTTTACCCATCATCCTTGTAATAGTATACATACCGTTGTTGTTGTACGGACCGAATACCTGACCAGGAGCAAGAGCCAAAATTTGCTGTGCAAATTCTACCGGAAGCTGTGCTTTTGTATAATACGTAGTATCGTATTTCATTTCTGAGTTAAGGTTAACAAACTCCTCAACTTCGCTTGCAGGCATAGTAGCAAAACTCGGAATAGTATCTGTAGTACCACCTACAAGTTTTACCTGTGGCTGAAGGTAACCTTCAATAGTTTTTTTCACCTCAGCTTCGTCTGCTGCCGATGGTTTGTTTTCAACGAAAACAACCTCAAGGTCGCGAGAAGCCTCAGCCTTATATTTCTTTTCGTTCTTTTTCATGTAATCTATAAGCTCCTGGTCAGTAACTTTTACTTTAGGGTCTTCATCGTTTACAGTGCTGTAAGGAACGTATACGTAGTCAAAGTTAGCTTTATCGCTTTCCTGAGCATATTTTTGCTTAGCTTCTAAGTTTGTAGTAAAGAAACCAGCCTTAAGCGCAGTAACATAAAGTTGCGTTTTAGCAGAAGACTCTATCTCCGGCCTTTCGCTCTCTATCATCTGATACTGTGTAGGGTTAGATGTTTTTAAACCTACAAGGAATTCATTAAATTTGGCTTTATCAAATTTACCGGCAGCATTCAAAAACCTAGGATCGTTACCTACGCTTTGAGCATAAACACCAAGTACGTGGTCTTTACCTACACGGATACCCGCTTTTTCGCAAAGATCTGCAAAAAGCACTTTATTTACCTCCAGGTTCCAGATGTAGTTGGCAGTTTGGCCATACGTAGCACCCGGCTGGCGCTGCTGCATATTTGCAACTTTTTTATTAAACTCAAGATAAGGTATATCTGTACCGTTTACACTTCCTACATATTTACCACCGCTGAAGTTGCCGCTTTTAACAACATCGCCAATAACAAATGCAAGGAGGCAGAACCCGATAATACCGATCAGTAGTATAGAACGCTCTCTGATTTTAGATAAAACCGCCATTTTATAAATATATTTTTTAATTCAGTGGGCGAAAATACAATTATCTGTTTAATAATAAAAATAGTGGGCTATTTTTTTGAGGGTTTTATTTTTTATTTTATCTCCTGCCTTTTAACCTCTATCAATTCCACTTTTTCGCCCGAAGCCTCAGCCACCGTAAACACGTAGCCCGCAGCCCGCACGGCCTCTCCTTTTAGCGGAATTTTACCTGCAAAATACACCAGCAATCCCCCTAAAGAATTATACGATTCGCCGGCCGGTAGCCCTAAACCAAACTCACTGTTCAGCTCTGACACCTCTACCCTTGCCGAAAAAACCCACACACCAGCAGAAAGCTCCTGTTTTATAACAGGCTCATCCATATCGTGTTCGTCTTCTATTTCACCAAACAATTCTTCCACAACATCTTCCACGGTTACTATACCCAGCGTTTTACCGTACTCGTCCAGCACTACTGCCATACTCCTGCGCCTGCGGGTAAGTATATTTATGAGGTCTTTAATATAAATAGCTCCGTTAGTGCGCACTATAGGCACCATAACTTCGGCCACGGTAGCCGGGCGCTTAAACAACGCAAACGAATGCACGTAACCCAAAACATTATCTACAGTAGTACCGTACACTACTATTTTACTGTAGCCCGTATCTATAAACAATTGCCTGAGCCCCTCTACGCTACTGCGCAGCTCTACCCCGGCTATGGCAGCACGCGGTGTCATAATATCCTGCGCACGGCGCGAGGTGAATTCGAGCGCATTTTTAAAAATCTCTATTTCGCTGTCTACTTCCTCCTGTTGCTCAGTAGCCGTTAGCTGTTGATGCAGGTAAGCCCCCAGCTCCCCTTTTGTAAAATAAGCTTTATGCATATCGCCCCGAGAGCCCATGAGGCGCACCAGTATAAAATCGGTTACGGGGATAAGTAAACGGGTAACACCATAAAACAGCATATAAAAAGCATAGGCCGGAAATGCCAGTACTTTTATAAGCCGGTTAGCGTACACCTGAAAGAAAACTTTAGGAAGAAAATCAGCGGTAAACAATATTATTACCGCAGCTATGGCAACAAAGATTATGGTTTGCCAAAAAACACCCATACCGGTAAGCCACGGCTGGAACAACCGCATAAGCACCTGCCCTGCATGGTAACCGTACACCACAAGCGCTATGCTGTTACCCACAAGCATGGCTGTAATAAACTGGATGGGATTTTCTGTTAACCGGGTTAACACGCGCGAAAGCACCGAAGACTGGCGGCTTTCTACACTAAGATATACTTTATTAGCAGAAACATAAGCCGTTTCCATACCGGAAAAGAAGGCTGAAAGTAAGAGGCACCCTATGATGATTAACGCCTCCATACAATTTACTTACCGGAGTTATTATACCTACTGTACGACTTTCTCCTGATAAAGAAAAAAGCCACACCTGCACCCGCAAGCAACAATTGAGGAAGGCCATCGCCTCCTTCGTTATAACGCATAATGCCGTCTATAACAAACATTACCGCAATAAGCAAAAATACGTAAGGTATGTATTTAAAATATGCCATTTTTATTTCACTTCATTTATAGAACCCTGGCTGCGCTGGGTGTTCATCACTTTAAAATCGCGACTAAAATCTATACCCGGACCTTGCAGGAAACTACCGTTTACATCGGTAAATTTAAAGAATTTTTCGGTGTAAAACCACTCATTCTTCTGGTCATAGTACAGCTGCTCTGTTGTAAGTTCTTTACCATCTTCGGTATAAATGCGCACATGCCCCTGAAGATCTATCACATCGGTATCTTCATACACTATGGCATAATCACCGTCTACAAATGTTTTTTTGCCCTGGGTATCAAAAAGCGTAAGGTGTACCCCTTTCGGGAATTCGTTAAAACCAAATTCCAGGTTAGTATAATCACGCATTAGCGGACTTACCAGTATTGATTTCACTTTACCTGAATCAGTATATTTCAAATCAATATTTTCCGACTCTCCTACCGGATTAAATCCCACGCTGTTAATACGCTGCACATCCCTGAAATTACTTTCGCAAGACAGCAGTAACGGCAACAATGCAGTACACAAAAAAAGTATTACGCCTATTTTTCGCATTACTTAAGTTTAGGCAGGGTTACACTTTCGTTTATCCAGCAGCCGTAAGTTATTACATCGCCCTTAGATTTTTTAACGGCCTTAGCCTCTTTCTTTGTAGGGATGTTTTTACTGTATTCCTGCTGTAGCGTAGCTACAGTTTCTTTAAACTTAGGCTCGGCAGCTTCAGCTTTTTTAAGCATATCCAGCGCAGGCCAAACCAGCGCCTTACGATCAAAATCGGTCAGGTCACAGTCTTTTGCGGTTACTGTAGTATACATTTCGGCAATAAACAAGTATGGTTTTCCTGTTTTTGCGTTTGTCTCGGCAGCCTTAAGCGCATATTCTTTGGCTTTGGCTTTATCCATATTACGGTACAATCCGGCAACCGTCATGTACAAATCGGCTTTTTTAATAGCGTTAGGCTGCTTGTCTGCTGCCTCTATATAATATACCAGCGCCTGCTTAGAGTCGCCCCTTTTTTGCATTAAATACGCCAGGTCGTAAGCAGACTGGTAAGTAGGGTGCAGCCTGTGCAGGGTAACCGATGCATTAAGCAACAATACACTCTTATAGCACTTACAGGCTTTTAGCGTAGTAGCCATACCCTGTAGCCATGAGGCTACTTCTTTATTACTCTCGTATTGCGGAGTGTAGTATGCTTCAAGCTTTTCACAGCTAAAAAGCGCAGCCCCTTGTTTTGCTATATTGTCAGAAACCGCATCCAGAGCGCTTTCGCTTATTTTAGTATCGGCAATAAATATTTTCTCATCTACGGTAAGCTCTTCTTCATTTGCCTGCTTGGCTTGTATAGCCTGCCTTTTTTGGGCTATATCGTCGTGCACGGCACTAATGCGGGCCGAAATTTCGCCGTATTTTTTCAGGAAAACATCAAATGAATCTTTCTTTTCATCATACCTAAACTGAACGTACTTAAAGTACAACTCAAAGGCACGGTAATCCGTAAACGATTCAGGGTGTGTGGTAAACACCTCATCAAGCATTTTATAAAGCTCTTCGGCTGTAGCGCTACCAGCATCATTAAGCAGCACTGCTTTTCGCACTTTGGCATCACCCGCCGGAAAATTCTTTTGCTGGGCAGCATAAAAATCAAGCAGCGCCTCGTTTGCTTTTTTGCGGTCTTCGGGCGTACGGGCTACTTCTATCTGGTATTGCATTACCCTGTCGCCATAGGTATACACGCCTTCATTATAGGCAGCACATTCCTTTTTAAGGTCTTCTAACTGCAAAGACGCCTGTTTAAGATCTCCCTTAAAAATAGTTTCTTTAAACAACTTATAAGCAGGCTCGCACTTAGTTGCCTGGGCATTAGCCGCACCTACTGCAAACAATGCCGAAACCAGAAATGCCTTACCGTATATTTTCATAGCCGCAAATTTTATTTTTTATTCAAACCTACGCTTCACAAACCAGCGGTCGTTTAGCGAAAGGCTAATGTACACATTAAAATAGTTTTCCTGAATAAGACCGGCGTTTTTAGTACCCCTCTTACCTATTTCTGTACCTATATTTATATTACTGCCCCCTATACCTCCTACCGGTAATCCTACACCAAAGGTAAGAGCATAGTCGTTTATGCTTTGATCGTTAACCACCAAACCTGTTTTTTCATATCGAAGGCCGGCACGGTACGTAATCCTGCTCAGGTAGCTGGTAAACGAATAAAACTTAGGAATATAATACCCTCCTAAAGCAAAACGATGTCCCGCCTCAAACGACGCATTTGTAATACCGTCATAGCGGTTAGCCAACACATTATTACCGGTATATGTGTACTCAAGCCCGGCAAACCACTTACGCGTTATACCAAAACCGGTTCCTCCGGCTATCTTCATAGGCATACGGTTACCATTATCGTTTACTACCTCAGTTTCACTATCTATAGGCGTTTCACTACCCGAGCTACCGCCCGGTATTATAGCAATAGTGCGGTTTGTTTGCCCTTTCAGCTTGGCTTCAGGGGTAAAGGTAGCGCTGGCAGTCCAGGTATATTTTTTATTGATAAGCGTCTGGTAGTAAGCACCAAAGTTTACAGCCACAGCATTGTAATCTGTGCTGTTGCTTTCCTTATTACGGTATTGCAGCCCGTCGGGGTCTGCATCATCTGTAGGGTCTACATCTACAATATCTACAATAGACTGCGTTTGTATGTTACCAAAGTAGTAATTAAACTCGGCACCTAATGATAGTTTATCTGTTATTTTATATGAAAAGCCCGCAAAAGTACGGTTAAGCCCGCCGCTGCCATCATACTTTTTCTGGAAGGTAAGCCCGGTGGCCGAATCTACCTGTGTGTTTTGTATACGGTAGCCCACAGATGTATACGGCATAAGCCCAAACGCAATACCTACTTTTTTAAACGGGAATGCTAAGGCTATATAATCAAGCGAAGTACGGCTTGCCTTTCCGCTCTCAGTATCTGTGGTTAGTTTTGTGTGCGCCTGCGAAGCCGCAACGGTAAATGTAGTAAACTTAAGTTGCGAATAGCTGGCCGGGTTTTGCAGGTTTATGTGAATACTGTCACTAATACTACCTATACCGCCCATGCTTTTATTTTCGGCCGTGCTTTTAAATTTTGTATCACCTATACCATAAAAAGAGTACGGCGAAGCATTATTTTCCTGCGAAAACGCTGCAGTAGCGCATAAAAGGCAAAGTCCGGCTACAAGTTTTTTTATCATTTGTGGTTTTTGTATATGTATAATTTGTTCAGGCTTTCCAAAAGGAAATTTGAATTGGCAAATATGGTGCTTTTTAATCTCTTAGCCAAAAAATCGGCATCGCCACCCGTTAATATTACAGTAAGCTGCTGATATTGCTCTTTATAAGCACCTATAAACCCATCAATTTCAAACAGCAGGCCGTATACCGCACCGGCGTGCAGGCTGGCATTGGTACTATCTCCCACATAGCTTTCGGGCATTTCCGGATATAACAACGGAAGTTTTGCCGTAAAAGTGTGCATGGCATTATATCTTAATTGTAATCCCGGCGAAATAGCCCCGCCCAGGTATTCTCCGGCTGCCGTAATAAAGTCGTAGGTTATACAGGTTCCGGCATCTATAACCAGCAGGTTGTGCCCCGGGTGTTGCAGCACCGCCCCTGCCGCCAGCACCATGCGGTCTATGCCCAGGGTATGCGGCGTGGCATACTTATTAGTAAACGGAAAAGCTATATCGCGGTTTATCTCGGTTACCACAGTGCGTTCTTTAAGCACAGATAACAGGCTGTGCTGCTCTTTCCCTACCACACTAAGCACCGAATGGCTTACCGAAGGGTAGCTGTAAAAAATTTCTTCAAGTTTTTCGGCAGCCTCATCCGGGCTAAACGAGAAGCGCACCAGCAGTGCAGTTTCCTCAAAAACAGCGGCTTTAATTTTTGTATTTCCTATATCTACTGCTAAAAGCATCCTTATTTTTTTGACACAGCAAAGATAACAATTGATTTTTTTTATTTTTTGCTTTGCATAATCTAAAAATGGGTATATATTTGCACCCGCAATCAAGTTCGCTATATGCTTTAAGCAAAACTGTGAATTTGCAGGCAAATAAGACTGGTACCTTAGCTCAGTTGGTAGAGCAATGGACTGAAAATCCATGTGTCCCTGGTTCGATTCCTGGAGGTACCACTTAAAGAGCCCCTGAGCACTCAGGGGTTTTTATTTTAGACATTTCGAAATATTACCTTATAAGGTACCTTAGCTCAGTTGGTAGAGCAATGGACTGAAAATCCATGTGTCCCTGGTTCGATTCCTGGAGGTACCACTTAAAAAGCCTTTTACACAATGTAAAAGGCTTTTTTATTACTTACTGGTTATACAACCTGCAAATCAGATTTTAAGTTTAAACAAAACCTCTTTATTTTTAAACAATTACCACTACCTTTGCAGCCGTTTTAAAGTACCCCGTATAAAAAGCACAGCATTATGAACATGAAAAAGATTGTTGAGTACCGTAAATTGCTCGACGTTACAAAGACAGCGACCTTAAAGGAGCTAAAGACTATTTACCGCAACAGCATGAAAGACCATCATCCGGATACCATAGCCGATGATGCCGAAAGGCTGGCTGCCGAAGAAAGGAGTACTGCTATAATAGAAGCGTACCACTTTTTAGTAAGTATAGCCCCGGAAACGCTTGAAAAAACTAAAGCCGAGTATATAGCCACAACCACTACCCAGGCCATACACGAGTTTTACTACGACAACAGCGTGCTGTACATCAACTTTGCCGATGGTGCCAGCTATGAGTATTTCGGTGTACCTAAGGCTACGTACATTAAAATGATCAATGCCGACTCTCCGGCGCGTTTTGCCCGACGCAACATACACGGTACTTTTTTATACCGCAGCGCCAGCAAAATTGTATCTGAACTATAGATAAACACTTATATAAAAGCACAACGCCCGCCTTACAGCGGGCGTTGTGCTTTTATGGCACTACCTTATTTTCACCTTAATATACGGAGAAAAAAAATATCCAAAAATGCTTTTTGTCATGATTTTACAGCTATAAGCACCTGACCTTTACACTATAAAATTAAAACAATCAGTTATGAAACAAAGAGTATCCGTAATGCAAATAATGACTTCTAAGCCGGTGGTACTAAACATAAAAGACACCCTTGACGAAGCCGAACGTTTATTTAAAAAACACAACATACGCCACATTCCGGTTGTAGACGGAAAAAAAATAATAGGCATGCTAAGCCTTACCGATTTACTGCGCATCAGCTTTGCCGATGTTGCCACTGACGATAATGACAACGATGTTGTAGAAGCAGTAGTATACAATATGTTTACCATACCGCAGGTAATGACAAAAACCCCTATGACAGTAGACGTAAGCACATCAATACGCGAAGTAGCAGAAATTTTGGCACGCGAAAGTTTTCATGCGCTACCGGTTACCGAAGCAGGCGAACTGGTGGGCATAGTAACTACTACTGACCTGATTAACTACCTGCTGCTGCAATATTATTAATACCGCACAGCAAACAACAATTTAAATACGCACTACTTACTTCCCCGCACTTACTAAGGCGGGGAAGTTTTTTTTTGTGCCAACTGCAATAATTACTTTTTTTTCGCATTTTTACAGTGGACATTACCCAAACCAATGAAACAAACACTTTACTTATGTTGGGCCCTGCTAATGTGCATGGCTGCCACAGCACAAACTACTGTAAAAGGAATTATAACCGACAAAGAAACCAAACAGCCCCTTGCTTTTGCCAGTATTGTATTCAACAATAAAAACACGCTTTCGGTTATAGCCGATATCGACGGAAAATTCAGCTTTAGCGCAAACGAAAGTCTTACTACTGCTACCTGCAGCTATGTAGGCTACAGTTCTGAAACTGTAACCGTAACCAATGCTAACCACAACAGCCTGAGCTTCTCGTTGCGGTTTGCCCAAAACCAGTTACAGGAGTTGGTAATAACCCCCGGCGACAATCCGGCAGAGCGCATTATGCGAAAGGTTATAGCCAATAAAGACCTGAACGACCCCGACAACCTTACTGCCTACACCTGCAATTCGTACAATAAAGTGGCGTACGATTTTAAAAACAGTAATGCCGCAGACAGCATC
Source organism: Flavobacterium sp. RHBU_3 (assembly GCF_046613565.1). Lineage (NCBI taxonomy): Bacteria > Pseudomonadati > Bacteroidota > Flavobacteriia > Flavobacteriales > Flavobacteriaceae > Flavobacterium > Flavobacterium sp. RHBU_3. The sequence goes on along the minus strand of NZ_JBKJHC010000001.1, from coordinate 252,012 downwards.
AAGATAAAGCAGTTTCTTAAAGGAGGGCATTTTTTTATGATGGAATCGGTTACGGAACGCAAGTACCTGAAACCAAACCGAACCGAAGAAAAAATTATAGCCACTAAGGTTTCCGGGTTTAAAAACCCATCGTTTGCAGCCACTGCTACCGATTTGCAGCCGTTTTCATTCTATAAGGACAACATAAAGTTTCTTAACGTTAATTACCTCAACCCTATAAGCAAGGGCAGCATCAGCAAATACCGTTTTACACTACAGGACACCTTGTTTCAGGGCAAGGACACGGTGTATGTGATTTCGTACAAGCCACGCCAGCACAAAAAATTTGAGTCGCTTACCGGGCTGCTGTACATAAACACTAACAAATATGCTGTGCAGCAGGTAACAGCCACGCCATTTGAAAAAGGAAAGATAGACCTTCGCATACAACAGCAGTACACCAACATAGACGGCTACTGGTTTCCGGAGCAGCTAAACTATGCCCTTATACTTAACGACTACCCCAACCCAAAAACAGGCATGGTAGCCGAGGGGCGTGGCTACATAGACCATGTGGTAATAAACCCACCGCTGCGCAAAAAGGAATTCAGCCTGGAGTCGGTATGGATTGATGAAAATGCCGCCAAGAAAGACAGCCTGTTTTGGCAGGGGCAGCGCCGCGAAGCACTGAATACCGCCGAAAAAAGCACCTATACCGTACTGGACAGCCTGGGTAATGAATACAACTTTGACAAATACCTTACTACCCTCGAAAAATTAGGCCGCAACCGTATCCCCATAGGTAAGTTTGACCTCGACCTTGGCAAAACACTGGTGTACAACCGCTACGAAGGATTCCGTTTTGGCGCAGGCTTATACACTAACGAAAAGCTGTTTTCTAAACTGTCGTTGGGCGGGTTCGTTGGCTACGGCAGTAAAGACGGCAACTGGAAATACGGCGGCGAAGCCATTTATACATTAGATAAAAGACATGAGTTTACCATAAGCGGGCGCTACCAGGACAACCTTACAGAAGCTGGTAACTACAACTACGGCTTTGCGCAGCCCACGCGCCTTACACTAAGGTCGTACATGGGTTACCTGATGGACCGCGTGCGCGAAGAGCGCTTTTTAATCGGGTCGCGCATTTACCGCTACATCAAGTGGAATGCGGGTTTTACACACTCATACACCACACCTATGTATGATTATCTTTTTACCGATACCGACGGCAGGCAATACACATCGTACACGAATACCGAGGCAGCCGTAAACCTGCGTTTTGCCTACGGCGAAAAAATAATCAATTCGTTTAACCAAAATGTGGTCACCCCTACCCAATACCCGGTACTGAGCCTTTCATACGCACACGGCTTTGAAGACGTACTGGGCGGTAACTTTAATTACAACAAAATTGAAGCCGTGGCAGAACAGTCGTATTTTACAAAAAACCTGGGGCAAACCAGCTACCGCCTGGAAGCAGGTTATGCCGACCGCCCACTACCCTACGGACTTGTGTTTACCGGCGAGGGTGGGTACGACAAAAAAATACAGATTGTGGTAAAAAACCATTTCCAGACTATGGAACCATATGAGTTTTTAAGCAACAGGTATGTAAACCTGTTTACATCGCACAATTTTGGAGGGCTGTTGTTTAAGGCCGGTAGCTTTCAGCCGTGGATAAGCCTGCACAACAACTTCAGCATAGGCGATTTGCAAAACCCCGGCGCACACAGCTATGTAAGCTTTAAAGTAAAGAACAAACTGTTTAGCGAAACCGGCCTTCAGGCAGATAATATAGTAAAGCTAAACTACATGAACATAGGTTACCTGGGCATAGGCGCAGGAGTTTTTTACCGCTATGGCGCATATGCGTATGACAACGCTAACGACAACCTTGTGTTTAAGGCTACCATTAATTTCACCATTAAATAATAGCTTGCTTTTCTCCATTTCGGGCGGAGCTGAGACACCGAAGGTTAAACGAAATTAAATCTCAAATTACTTTTTTAGAGATTTCTCAACTTTAGAGATTTCTCAACTGTGCTGCGCTCGAAATGGAAGAGGAAACTATATTTCCCCCATGCTCATTATACTCTGCTTTACACCACTGTTTTTAAGTAGGTTAAAATGAGACCGCACCGCCTCATGAAACGGATATGAAGTATAGGGTATGTCGTTTTCGGCGGCATACTTTTTAATAATGGGCGTTATGTACGGGTAATACGTATGCCCCACCCCCGGAAACAAATGGTGCGCCACATGATGGGTAAACCCTCCGTACAGGAAATTGGCCAGCGGGCTATCGGTACTAAAATCTTTGGTTACCAGCATTTGGTGCACCGCCCAGGTGGTTTCCATTTTACCATCTTCGGGTGCTGTAGGGAAATACGCCTCCTCATCTACGTGGGTACTTATCAGCGCTATAACCCCCAGCATGCTTCCACAAATGTGCATGGTAAACCACGCGCCCAGTACCACGTACCAGGGCTGGTTTAGCAACATAATAGGCAGTATAAGCATATACAGCACATTAGCTATTTTGGTAGCAAACAGCCTGTAGTATTCCACCCGTGGTATTTGTACTATACGCTTTATGTAGTTATCCTTTGTGCCAAAGAAATCTTTAAAGTCGCGTATAAAAATCCAGTTAAGGCTGTACAGCGGATACAAAAACCACATGTAAATATGCTGGTACTTATGAAAATCCAGCAGCGGGCTGTTCGGAAAAATACGTACTATATCGCTTTGCTTTATATCCACATCCCAGTCCGGTATATTCGGGTACGGGTGGTGCAGGCGTATATGGCGTGTTATCCAAAGCCAGCGGTTACTGCCAAAAACTTCTAATACCCAGGTAAAGCGATCGTTTGCTTTCGGGCTTTTAAACACAGCACCGTGCACGGCATCATGAAAAGCATTGATAAATAATACAATCATGCTAAAGCCGCATAAAATATAAAACAGGTAAAGCAACTGTGTATTGTTTCCAAAGAACAGGATGCAGATGTAAAAAGTAAAATACGCAGCTAACAGTCCTAAAGATTTTATCACGTTTTTTTTTCGTAGCCGGTCGTCGTTTAGTACGGTTTCTTCTACTTCGCGGTGCAGTTTTTTGAAAAAATCGTCAGCAGCCGGCTTCACGTAGGTGGGCCTTTTTAATTTTTCCATGTGATGTGTTTGTTGATGATTTGCTATCAAAATTAAACAAAAAAGCCTGACAGCGAGACGCTTTACAATAGTTTTAACACGAATTTATTTAATAGATTTTAACAAAATTTTGCCTTGAAGCACATGGGCTTATTTAGTACTTTTATTTTTTTAAACCTGCACATGAACGAGCTCCAAAACGAAACCAGCCCCTACCTTTTACAACACGCAAACAACCCCATACACTGGAAAGCCTGGAAACCCGAAGTTTTGGCAAAAGCCAAAAAGGAAGACCGCCTTATTGTACTAAGCGTGGGTTATTCGGCGTGCCACTGGTGCCATGTTATGGAGCACGAAAGCTTTGAAGACAATGAGGTAGCCGAGCTGATGAATGCTCACTTTATTTCGATAAAAGTAGACCGGGAAGAACGCCCCGATGTAGATGCCACTTACATGAAAGCGGTGCAACTGATGACCGGTCAGGGTGGTTGGCCCATGAACGTGGTACTGCTGCCAGATGGAAGGCCGGTATGGGGCGGCACCTACTTTAGGAAACAGCAATGGATGGAAGCGCTGGATCAGCTGCAGGAACTGTTTACCGAAGGCCGCGACAAAATGGAAGACTATGCGGCAAAACTGCTTGAGGGCATCAATCAGATGTCGATACTGCCACCTAATGAAGACAACACTTCACAAAACCCGGGTAATATAAAACCGCTAATTGAAAAATGGAGCCGAAGTTTCGACTGGGATTTTGGCGGGTATGCCCGTGCGCCCAAGTTTATGATGCCGAATAACTACCTGTTTTTACAACGCTACGGCTACCAGACCAAAACGCAGGAACTGCTGGACTTTACCGACCTTACCCTTACCCGTATGGCATGGGGCGGATTGTTTGACACCGTGGGCGGAGGGTTTTCACGCTATTCGGTAGACATGCACTGGCACGTGCCACATTTCGAAAAAATGCTTTACGACAACGGCCAGCTTATGAGCCTGTATGCCGAAGCTTACAAGCGCACCAAAAATCCGTTGTACAAAGAAGTAATAGAAAAAACGCACTTTTACATAAGCACCGAACTCACCACCGCCGAAGGCGCTTTTTACAGCGCGTGGGATGCCGATAGCCTTACCCTTACCGGCCACAAGGAAGAAGGTGCTTTTTACACCTGGGAAAAAGAAGACCTTAAAACCCTGCTGGGTGATGATTTCCCTTTGTTTGAAAAAGTGTTCAGCGTAAATGAATTCGGGTTTTGGGAAAACGGGCAGTTTGTGCTTATACAAACCGAATCGATTGACACACTCGCAGAAGCTTTTGGCATAAGCCCGGAAGCACTTTTGGTAAAGAAAAAAAACTGGGAACAACTGCTGTATACCGAACGCGAAAAACGCCACAAACCGGGGCTGGACGACAAGATACTTACCTCATGGAACGCCCTGATGCTAAAAGGCTATGCCGATGCCTACAAAGCCACTACCGAAAACCATTACCTGGAAGCAGCCCTGAAAAATGCACAGTTTATTGTAAACAAGCTGTGGTATGAGGCAGGCTATCTGTGGCGCACGCACAAAAACGGCGTATCGCGCATTAAGGGTTTCCTGGAAGACTATGCCCATACCGCCGATGCTTTTATAAGCCTGTACCAATGCACGCTGGATGAGCAATGGCTGTACCACGCCAAACAACTGGCAGACTATACACTGGAACATTTCTACGACGAGAAGAAACAATCGTTCCTGTTTACCGAACGAAACAACTCTGAACTGGTAGCACCCCATTATGAAACCGAAGACAACGTAATACCGGCATCAAACTCGGTTATGGCAAATGTGCTGTACAAGCTGAGCCTGCTGTTTGACAACCCTCATTATGAAAAGGTAGCGCTGCAAATGCTGTACAACATTATCCCGTCTATGGACTACCCGTCGGCTTTTAGCAACTGGCTAAACCTTTGGCTCGATTTATCTGCCGATAACCGCGAGCTTGCCGTGTGTGGCACTAATGCTACCGAAGCTATAACAACAATAAATGCTACCTACCTGCCGCATGTACTGGTAGCAGGCACAACAAAAGATTCGGCCATACCTTTTCTTAAAAACCGTTTTGACAATAACCGTCAACTGTTTTATGTTTGCCAAAACAAGGCGTGCCACCTGCCGCAGGAAAATTTAAATGAAGTAATCAATAGTTTAACACATATATAAATGTTTGAAAAGGAAAAAATAGACCACTATGTAGAACTACTGGGTGATAAAGTAGTAGGCTACATACCAAATATTTTCATGGCAATAGGCATGCTCATCCTGGGGCTAATTGCCATAAAATTCATCCGGAATTTTATAACCCGAATCATTACCGCACGCCCGGATCACGACCCTACCCTATTAAAATTTGTGCTGGACGTAAGCAGCTGGGGGCTTCGCATATTACTTTTTGTAAGCATTATAGACCAGCTGGGCATAGGTACCACATCGTTTGCAGCCATTATAGGTGCCGGTGCCGTAGCCATAGGTTTATCGTTACAAGGCTCTCTGTCTAACTTTGCAGGAGGATTACTTATTATATTGTTTAAACCATTTCGGGTAGGTGATTATATAGAAGCCCAGGGACAGGCAGGCACGGTAAGCAGCATACAAATATTCAGTACCCGCCTTACCACCCCAAACAACCAGGTGGTATACCTGCCAAACGGTACGCTGAGCAACAACACCATTAAAAACTTTTCGCAGGAGCCACAGCGCCGCGCAGAAATAGCACTGAATATGGGGTACAGCAGCGACCTAAAAAAAGTAAAAGACACTATATTCTCGGTTATAAAATCAGACCAGAGGGTACTTGCAAAACCGGCACCGGCTATTGAAGTAAAAGCCCTTACCGATAGCGGAGTAACACTTGCAGTGTATTTCTGGACAAAAAGGGAACAGTTTAGCAGCACTGTATCTGATTTTTATGAGAATATAAAACCGGCACTGAAACAAACCGGAGCCGAATTTCCGCCGCACCAGGAACTAAACTTAAAATATCCTGAAAATAAACCGGATAACCCACAATAAAAATATTTAAGCAACGTTTTATAACGGCACTATTTTTGTTAATTTGTTTTAAATCTTAAGGTTAAAAGCTTACTTTCGCCGCATAAAAACTATTTGCTATTATATTATCACCATTAAAAATGAAAAATTTAAATTACCTGTTAGCTGCTGCCCTACTTGGCACTGCACTTAGCGCTAACGCTCAAATTAACCAGACACCAATTACCGGAAACGGTGGGCAGATTATGATGCCCGGCAGTAAATCAAACGCTAATGTACAGGGTTCTATGTACATTAATGAAGCTTTTTTACCTGCCAAAATAGGCGAAAGCAGTAACAGCAACCAAATGCTGCGCTACAATGCATACTCTGATTATTTTGAGATAAGCTACCCGCAGGAACAAACGGTAAAATCATTACCGAAACAACCGGGCACCGTTATTACTTTTGCTACAGGCGAACAGTATGTACTGATAAACTTTGTTAAGGACAAAGCTGAAAACTCAGGATACATGCAGCTTTTAGGCAACAACGCCAAAGTAAAAATTTACAAAAGGGAACACATATACCTACAGGCAGCTTCTAAGCCTGATAACGGTTACGGAAGCGAAAAACCTGCTACTTATAAAAAGGACAGCGACGAGTTTTATGTACAGATAGGCGATGCTCCTGCACAGTATTTTTCAAGCAAAAAAAGCTTCTCTAAACTGGTACCTGGCAAAAGCGAAGAAATACTAAACTTTATAAAGCAGAATAAAATAGACCTGGAAAAAGGTGAAGACCTTGCTAAACTGGCCGAATATACTGCTTCAATAATATAATTTATTTACCTGCAATAAAGTCTTTCAGGTAAAAAGGCTCAAAATAAGCGACATCTACGGTGTCGCTTATTTTGTATTTGGCATACGACAAAGCACCCATTTGTGCCGCTGACGGATATACTTCATCTTTATGGAAAACAATTTTATCCTCCGGTAGCACGCCTACGCATTTTGCAGCGCCATCACCTAAAATATGTACTTTTTCATATTCCGAAAAAGATTCAGGCGTAATTATCTCAGCTTGTATTTCGCGTATCTTTTCAAAACCGGGCGTAAAAACAGCCGTATACGCCTCCATACGGCGCGCATCGATAAGCGGAACAACAACTCCATCGGTTACAGCAATACGTCGGGCAAGCAGCTCTAAAGTATCAATAGCTATAAGCGGTATGCCCAGGGCGTAGCACAGCCCCTTAGCCGCCGAAACCCCTATGCGCAGCCCCGTATAAGAGCCCGGCCCCATACTTACGGCCACAGCTGTAATATCGGCATACACCAGTCCCGCTTCGCGCAGGGCTTCCTCTATAAAAACATGTAGCTTCTCGGCATGGGCATAGCCCTCACCTGCATATTCCTTCAGCACCTTTACCTCACCATCTACCGCTAGCGATACCGAGCAGTTTTTGGTTGCAGTTTCTATATTAAGTATACGTATCATTATTTTTTCGCTTCGTTATCTTTCGTGGCAGTCTTTATCTTGTCGCCGGGGTTCAGGTCTTTAGACACCGTGTTGTACGGCCCTGTAATAACCACATCGCCGGGTTTAAGCCCCGAAAGCACCTCTATATTAGTATCGTCCTGTATACCGGTTTTTATTGGCCTAAGCACAGCCTTACCACCATTGCTTACAAACACGCACTCAAAACGCTGTTCTGCCTTACCGGTTTCTTTTTCCTTCTCCTTGTCTTCAAGCTCTTTTACAATATCGTGCTTAGCACCCGATGTTGTATCCGTTTTTACAACAACCGAGCTAATTGGCACAGAAAGCACATTTGCCTTCCTCTGTGTAATAATATCTACAGTAGCGGTCATGCCCGGACGGAAAGGAGAAAAATTAGACGGCTTCCCCTGCAGCATATCCTCGTATGATTCCTTAAGAAGGCGCACCTTTACCTTAAAGTTTGTCACCTGGTCGGCGGTAGTAGTTGCAGACGAGTTTGAAATACTGGTAACAACACCTTTAAACTTCCTTTTCAGGTAAGCATCCACCTCCACTTCGGCTTCATTACCCACCTGTACTTTTACAATATCATTTTCATTTACCTCTACCTCTACCTCCATGTTGTTAAGGTTAGCCACACGAAGTATCTCGGTACCGGTCATTTGCTGCGTACCCACTACTCGTTCGCCCAGTTCGGTATCAAGCTTTGATATGGTACCGTCTACCGGAGAGTATATGGTGGTACGGTTCAGGTTGTCCTTTGCCTCAGTAACACTGGCACCGGCACTTTGTACCTGGAAGAACGCCGACTGCTTGCTGGCCTGTGCCACCTCATAAGCAGATACTATTTTATCCCACTCTGATTTAGAGATAACCCCTTTATCAAACAGGGTTTTGTTTCGGTCATAGTTTGCCTTGGCTTCTTTCAGCTGGGCTTCGGCCTGGTTTAGCCCTGCCCTGGCAGTAGACATGGCAGCATTGGTACGGCTTAGTCCCGATTCATACAGGTCTGGGTTTATGCGCACCAGCAGGTCGCCTTTTTTAATGGCCTGGCCTTCTTTAATAGGAAGCTCTATAATTTCACCCGATACTTCAGATGATATTTTTACTTCCACTTCGGGCTGTATTTTTCCGGTAGCCGAAACCGTTTCGGTTAGTGTTATGGTTTTTACCTGGGCGGTTTCTACCTCTTTGCCCTCATCACCGCCGCCTATAGAACCTGATTTTTTAAGCAGTACAAGTGCTACAACAACAACGATTACCGTTCCTAAAAGTATAAAAATAGTTTTCTTAGACATGATTAGTTTTTTTGAATGATTGAAGGAGAAATAGGAATACCAAAATAAAACTCAAGTATCTTAACCTTAAAAATAAAATCGTATTTAGTACGCAGCACCTCGCTTTGTGCATTTACAAAAAGCGTTTGTGCCTGGTTATAGTCAAATATATTAATAAGCCCCACCTCATAGCGCTGGCGGGCATATTCTTTGGCCTGCTCGCGGGCGGCAAGCGTAGTTTTGGCAGCTTCATAAGCGTTTAGGGCACCCTGGGCGTCGGTATAGGCTTTGTACACATTTTGCTCCAGTGTAAGTTCCTGCTGTTGCAGGGTTATGCGGGTACGCTCCAGCGTTATCTTGGCACGCTCTACATTGTTTCGTGTAGAAAAACCGTTAAACACCGGTATGCTTAGTTGCACCCCGAACGAATGACCTTTATTCTGGTCGAACTGGTCCCAGATGGGAGCATGCTTGCCCAGTACCGGAACGTAGTTTGGCGAAAGTACGTTTTGGTTAGTACCGTCTACATAACCTATAATGCTGTTAGGGTTGTTAGTATCTAACTGGTAGCCCGTAACCCTGTCGGCATAGGCAGCACGGGTAGTAAAACTATAAAAACCCTGTAGTGTAGGCTGGTACGCACCACGCGCTATAGTAACATCTTTTTCGGCTACAGCCAAATTTTGCTGGGCTATTTTAATCTCGGTGCGGGTTTCCTTTGCCTTCTTATAAATCTCGGCAGCCTGGCGCAGCATTACACCGGTTTCATCCGTAGGATAATCACGGTCTTCCGTATCAAACTCCAGGAAGTTTTCCAGCTGCATCAACTGGGCAAGACTCAGTTTACTTAGCAGCAGTGCATTTTCGGCAGCAATTTTATTCTGCGTATCAGTAGCCACGGTAGCCTTTACATCCAGCAGGTCGCCCTGAGGTACAGACCCGGCATCTACCAGCTGCTGCACCCTGTTCATTTGCTTAGAATCGTAGTCCAGCTGTTGCTGCTGCACTTTCAGGTTTTCTTTATTAAACAGTATCTGCAGGTAAGCATTGGCCACATTCAGCCCCACATCTTCCTGCATTTTTGTAAGCTGGTACTGCGATGCTACCGCTGCAAGCCTGGCACGGGTAAAACGGTTTTGGCTTTGCAAGCCGTTGTAAATATTTACACCCACCGTACCTCCTATAGAAGTAAACTGCACCGTTTGGTTTTCCAGCAAACCTGTTGTTATGTTCTGGTTAAGACCAATGTTCCACGAATGCGAACCCTGCAGGTTAGCCGTAGGTAAAAACGCCATCTTGGCATCGCTTTTAGCCACAGCAGCCGTTTGCACATCCAGTTCGCTTAGCTTTATGGATATGTTGTTCTTTAGTGCATAATCTACGCACTCCTGTAAGCTCCATTTTTTTTGCTGGGCAAAGCCGGCAATCGAAAAAAAGGAAACTCCTAATAAAATGAGCCTGTGCTTTTTGTTTTTCATAATTGGAGAAACAAAATTATTAAATATCCTGAATAAGGACAATCTGTTTGCATATATGACTCACAACTGTATTTTTTGTTACAAATTAAATCCTACATTTGCGCCAAATTTCTACTTAAACACATGAAAACCTTATTAGTAAGCGTTGCTGCTTCTGCTGTTTTACTTACAGGATGCGGCACTGCAAAGAAAATTGCCGCCCTGAAACCCGAACCGGGCAATACCACAGACGTGGTATACAAACAAACCACATCATTCATCAGCCTGCCGGTAAGCGTTACCGTAGCGGATATTGAAAACCAAACCAACAAGTTTTTTGCCGGCGTAGTGTATGAAGACAACGACATGAAAGCCGACGATGTAGCACTGAAAGTAACCAAAACCGCCCCTATTAAATTTACCGAAAAAAACGGAAAGCTGGAAAGCATAGTACCTATTAAGGTAAACGGAAAGGTACGCTACGGTTCTACCGTTATGGGTGTGGAAATGTACGATACGCGCGAGTTTGACCTTAATGCAAAAATCACCTTTAGCAGCGATGTAAAACTTACCAACTGGAAGCTGAAAACAAAAACTGCTATTGTAGAGCTGGAATGGATAGAAAGTCCTTCTATAACCGTAGCCGGAAAAAAAATGCCGGTTACCTACCTGATAAACCCGGCTATAAAACTGTTTAAAAGCCGCATAGAAGACGAGCTGGACAAAGCCCTGAGCGAGGCCATCGACTTTAAACCACAGGTACTTGATGCCATGGAGGCTATGGCTAAGCCAATACTTACCAGCGAGCAGTACCAAACATGGTTCCGCCTTACACCTACCGAGCTGTATGCTACCGATGCTGTTTTGGCAAAAAAACAGATAACCATGAACATGGGCCTTAAGTGTACCATGGAAACTACCGTGGGTCAACAGCCGAAAAACACGTTTAAGAAAGACCAGGTGCAGCTACTGGCTGTAAAAACCATGCCTGAAAAAGTTACGGCTACGGTTGCCGCTGTATCTACTTATGAGAACGCCTCTAAGATGATTACTAAAAACTTCCAGGGACAGGAGTTTGGCGATGGTAAGCGTAAAGTTACCGTACAAAAAGTTGACCTATGGGCAAAAGACAACAAGCTTATTGTGGCGCTGGACATGACAGGCAGCCTTAACGGCACCATTTACCTTACCGGTATACCAAACTACAACGCCGTAACCAAAGAAATTTACTTTGACCAGATGGATTATGTACTGGACACCAAAAGTGCCCTTATGCGTACTGCAAACTGGATGGCCGGTGGCATCATCCTGAAAAAGATACAGGAAAACTGTCGCTACTCGGTTAAAGAAAACCTTGAAGACGGTAAAAAAGCCATGGCTCCGTACCTAAACAACTACTCACCTATGCCGGGTGTATTTGTAAACGGTGCCTTAGACGGATTTGATTTTGATAAAGTAGAGCTTACCAGCAATGCCATGATAGCATTTATAAAAGCTACCGGAAAAATCAACCTTAAGGTAGACGGACTGAAATAGTTCTTTTAGATTCTTAGATTGTTGGAACTTTTAGATTATTGAAGTTTTAGAGTTCCAAAAACGTATAAAAAAAGCGCAGTAAAAATTTACTGCGCTTCTTTTTTTGCTATCGACTTCTGCCGCATGCGGTATACTATAAAGCCCACTATACCTACCAGCAGGTACGGAAAAGCCATAAGGTACACTATGCCGTCGTTTACGGCTTCGGGCTGCACACCCTGGTCGTTGCTTTCCAGAGCGGCACGGCACATGGCACACTGGGCATGCACAGGCAGGTTTACCGCAAACAGCACTACCGGCAACAGCCATTGTATATATTTTCTTTGCATTAGTTATGGTAATATGGAGAAATCATAAGGTATACTATAACACCTGTTACAGCTACATAAAGCCACATAGGATACGTAATACGAGCCAGTTTTTTGTGGCGCTCATAACTACCCGATATACCCCTTACAAAAGTGTACAACACAAAAGGAATAATTACCACAGACAGCGGAATGTGGGTAAACAGCACAAAGTAGTACACATAACGCAGGGCTCCGGCCGTGGCCTTCTCCTGGTCGCTTAACAGGCCGTCAAAATCAAGATCGCCGTATATGGCGGTAATGCTCGTCATGTGGTAGGCCACATACATAACCAGGAAACTAAGCGAAAGCCCTATAGCTACCTTAACCAGCCTTTCGTGCAGGGTACGGTTGCCTTTTTTTACAGCCTGTACCGCCACTACAAGCACTATAGCTGTAAGTCCGTTTACGGCAGCATATATAGGCGGCAAAAAGTTTAGCGGCTTTACATCGTAGCCCATTTTTGGCAGGTTAATACCAAACAGTGCCGCTACAGCCACCGGTATAATTATAGACACTGCTATAATCCATTTATTGTATTGTTTTTCGGTTTGAAGTGATTGTTCCATGGTAAGGTTATTATTCTTCTAAAAGCTTTTTAATATCTTCTTTAATAGCATCTACACCGCTTTGCTCCAGCCCGTCGTAATACATAATCGGGTTACCAAATTGGTCTTTGCGGCAGCGTATGTTACCATCTTTATCTACAAGCGCAAACATACCCGAATGCTCAAAACCACCCGGCACATTTGGGTTAGTACCCGCATACAACTTAAACTCCTTGGCAAGGTTAAAAATATAATCACGCTCGCCGGTAAGCATATGCCAGTTGTAGTGTTTTACACCAAGCTGCTTTGCATGGTCTTTAAGCACTTTAGGTGTATCGTACTCCGGGTTTATGGTTATAGATGCTATGCCAAAATCAGGCCTGCCGTAAAAAGCATCCTGAATTTTCAGCATGTTCTGGTTCATTTTCGGGCAAATGGTAGGACAGGTACTAAAAAAGAACTCTACCACGTACACCTTCCCTTTATAATCGCTGTCTGATATCTTTTTATCATCCTGGTCCGTTAACTCAAAAGACGGCACCGGGCCTATTTCTACCAGGTCTGATTTCTTAAAACGGTCTACAATTTTCGGCACTGCCCATATCCCAAAAATGAGCACTATAAACGAAATGCCTATATACGATTTGTTTTTCATAACTTATATTTCCCTTTTGGTACGTTGCGGCCCGTTGTGCCTTTTTAGCTCCAGGCGGTATTCGCGCAGTATTATCTTTACGTCGTCGGTCATTTCATTGTGCAAATCAGACACAATAAATGTGTTATAACCGTCTTTGTATTCTGTTTTACCCTTCTTGTCCTTACCCTGGCGCCCACGCAGGCCACGCTCTTTATCTACTATAAATACATAGTCGTTACCGGCATTGGCATCAAGCGGTTCGGCCACTTTAAAGCTGGTGTAAAACTTCTTGATATCTTCGGGCTTGGCAAACAAAAACCTCCAGTCGCTAATATCGCCCATACGCCTCAGGCTTTCCTGTAACGCGGCTACCGCCTGCTGGTCGCCATCGGGCACAAGCATTACCATCTGGAAATCGGTAAAACCTTTGTATTTGCTGTTTATCTTTTGGTTCAGGTTAAAGATAGCCTCTTTGCGCTTGTTGATGTCGTTACCTAAAAAACCAACCACCGAAATTTTTCCGGTAAGCTGCACAGGCTTGCCATCAAGGGTCTTGCCCTCAGGAAGTTCGTTTATGTTTTTTGTAATAACGGGTAAGAAGAGAGAATTGTGCTTAACCATAGAAAAGTATACATACAGCAACAACGGCAGTATAAGAAGACCAAACAACACTAATTTACGATTCATGATACGGTTTATGAAACTATGGTGCAAAATTAAAAAAGGCGGTTGATATAACCGCCTTTTTTATGAATTAATGTTCTCTTAGAATATCCACTTATATTGTGAATTGTGGAACACTTCAAATATATAATTACCTTCTACAAGTAAGATGAATACCAAGTAGATTATAAGAAACACAAGTGGAGCAACTATAGACCACCTGAAGCTTGATTTCTCACCTTCAAGGTGCATGAAAGCCCACATGATGTAGTATGCTTTTACTACTGTAAGGATAATGAATAACCAGTTTAACAGGTTAAGACCAAACAGGCTGTTAAGGAATAGTGCTTCCGGCTTTTTAATACCGAAGATTACCTCAACTATTGTTATTACAGACAGGATCCCGAAAACAGTCCATATCCTTTTTGTGTTAGATTCGTGTGCGTGTGCCATGATCTATATATTTTCTTTAAGATTAAACAAGGTAGAAGAATGTGAATACAAATACCCATACAAGGTCTACAAAGTGCCAGTAAAGACCCACTTTTTCAACCATTTCGTAGCTCTTCCTTTTCTCATAAGTACCAAGAAGTACGTTAAAGAATATAAGGATGTTAATCATTACACCAGAGAACACGTGGAAACCGTGGAAACCTGTAATAAAGAAGAAGAAATCAGCAAACAGCTTGTGGCCGTATTCGTTGTGCTTAAGGTTTGCACCTTCTACAACAAGGTTAAAGTCTGCTATCTTAGCAAGAGATTCTTCCCTTGTAAGTACTGTTTTTGTTTTCTTCTCAGTAATATCTTCAGTCCTGATTAATACTTCAGGGTGGGCTTTAAGACCTTCAGCTACTTCTTCTACAGTGTATGAAGGAAGCGACTCACCTTTTTCAAACCAGATACCTTTACTTTTTACTTTTTCCTGCCTTTCGGTAGGTAGGTGCGCAGCAAAATCAGCAAGTGCTACACGCTCGTACTTATCACCTTCGCCTTTTTTAACGAATTGAAGTACTGAACCACCTTTGCTTTCTACAGCACCAAACTCACCTTTAATGAAGTTTTTCCACTCCCAGGCCTGAGAGCCAAGGAAGATAAAACCACCAATAATGGTAAGCAGCATGTATATAGCAACTTTTGTCTTTTTAAGCTGGTGGCCGGCATCTACCGCCAACACCATTGTTACAGACGAGAAAATAAGTATAAAAGTCATTAACGCCACATAGTACATAGGTGCATCAACACCGTGCATAAACGGGAAGTGGGTAAACACCTCGTCGGCTATAGGCCATGTGCCAATGAATTTAAACCTTGAGAAACCGTAAGCGGCAAGGAAACCTGAGAATGTAAGAGCATCTGATACGATGAAGAACCACATCATCATCTTACCATAACTTGCTCCCATAGGCTCGTTTCCGCCGTCCCATGTTTTGCCTGTAGTGGCTGTAGAAGTAACTGTCGCTGCCATAAAACGTTATTAGGTTAAAAAAGTTTTCAAATTTACATTTTTTTATTTTAATAGAAATAGAAAAATAAGAACAAATAAACCCATAAAAACCCGAGAAAATGCCAAAAAAGCGCACCTAACTCTATTCCAAGGGTTTGAGATGGGGTGTATTTTTGTTTAAAATGATTATAAATTACCACCAAAAGCACTATAAGCCCCGCAATAAGGTGTGCAAGGTGTACAATGGTTACAATATACAGGAATGTAGTAGTAATATTACTCTCTGGACCCGTAAAATAATAGCCCGCCTGGATAACCTGGCCAAAGCCCACAAACTGCAATACCACAAACGCAATACCCAAACCAAGCGTACCCAAAATAAGCCCTGAAGCCGCACTGTGGTTACCTTTTTTTATTGCCGTTATTGCAAAGTGGAAGGTGATACTGCTTATAACAATTACAAGCGTACTTATAGTAAAAGCCGACGGCAGCGCAAAATCCTTAACCCAGTCCGGGCGCGATGAGCTAACCACGTAGGCACTGGTAAGGCCGGCAAACGTCATAAACATACTAATCATAGCAAACCACAGCAGCATTTTCTTAGACCTGGCGTTACGCTCGGCATGCTCCTGTACTGTCATTACTACTTTTTCCATAAAACTATCGGATAAATTTATCTATTATATATATAACCTGCAGCAGCGAAATATAAGAAACGCTTACAAGCATAAGCTTTCGCGCCGATGCGGCATCCATTTTATTA
This sequence comes from Flavobacterium sp. RHBU_3, assembly GCF_046613565.1. Classification (NCBI taxonomy): domain Bacteria; kingdom Pseudomonadati; phylum Bacteroidota; class Flavobacteriia; order Flavobacteriales; family Flavobacteriaceae; genus Flavobacterium; species Flavobacterium sp. RHBU_3. The sequence goes on along the minus strand of NZ_JBKJHC010000001.1, from coordinate 235,696 downwards.
TAAAGCTTTACTGCAAACACCAGCATCCACAAGCCTATACCCAGCACCAGCACCGCCGATACAAGGCTCAGCTTTAGCTCACCCGCTAATCCTGTGGCAGGAAATAACGATGCCACGATAAGCCAAATGGTATACAGCATAATTTGTAGTGCGGTTTTCTTGTCCTGCTTACCCGTAGGCAGCATAAAGAAACCACCTTTTTTATAATCCTCAAACAAGAACCAGCCAATAGCCCAGAAGTGTGGAAACTGCCAGAAAAACTGCACCATAAACAACATTCCGGCTTCTATGCCAAAATTATTTGTTGCAGCCACCCAGCCCAACATATACGGTATGGCACCAGGAAAAGCACCCACAAAAACCGCCAGTGGCGTAACTGTTTTTAGCGGAGTATAAACACTGGTGTATAAAAAGATGCTTATAGCACCAAACATGGCCGTTTTCGGGTTGATGTTGTACAGTATGGCAATACCCGCCACAGTAAGCACACAGCCAAAAACAAACGCCTGCCTTACCGAAATCCTGCCCGAAGGTATGGGGCGGTTTTTGGTACGGTCCATTAAGGCATCAAGATCTTTTTCTATGATTTGATTAAACACGTTTGAGGCACCTACCATACAGTAACCACCTATAGCTAAAAGAATTAAAACCGTCCAGGAAAAAGGATGCTCGTCTGAAAAGCCAAGCAGGTAGCCCGCCAGCGATGAAAACACCACACTTAGTGCAAGGCCTGATTTTGTAAGCGCTTTAAAATCTGTTAGTACTGATTTTATGGAAACCTCGTTATCTGATGCGTTCAAAGTAATTTTCATGCTTTTATAAAACTCGCGCAAAGATAACCCAAAAAAAGATTTATTAAATACTAACTCCGCATGAAAAACATACCAAAAAAGCAATTTTTAAGAGTTATAGATAAGTAAATCCTCTTAATGCTAAAGAAAATATTTTAAGATGACGCAAACAATAAAAAACATTTATTGACGGAAGAAAAACAGGCTGAGAAAAAATTTAAAAAAAATTCCATCAACGGCGCAACCTTTCGCCTTTTGCTGCATCTTACTAACAGAACAAGTCGATAAAACCAACTTTTCTATTGCTATGAAAAAGTAAAAACTATCGCTAATTGCTATGAAAGAGAGCCTTCTCCCCCAAAGGAGAAGGTTTTTCGATTTTAATAGCCCGGCTCGGCGGTAAAGCCATCTACTATAGCCTTAGCCGACGATGTACCTATACGCTTTACCCCAAGCTTTATCATATCTGCCGCTTCTTTATAATTGCGCACCCCTCCCGCTGCTTTTACAGGTAGTGGCGCTGCACATTCCAGCATTAGTTTTATACCTTCGGGGGTAGCGCCGTTTGGCAGTCCACCTTCGGTTACATAAAACCCGGTAGATGATTTTATAAAAATACTCCTGTAGTCTTCCACATCGGCAAAAGTCATCACCACGCTTTTTATAAGGCTGCAAACAGCCTTAATCTGCTCTGGGGTTAGCGCTGCTATTTCTATAATCCATTTTGCTACGCGCCCATGAGCCAGTGCCAGGCTGGTACACTGCATCACCTCTGCCTCCACCCTTTCTTTTTCTCCGGCTATAAATGCTTTATAGTCTATTACAAAGTCGAGATCGTCTGCCCCGTCCTGAATGGCACGTCGCGCTTCGGCAAGCTTGACTTCGAGACCGCCATCGCCATTAGGGAAATCAATCACCGTACCCACTTCTACCGCAGATCCGGCTTCGGTAATCATACTACATGCCATAGCTACCATATCGGGGCGTACCATTACAAGCTTAAAACCTTCTTGTATAGCCTCATTAACCACAGCGCGCACCACATTACGGTTTTCATCTTCGGTAAGACCCGCCTGCGGTGCCGTTTTAAGATAAGTAGAATCTAAGTATTGCCTGATATCTTCCATAACTATAGTCCAAAAAAAATCCCGACACTATTGCCGGGATTAAATATATTACTTTTTCAGCTTTTCTACCAGCCAAAAATACAGTATCGAGATTAATGCGCCGCTACTGTTTGCTATAACATCGTGCCAGTCGGCACTGCGGTCATTGGTAAAAAGGCTTTGAGCCATCTCAATGCACAACCCGAAAAGGAAGGTACATAAAAAAACCCTTAACCTAAGCCCCACACCGCTTATAGTAAACTTTCTGCGGGCATACTGGTACCATAAAAATGTAAGCAGGAAATAAAAGATAGCATGCACATACTTATCTGCACCTTCGTTTAAATCTACCTTATCAAAATTACGCATACTTATAAGGCAAGCTACCGTAATAACGGATGTCCATATTACCGCTGCCCAAAAGTATACTTTACGCACCTATTAACTGCTTATATTGTTCGCTATCCAGTAGTGATTCTACTTCAGACAGGTCAGAAATTTTAACTTTTACCATCCAGCCGGCTCCGTACGCATCAGAGTTAACCAACTCAGGGTTTGTATCAAGCTCGCTGTTAAACTCTACGATTTCGCCAGAAAGCGGCAAAAACAGGTCAGATACGGTTTTAACGGCCTCTACAGTTCCGAAAACTTCATCTTTATCAAGAGTTTGATCCAGTGTATCTACTTCTACATACACTATATCTCCCAGTTCTTTCTGGGCAAAATCAGTAATACCTACAGTGGCTGTATCGCCATCTATTTTAACCCACTCGTGGTCTTTGGTATACTTTAATTCAGCAGGAATGTTCATGTTGTTTATTTTTTAAGCAAATGTATGTTTTATGCACAAACTTCAAAAATGTTTTTTTCAAATTAATTACCAAAAGTATACCTAAGCGTAAAGCCTGTACGTATGGTAGTTACCGGATACGAGGTAGAAATTACCGCCTTACTGAACGAATGGTCGTAATAGAAAATAGCGGTAAGCGCCTTACTGAATGCATAGTCGGCCGTCAGTTTCAGGTTCCAGGTATTCTGTCCGCCGCCCAGCTGGTTGTTGTCATAATCCAGGTAGCGTATTATGGTAACACTGTTGCGCAGGGTTAAGTCTGCTTTCAGGTTAAGATCGCTCTTAATGGTATTTGTAGGGTTATTAGCCAGCTTAGAGGTAATAATAACATCCTTTATGCGGTAACCCAACCCAAAGGTATAATCATGCCCCTGAACCTCGGTAAGTAGGTTGTTATCAAAACTCATGTTCAGTGTACGGTCTTTTTTCATTTCCGCAACTATCTTAAGCGAGCTCTTCATCTCCACATCAAAACGAATCAGCGGGTTAAACTGTTCTGTAAGGTTGATGTTACTTATTACATACTTGTTATAGAAGTTACCCACGCCGTTATTATCCTGCCCGTTTGCGGTATCACTGTAATCGTAATTAGTACGATACGAGTTAATGTTATACGACGCCCTGTAACCATGCTGTATAGAGAAACGTTTAAATCGTTCTTTAAAGTACTTATAGCGCATAAGGCCGGTATACTTAACTACCCAGGCAGGCAGTGGAATATCTCGGAACAATCCGGTATCAGACTTACCGGCATCTTTGCCTTGGTACGCTGCTATGAATGCCGGAATAAGCACCGCCTGGTTGTTTTTACCATACCCCACAGGATAACCCACGTTAGCATCGGCAAAATCACCGGTAGGCGTTGTAGGGTTACCATCGCCATAACGCGGTATGGTGGTAGTGCCATAGTACTGCTCGGCAAGCCTGTTAGCTATAGTAAGCCTGTTTTCCCTAAACTGGTCAAAGGCTTCACTGCCGTTTTCATCGCTGCGGCTAAAGGCCGTTTTGATAAGTATGGTATTTATCTGGAAGTTACCGTAAACATTTGGCGACAGCCCTTCATACCTGGAATACCCCGGTATTATTTCGCCGGTGTTGCTTATGGTAGCTTCCTGATAACCATCGTACTGTTCTGAATAAGTCCTTGACGTGGTACGCGCAGCAGTAAGGTCTATGGTAAAATCAGGGAACGGCACCACGTTAGCCGTAAGGTTTAAATCCTTAGTATTTACCTGCGAATAACTTTGGTTATACTCAGGGTAGCTTGTAAGATAGCCTAACTTGGCCGCTTCATAGCGCACATCAGAATCCTGGCTACCCAGTATAAACCCGATTGTAGGCTTAGTAGTACCCAGGAAACCTATAGACGGCAGGTAACCCGGCAGCACAGTACCGTTAGTTTCGGTATAGTTAGCCTGCACGGTTTTTACCATAGTAGCTAACCCTATAAGCCCGTCTACAAACACATTGCCATCTTGTTGCACTTTAGGCGCCGCGGCAATTTTTTCACCCGGTTTCGGTGCGGCTTTAGGCGGAGCCATTTTTGCAGGAGCCTTTTTCTTAGCGCCCACACCCAGGTATTTGTAGAACATATCCATACTGAATGTAGTATTCAGCTTATGCGAATTGTTGTTTTGTATGGTATTACCTAAATCCCATTCATCACCATTCTCATCGGTAACATACCTAAGTGCATCGGTACTACGTGTCCAGTTATAGGTAGCATTGTAGCTGTAAGTAGATTTTACAAAACTTAAGAAAGGCAGCTTGTTTAGCGGCAGGTCGTAGTTTAATACAAAGTTTTGTACGTGCGTATTTGCGGTACCGGTATCCCAAAAACCATCAAACACATTGTAGCTATCTACTGCATTACCTGCCTCATCAAGATAGTTACGCACTATATTGCTGGTAGCCACCTGGTAGTTAAACTTAATAGACTTGGTAATATTATAGTTAAACCCGTACTGGTAGTTAAAGAAGTAGTTACGGCGGTACAGCGGGCTTATGGCTATACCTTCTACATCTACATTACGGTACTTCTGCATATTGTACTGCCTAATAATGTTTGTACTAAACGAAATGTTTGTAGGCAGGTAATTAAAGTTAAAGTCGCTCAGCAGTTTCCAATACTGGCTCTTTTTCATAAAGGCATTATTCTTCAGCGGCTCTACCGGCTTGCTCTGGAACGCAAAGTTATAATCGGCCGTAGCCCTAATCTGCTGATCCAACCTGTCTTCTATCTGGTAATCGTGGTGGTTACTCTGGTTGTACGAGTACGACACGGTAATGTTTTCAGGATCGTATACGTGCGGCTTTTGCTCTGGTGCACGCTCTTTTTTCACCCCTATAAAGTTGATGCTTTTATTTTTTGTGTAGTCAACGTTGCGGTTTAGTATCGCATCTTCTTCTGCCTGGCTGGTAGCTACACTTAGTGCCTGGTCTATGGTAATATCCTGGTAGTATTGGTCGTACTTAGGTGTAATGGTAGTTTCGCCCACACTGTAGTTAAACGGCAGGTTCAGGTACCACTTTTTAGGAAGCATTTTACCCACGTTAACGTTAGTAACTACAGTATACTGCTTGGTTTCCTCCAGGCTACGCTCGGTAGGGCCCTGCTCTACAGTACCAAAACCTATAGTACTTATGTTACCCGCAGCAGAAACCGTAGCAATATCGGCAAAGTTTGTATCCATACTACCCACGGCAGCCCATCCGCCACTGTTGTCCATATCACTTAGGCGAAGTTCGTTAAACCACACCTCACCCCTTACCGCCGGAGCAGGAGTTGGCACAGCTTCAAGATTCAGCACGTTGTTTCGTAAGCCCAGCATAAGGGTACGCACATAACCAAAGTTAGGATTACCCTTAATACCCAGTATCATGCCTTCGGCAAGGTTAGAATCAAGGTCGATAGCCGCAGCACGGTAAATACCGTCTGAGCTTACCGTTATAGAACCCTGCAGCGCCATAAGCTTCAGCTTGGTCAGTGCCGCAAGTGTTACCATTATTTCGTTATCCTCAAGCCAAACATCTTCGGCATCAAGGTTAGAGTTAGAGCCGTATGCCGTAACCTTAAGCGGTTTTTCTACCTGGTAGAAGTTATCGGTAAAGTCGGTACCAAAACGCAATATTGCGGCAAGCTGGTCGTCCTGCAGCCCATTTGTTTCAGGGCCGTTACCGGCAGCATTTGGCAGCGCCTCGGCATGCAGAAACATTCGCACCTTTTTGTACTGGCGCATGTCTACGTTTACGTTTTTATACACCGCCCGTGCATCACCCGGCTCAAGTCCGGAGTTAACATCGGTTCCGCCGTTAGTGGCATACACCCGGAGCGAGAGCGCCTGCTCATTCTGGTTTATTACAGCATTATTACTGTAAAGCTGCTCCCTGGCAATACCCGGAGGCGACACGTAGTTAATAGGGCTACGGTTAGCATTCTCCTGTATGTTTAACGATACCACATCAAAACCTGTATGCCATGTATCGTCGTCTACAGCGTTATCAGTATCAGTATCCAGCGGGTCTTCATAACGCCTCCAGTCGCTCCTTACAAGATCGAGCGCGGCAAAACGAAGGGTAATATCGCGCCTGAAGCCCGATACCGCCATCCTCATAAATCGGATAGAACGAAGGCTGTTTAGCGAATTTACGCTATCGGTCATGTTCTTTACCGGAATTTTATAAAGCAGCCAGCGGCGTGGTGTAGTACCCTGCTCCATAGCCTGGCTGGCATTATAGCGTGCATCTACCACATAGCCCACACCCGGTATGGCATTTGGCCCCACAGGTATTTCATATTTATAGTAGGCATCAATAGTGTTCATGGTATTGTCCTTATTGATGTCTTCTGTATCAGGGTAGGTCGTAGAACCACGACTCGTATTACTTACGTCTACCGGCGAGTTACCCTCAAGGCCGTTATAGTTTTTATAGCGGTCTATAATACCACCGCTTACACTAAGGTAGTACTGGTAGTTATCGGCAGCCGGGTCGGCAAATCCGGCAAAATCCGGAAATTTGGTAGCTTCCTCATTGTCATTAAGTCCGTCAAGACCCACGTCCTGAAGTGTACGGTTACTGGTATCGGTATCAAACGCATAGATAAGCGACTGCGATGCCGGCACTTCTCCCCACACCGAGGTGTACACCAGCGTAGTAGTACTGGTACCCGGAAGGCCGTTTTCGTACTGCTTATAGTTATCGCTAAGTATATCTTCAGATATTTCGCCCAGGTGAATTTCCAGGGTACCCACGTTGTCTGCATCAGCAGCATCGCCGGTATTACCTATATACGGGTCCAGCATCCAGAATTGTATATATTCTACGTTAGTCTGCTCAAAGTTGGTAGAGGTAAGCGAACGCATAATACCCGCCCAGTTTTCGGTAGCACGACTTTCGGTAAACATACCGTTGCCATCTGCATCGGGGCTAAAGTTGTATGGTCCCCTTTCCTGCGGAAAGTAAGAAAGGTCCAGCGTGGTAACCACATTGGTTTGGCCCGGCACCACATCGGTATCAGGATAAAGCTCACTATAATAAATACGACGGGTTTTGTTACTTGAAACCGAACCTGCATTAATACCATCAGGCCTTGAAGCCGAGGCATAGAATATAGGGTCTATACTGTACCACGCCAACTTACCGCGCTTAAAGCCGGAATTAAGTGTACCAGGGGTAAGTTCGCCACCAAAACCATGAGGCACACTGGCAAGAGACCAGCCCGAAGCACTGCGCATATCTACAGTGGTAGACGAACCTTCAAAGTCCTCTACGTATGAGGTAGGCTCACCGTTCATCTGGTCTGCTTTACTTGCATCGGGTTTCAGGTACGCCCATTCTCCCCTGAAAGAGAAGTTAGAAGGCACATCGGTATCTACAAACGGCAGCTTGTTTACCAAACGTGTAAAGAATGGCACCTCTGTACTGTAGTTACCGTTAAATCCAAATATGGTGTTGTTTACCGATTCCTGCCCGTAGTTAGATTTACTGGTATATGGCCTTTCGGACATACGCAGGTAGGTAGCCCCCAAAAGGAATTTGTCTGAAAATTTATGCTCCACATTCACCCCAAAGTAACGGCGTGTTTGCTGGCCAAATGTATTATTGTTCTCCAGGCTTACCTGCACCGGAGTATTTGAGTTTTGTAATGACGCATCAAGCAGCTGCACAGTACCTGCCTGGTAGTTTACGGTATAGTCTATACCTTCTACCAGCGTACGCCCACCGGCTGTAACGGTAACCGAACCCTGTGGCACGTTAAACGCACCCAAAGAAATTTCCCCAGAACTACCCGAACTCTTAAAGCGACCTTTCAGCTGGAACTTGTTCTTGCTACTCTGTTGCGAAGCCTCTGCCTGGGTACTTTGGTACAGCTTACGGTATACATACTTAGCCTGGTTAGGGCTATAAGACGATTCTACGTTGTACTGCCCAAGGCTGTTGTTTGCAGTGCCCAGCTTATCATACAGGTATTCACCAAAAGGCTCAGCCGATGTAAATATTACCCGCCCGTTTGTGGCATCTATGGTATACCCCTGCTGAAAGTCGAAGAAACCGTCGCCCCCATCCTGCGGGTCACCTGCCGGGGTAAGCCTGTCCATATTAAACACATTTAGCAGTGGGGTATCTGCCACCCCCGAAGGAAGAGATTCACCTGCTGGTGTAATATAGTTTAGCGGCGAAGGGTCGGTATAAAGTATGTTCAGTATAAAGTCTTCACTGCTTAGCTGGTATGCGTTAGGAAGCTGGTAGATGTTTTTCATCATCAGGTCCCATGCAGGCTCACTTACATTAATAAGGCTGCTCTTAAGCATTTTAAGGATAAGGCTGTTAGTACTTACCGATGTGGTAGTACCGGTACTGCTATCGGTTGTAGTACTGGTAGCATCTACACCATCTGTACCAAATTCACCCACCTGAAACACTTTATCACCCACGGTATACTGGTAAGCTACCGCAAGCACCTCGTCGTTATTAAGCGCGGTGTTTAACGATATGTAACCCAACTTTTCGTTAAGCGTATATTCGCTGCTGGTAAGTTTACGTGCATTTTCAAGTTTCACGTAATCACGACCTTCACTTGCCTGCCCAGCAAGCCCTCCTGTAAAGCCTGATGGCGATGTGGTAACAATCTGCCTCATGGAAGAATCAAGCCAACCTTCGGCGGTCCCTATCTTTTCAGGGTCAAGTTTGTTTGCACTGTTATCAGGATACGGCCTTGAAGTTAAAATAACATCGTCTGCGTCACTACTGTAAAAATACGATGAATTAAAGAAACCTGCCGGTTCACCATTTCGTACAAAACCTACCGCCTGGGTTGTAATATCAGCTCCGTTTGGCACACCCGTAGTAGGGCTTTGTTTGGTAAGCCTCCATTCACCTAAGTCTTGTAGTGCCAAAACATTTCGGGTATTGTTCTCAGTGGTGTTTATACGATTTTGCTTGTTTGTTACCCAAACTTCAATACGCGTAATTTTTACCTGGGTACCCACCAGCGGATAGTCTTTTATCCATTGGTCGTATCGGTTACGGAATAGTTGCGAAAGGAAAAAGTGTTTGTTTTGGTCGTATTCCAATGCAAAAATGGAGAAGTCCTGTACGGTGCTTCCTCCTTGCGCTGTAACGGTTTTAGACTGTGATTTTTGTTCGGAGTAAATACCCGTAATGGTAGTTTTACCAAACTGCAACTGGGTTTTAACACCAAAAAGGCTCTGCGCGCCTCTTATCAATGAATTGGATAGCGGGAAACTAATGTTACCCACTTCTATCTTACGGATTATATCATCTTCAGTAGGTGTATAATCCAGCTTAATCATGTTTTGGAACGCAAAGGTACTCTGTGTATCATAGTTAGCCATTACATTCAGCCTGGTACCCACCTTACCCTGAAGGCTCATGCTGATACGCTGGTCAAAATCAAAGGTAAAACTACGCCTGTTCCTTGGCGAAAGTGCAGGGTTATCTTGCTTGGTATAACGCCCTCCAAGGTCTATTTCTACATAACCCTGTGGTTTTACATCTATGGTATTACCACCGAATATACTTTCAAACAGTCCCGACTTAACATAATAACGCGGCAAAAGGTCTTTCTTTTGCTGATCGGTAGATTTATCGTCTAACGCCTTGCTTTTCTGCTGGTAGTACTCACGCATAGACTCCCTAAGCACCAGTTCTTCATACTGTTCCCGGGTAAGCATTAACGGATAGGTAATATTAAAACCCGCAAAAGAGGTATTAAGGATATACCTGTCGGTAAGGGCATCATAGGTGTACGCCTCACTGATGCTCGACGGATTTTTTAGCTCCACTTTACCGGCATTATAACCTTTTATGGTATCCTGGGCGGCTTCATTCTCTTCCTCCTCGGGTACCACAACCTGCGCCTGCACTGCACCCCCTACTAACAGGAACAGTACAAAAAAGGCATAACGCAATTGTTTGTATAAGTCTTTCGGGTAGTCTGTTTTCAAGGACTATAAATTTTTTAATGCTTGTTTGATAATCGTTTCTACACTTGCAGCAGGTGTTTCTTTTAACACTTTTTCCACAGCTTTTTCGGCAAGCTTTTTATTAAAGCCTAAAACCTCCAAGGCTGATAACGCCTCATCCCGGTTTGTATTGTAGCCCGGAGCAGAAACTTCTTCCAGATCGTACAGTTTTAACACTTTATCCTTCAGGTCTAGTATTATACGCTGTGCCGTTTTGGCACCAATTCCTTTTATAGACTGTATAGCCCCCACATTACCTGTACCTATATGGCCTATTAGCTGCCTGGGCTCTAACGACGAAAGCATGGTACGTGCAGTACCTGCCCCAACGCCTGAAACCGATATAAGCAACTTAAACAGTTCCCGTTCTGCTTTTTCGGCAAAGCCAAAAAGCGTATGGGCATCTTCTTTTATCTGTAAATAAGTATATAATCTTATATTTTCCGACTCGGGAATCAGCGAAAAAGTATGTAGTGAAATATGCACCAGGTAGCCTACACCGTGGCAGTCAATAACCACATCGGTAGGTGTTTTTTCTACCAATCTTCCTTCAAGATGTGCTATCATAGTTGTTAATTACCTTGCTTGCCCAAAAATATGAAATTTATTTAACCTGCACACACTTAGTTAGCACTGCTAATTTTCTTGGTGCGTTTCTCTTTTTCCTGTGCATCTACAACAGCTACGGCTGCCATATTTACCATTTCGTTTACGCTGGCGCCAAACTGCACTATGTGCACCGGCTTATCCATACCCATCATTATAGGACCTATAGATATTACTTCATCCAGTTCTTTAAGCAGCTTGTAGGTAATGTTAGCCGACTCCAGGTTAGGGAATATCAGCACGTTTACCTTACGGCCTGCAAGTTTAGAGAACGGAAACTTATCCTGGTGCATTTGCTGGTTCAGCGCAAAGTCGGCCTGAACCTCACCGTCTACAATAAGGTCTGGGTGGTTTTTATGCAAATAGGCAACCGCCTCGCGTACTTTTACCGATCCCGGCTCCTGAGACGAACCAAAGTTAGAATAAGAAACCATGGCAATAACCGGCTCTATACCAAAAAGACGGGCAGTGCTTGCAGTAAGCAACGCAATTTTAGCCAGGTCTTCGGCAGTTGGATCCGGGTTTATGGCCGTATCCGAAAGGAACATAGGGCCGCGCTTGGTAAGCATAAGGTTAGTAGTAGCTATACGGCTAATGCCCGGCGCCCTGTCTATTACCTGCAGCACCGGTTTTACTGATGCCGGATAGTTACGGCTGTAACCGGTTATCATAGCATCGGCATCGCCCTGGCGTACCATCATGGCAGCATAATAGTTTCTCTGGGTCATCATTTTTGTAGCATCGAGCTCACTTATACCCCTACGGCGACGGGTTTCCCAAAATGCCTGCGCATACTTGCGGTAGCTTGGTTCATGCGCAGTAGATTCAGCCCTTGGATCTACAATCTTACATTCAAAATCAAAGCCTATTTCTTCCTTAAGCTCCTGAATGGTTTCACGGTTACCCAAAAGTATTGGCTCACCTATACCCTCCTCTTTTACAATTTGGGCTGCCTTAAGCACATCAAGCTGGTCTGCTTCAGCAAATACTATGCGCTTAGGCGCGCTTTTGGCACGGTTAATAAGTAACCTTGCCATTTTATTATCGTTACCCAGGCGTTCTAATAGTTCGTCTGTGTATTTATCCCAGTTTTCTATTGGTTTAAGTGCCACACCGCTGTCCATAGCTGCTTTGGCTACAGCCGGAGGCACCACGGCAATAAGCCTTGGATCAAACGGTTTTGGAATGATATAATCACGGCCAAATATCAGCTTGGTTTCACCATACGCTATATTTACCTGTTCCGGCACCGGAGCCTTAGCCAGTTCGGCAAGGGCTACAACGGCAGCCATCTTCATTTCTTCGTTAATCTTGGTAGCCCTCACATCAAGCGCCCCACGGAAAATGTACGGAAAGCCCAGTACGTTATTCACCTGGTTAGGATTGTCGCTACGTCCGGTAGCCATAATCACGTCTTCGCGAGTGCTTATTGCCAGGTCGTAATCAATTTCCGGTGTTGGGTTAGCCATCGCAAAAACAATAGGGTCTTTAGCCATGGTAAGCAGCATTTCCGGCGAAAGCACTTTACCCACAGACAGCCCCAGGAACATATCGGCTCCTACTACTGCTTCGGCAAGTGTTTTTTGTTCGCCCGGCTGCGCATACTTCATTTGTATTGGCAGTAGGTCGGTACGGCTTTGTACCAGCATACCGTTTACATCAAACATGGTTATGTTCTCTGCCTTTACACCCAGCAGCAAATACAGGTTAGCACACGCAAGTGCCGCAGAACCGGCACCCGACACCACGATTTTTATATCGCCTATGTTTTTACCGGCAAGCTCGGCAGCATTAATCAGCGCCGCCGATGATATAATGGCTGTACCATGCTGGTCGTCGTGCATTACCGGGATATTAAGTTCTTCCACCAGGCGGCGTTCTATTTCAAACGACTCCGGCGCCTTAATATCTTCAAGGTTAATACCACCAAAGGTAGGTGCTATGTTTTTTACGGTTTCTACAAACTTGTCTATGTCTTTTGCATCCACTTCAATATCAAACACATCAATATCTGCAAAAATCTTAAACAGCAGGCCTTTACCTTCCATTACGGGTTTACTGGCTTCAGGACCTATATCGCCCAACCCCAGTACGGCAGTACCATTAGATATTACCGCTACAAGGTTACCCTTAGCGGTATATTTATATACATTATTTATGTCTTTAGCAATTTCAAGGCAGGGCTCGGCAACACCCGGAGAATAAGCAAGAGAAAGGTCGCGTTGGGTTGCGTATGGTTTGGTTGGTACAATCTGTATTTTACCTGGTTGGGGCTTGGCATGATAAAGCAAAGCCTCCCTGCGTTTACTGTACTGATTCATTCTTTTTCGGAATTTGGAATTTACAAAGGTAAACCTATAGCGCAAACTGCGAAATATTTAACGATATTCTTTTAGCCAAAGCTAAAATTAAAAAAACGTACCTTAGTACAGAAAATCATTTTATTCAACTATGAAAAAAATAACCACTATACTGCTTATTGCCGCAGGCATGATGCAGTCGTGCCAAAAAAAAGAAGCCGTAACCACACCAAACAAGGAGCTTGCCACCGTGCTGGATGGCTACTACCAGCAGCGCCTGAAGCTGTACCCCCTGGAAGCTACTCAGGCAGGCGATGCCCGTTATAACGATTTGTTCCCGAATACGCTTACCGATGAATTTCATACCCAGGTTAAGGATTTCTTTACCAAATACAAAGAGGCACTAACCAAGTTTAACGACGATGACCTTAGCGAAAACGATCGCCTGAGTAAAGAGATTTTGTTATGGACGTGCAACAACGAACTGGACCGACTGCAGTTTCATGAGGAATTATTGCCTTTTAACCAATTTAGCGGCATGCATCTGGCTATGGGGCAAATGGCTTCGGGCAGTGGCGCACAACCTTTTAAAACCGTATCCGACTACAACAACTGGCTGAAACGCCTTGAGGGCTATAACGAATTTCTTGTTACTGCCCTAGCCCGTATGAAAGAAGGTGTAAGTAAAGGTTATGTACTACCAAAAGCCCTTACCGAAAAAATGATTCCGCAGTTTAAGGAGATGGCAAATGAAGATGTGCCTTCGCACCTGTTCTTTACGCCGGTAAAAAACTTTCCGAAAGACTTTAGCGCCGCCGATAAAGCAGACCTTACCGCTAAATTTACCGCCATACTTAAAGATAAACTCATCCCGGCGTTTAAAAATATTTACAATTATACCAGTACGGATTACCTTAAGGCAAGCCTGCCTCAAAGTGGTATCAGCGCCATTCCGCATGGTAAGGAGTATTACAACTTCCTGATAAAAAACTACACCACCACCGAAATGACCGCCGATGAAATACACAACCTTGGACTAAAAGAGGTGGCGCGCATTAAGGCAGAGATGGAAAAAGTGAAAGCCGAAGTAGGCTACACCGGCGACCTGAAATCGTTCTTCGACTATGTACGAAACAAAAAGGAGCTGATGCCGTTTACAAATCCGCAACAGGTGATAGACAACTTTAACGCCATACATAATCGCATGAAACCGAACCTGGAAAAGCTGTTTGGCAAAAAACCAAAAACGCCGTTTGAGGTGCGCCGTACCGAAGCGTTTCGTGAGACGAGTGCCAGTGCCGAGTACAACCAGGGCAGTGTAGACGGTACACGTCCGGGTATTTTTTACGTTCCTATTCCGGATGTGAAGAAGTACAACACCTTTGCCGATGAAGACCTGTTTTTGCACGAAGCCATACCAGGGCACCACTACCAGATTTCGCTGCAACAGGAAAACAAGGATCTGCCGGAGTTTAGAAAAACCATCTGGTTTAACGCCTATGGTGAAGGTTGGGCACTGTACACCGAATCCCTGGGTAAAGAACTTGGCTTGTACACCGACCCTTACCAATACTTCGGGATGCTGAGCGCAGAAATGCACCGTGCCATTCGCCTGGTGGTAGACACAGGTATCCACACCAAAGGCTGGACACGCGAACAGGCGATTCAGTACTCACTGGATAACGAAGCGGAACCGGAAGAAAGCATTATAGCCGAAGTGGAACGCTATATGGCCATACCGGGTCAGGCGCTGTCGTATAAAATAGGCCAACTTAAAATCCGTGAGCTGCGTACCAAGGCAGAAAAAGAGCTTGGCGCAAAATTCAGTATTAAGGAGTACCATGACCAGGTGCTGGATGCAGGTTGCCTACCACTAAAGGTTTTGGAAGATAAAGTCAATAAATACATTGAAAGTGAAAAGTAATGGAGAGCCTCGCTGAAAAGTGGGGCTTTGTTTCGGCAAGAATTTCACTAACTTACACACCACAGATTATGACAGATGAAATAATCAAAATAGTCATTGAAAAAGGATTAATCGGCGTACTTATAATAATTGTTGGATTTTATTTAAACAAATTTTTAGAAATTGACAAACAAAGAAATATCTTAAAAAATAAGATTACTGAGACGACTCGCGACAAAAACATTTCAATTATTGAAAAACAATTATCAAACTTCTATTACCCTATTTATTTCAGACTACAGCGTGACAATGCATTATGGAAACTGTCGCCCCAGCTATACAAAACTAACAATCAATTACCTGCTGAATCTAATTCTTTAATTGAAAATGAGTACATCTTAAAAAATCACAGAGAAATCCTATCGATAATTGAAAACAACATTCACTTAATTGAAATTGACGATAAACTCCAGGAAGCTATAAACCTGTATATCAAGCACATTACTGTGTATGAAATTATTCGAAAGACTGAATCAATAAAAAACCTGAACCCGATAGATTTTGACGCTAAATATCCTCATACTTTTATGGAAATCATAACTCAGAAAATGAAGTATCTGCAAAATAAAAACAACTCGTATCTTGAGGAATTTCGAATTTGACTCCATAAAATCTATTTCAAAAACTCGATATTCCGCATAAGGCCGGAATACTTGGTACGCTTAACCGCCGAGTTTTTAAATACTTTCCTAAACGTATCTTCGGTGATTTCCTCCCAGTCTTTTTTGGTCAGGGTCAGTAAATCAGGATGCGGGCTAAATAAGGGTTCGCGGTGTGGTTTACTAAAACGGTTCCACGGGCATACGTCCTGGCACACATCGCACCCAAAAGCCCAGTCGTTAAAACTACCCTTCATTTCGTGCGGAATGTTCTCCTTTAGCTCTATGGTAAAATAGCTGATGCATTTGCTGCCGTCTACCACATAAGGCGCTATAATGGCCTCAGTAGGGCAGGCATCCAGACAAGCGGTACAGGAGCCGCAATGATCGGTTGTGGCATGGTCGTATTCCAACTCTATGTCTACAATCAGTTCGGCAATGAAGAAAAACGAACCCGTTTTCTTGCTCAGCAGGTTGCTGTTTTTGCCTATCCACCCCAGGCCGCTTTTGGCTGCCCATGCCTTGTCCAGCACCGGGGCACTGTCTACAAATGCCCTACCCCCTACTTCGCCTATGTTATCGTTAATGGATTGTAATAGTTCTTTCAGCTTTTCTTTTATAACTGAATGATAATCCTGACCGTAAGCGTATTTGGAAATCTTATACGTATCAGCAATCTGCTTTTCGTCAGGGTAGTAATTCAGCAACAGGGAAATCACACTTTTAGCACCATCCACAAGCAGCGTTGGGTCGAGCCGCTTATCAAAGTGGTTTTCCATATACTGCATCTGGCCATGGCGGTTTTCGTTGAGCCATTTTTCCAGACGAGGGGCTTCTTCTTCCAAAAAACCTGCACGAGATATACCACACGACATAAAGCCGAGGCGCTTTGCCTCCTCTCTAATGAATTGGGTATGTTTTGATTTAAGATTTATGACTTAAGATTTAAGATTAAACTACACTCATCCTCTAACTGTTTCTGGCTTTAATAGTTTTTAATGAACTTACAAATATTGCCGTCAATTCATTCCCTTCAATCCAAATTGGTTCCACTTCAGCCTTATTTAGCCATTGTTTATCCATGACTATTTCAAGCCAAAACAACGTTTCATCCGCCTCTTCCGCAACTATGGTAAGTTTAGCAATAAACTCCCTGTCGCTTCTTGCTCTGCAGGCCGCCCGATAATTAGCTCCAACTGATGTGCCACTTCGTACAATTTGATTTGCAACGGCTCTACAAGCGATTGTATTTGGCAACTTTTCTATCAAATCAATTATCATTAAAGAAAACCGTTTTGAACGGAATTTAAGCTCATCTGTAGTCATAACTATAAACGTAATCGAAGTTCAATCTTAAATCTTAAGTCATAAATCTTAAATCCTTAATCAAAAAGTCCTCCCTGTAACCCGGGCTTAACCCTATTCAGGTGTTTATACGCCTTCTCGGTAACCTCTCTACCCCTCGGAGTTCGTATTATAAAACCTTCCTGTATAAGGAACGGTTCGTACACTTCTTCTATGGTTTCGCCATTTTCAGATACGGCGGTAGCCAATGTTGAAAGTCCAACCGGCCCGCCTTTAAACTTATCGATGATGGTAGTAAGGATTTTATTATCCATTTCGTCCAGGCCGTGCGCATCTACATTAAGTGCGCGCAGGGCATAACGGGCTATTTCTATATCAATACGACCGTTACCCTTTATCTGGGCGAAATCACGCACACGACGTAGTAGCGCATTGGCAATACGCGGCGTACCACGGCTACGGCCTGCTATTTCTATAGCGGCTTCCATAGTAATGGGCATTTTAAGGATGGCCGAACTACGCTCTACAATCGTTGTAAGGAGTTCGGTGGTATAGTATTGCAAGCGGCTTTGTATACCAAAACGCGCACGCATAGGCGCTGTAAGCAAACCCGAACGCGTGGTAGCACCAACCAGCGTAAACGGACTAAGCCCTATCTGTACCGAACGGGCATTTGGCCCACTCTCTATCATAATGTCTATCTTGAAATCCTCCATAGCAGAATACAGGTATTCTTCCACTATGGGGCTAAGGCGGTGAATTTCGTCAATGAAAAGTATGTCGCGCTCGTCCAGGTTGGTTAGCAAACCGGCAAGGTCTCCGGGTTTGTCGAGCACCGGCCCCGAAGTAATTTTAATGCCCACACCCAGCTCACTGGCAAGGATGTTTGCAAGGGTAGTTTTACCAAGCCCCGGAGGCCCGTGAAACAGTGTATGGTCCAGTGCTTCCCCACGGAGGTTAGCGGCCTCTACAAACACTTTCAGGTTTTCGAGCACCTGCTCCTGTCCCGTGAAATCGTCAAACGATAACGGGCGCAGTTTTTTCTCCAGGTCGAGTTCCTCGGCATTAAAATTCTTATTGGTAGGATCGAGATTCGCGTTCATAAGGCAAATATAACGCAAATAGCGTTAGCTACATTTGGTAACCTTCCGAAAGAACATCGTACCACTCGGGGTGGTTGTTTATGTAATACGCTACGTACCCGCACAGCGGCACCACAAAAAGGCCGTTGGCACGCGCGTAGCCCAGCACCTGTTTTACCAGCTCGGCAGCCACACCCTGACCGCGCAATGCAGTAGGCACTTCGGTATGGGTAAGGTACAGTTTGTCTTCCTTGATGTGAAATTCAAGCAAGGCAACCTGACCGTCTGCGTCCAGCTCAAACTGGCATTCGGCATCATTTTTTCTAAAGTCGGACAGTATCATAATCTGTGGCTTTGTACAAAGTTCTGAAATATCAATCAATTAAAAAGCCAATACAACGTTAAGCATTTTTCCTTTGGGTAAGATAATACACCGGCACACCTGCAAGCATAATGGCTACACCCCAACCGCAGGTTTCGGGTTTGTCTATAAGCAGTGCAATACAGAAAAACGCAGCCAGGGCAAAATAAATAATTGGCAGCACCGGATACCCGAATGCTTTGTACGGACGTTCGGCATTTGGCATTTTCTTACGCAGTATAAAAATACCGTAGATGGTAAGGATATAGAAAATCACTACAATGATCATTACATAGTCGAGCAGGTCGCCGTACTTACCGGTAAGGCACAGTGCCGATGCCCATATGCATTGCAGCCACAGCCCCCAACCGGGCACACTTGCCTTGTTTAGCGTAGCTGCTTTTTTAAAGAACAGGCCATCGTTTGCCATGGTGTAATACACCCTTGCACCCGCAAGTATAAGTCCGTTATTACAACCAAAGGTGGAAATCATAATCATTACTGCAATAATATAGCTACCGTTTGTACCAAAAATGAACTGCGAAGCTTCTACAGAAACACGTTCAGACGGCGCGAAGGCAATGTTTTGCATGGGCATTACCGAAATGTACATGATGTTTGCCAAGATGTAAATCACCGTAACGATAAGCGTACCGAAGAACAAACTAAGTCCCACATTACGCTGCGGGTTTTTAATCTCCCCAGAAATAAAGGTAACACCATTCCAGGCATCACTGCTAAAAAGTGAACCTACCATACTCGCCGCTATGGCTGAAAGCAGCACGGTTCCGCCGATGTTCATCCATTGCCCTGAATCTTTATTAAATGACTTAGCGCTCCAGGCATCGGCCCAGTTAGCATTCCATATATCCGCCTTGGCAGCAAGGATAAAACCGAAAACCACCAAGCCCAATAGCGAAGCTATTTTTACAATGGTGAAAACGGTTTGTATGTACTTACCGCTTTTTACGCCGCGACTGTTTATAAACGTAAGGATTACTATGGTAACTATAGACACCAGCTGGGCGGCATTCAGCTTAAAGGTACCCGCCTCGTAAAGGATGTTCTGGTCGCCAAGCTCAGGAACGAGGTAAGCGGTAAATTTACCAAACGCCACCCCTACTGCCGCAATAGTACCCGTTTGTATTACAGCAAAAAAACTCCAACCGTACAAAAAAGCTATGAGCTTATTGTAGGCCTCCTTTAGGTACACGTACTGCCCGCCGGCTTTAGGAAACATAGCACTCAGCTCGCCGTAGCTTACCGCCGCAATCATGGTCATAAGCCCCGATAGTAGCCAAATAAGGATAAGCCAACCGGCACTACCCACGTTTTGTACCATACCGGCACTTACAATAAATATACCCGAACCTATCATGGAGCCCACTACAAGCATGGTACCATCGAGTAGGCCGAGTTCGCGTTTAAGGTTTTTGTCTTCTTCCTGCATAAGAGTTTGGTTAAAGTTCTAAAGATAGTATTTTCATTGAAACTTAAACAAAAAAGTAAAGGCTCCCACAAGTGGGAGCCTTTACGCTTATATTCTAAAACTGTTTAAAATCTTAGTGGTGAAGTTGCTCTTCGCCCGGCTTCATTGGCACGGTTTGAGGAACGTAATCTTCGTCATGACCAGGCTTGCTGTAGTCATAAGGCCAACGGTATACCTCAGGTATTTCACCAGGCCAGTTACCATGGATGTGCTCAACCGGAGTAGTCCACTCAAGTGTGTTAGCTTTCCAAGGGTTTTGTGTAGCACGTTTACCTTTGAAGATGCTGTAGAAGAAGTTCCAAAGGAACGCCAACTGGAATGCAGCACCGATAAGAGCAAACATTGTAATGATAACGTTGATATCAGCAAGGTCATCAAACAGAGGGAATGCAGAGTTAGTGTAGTAACGACGAGGAAGACCTGCCATACCTATAAAGTGCATTGGGAAGAACACACCGTAAGCACACACGGCAGTTACCCAGAAGTGGATGTAACCAAGAGTTTTGTTCATCATGCGTCCGAATAGTTTTGGATACCAGTGGTAAATACCGGCAAACATACCATACAGCGCAGAGATACCCATTACAAGGTGGAAGTGAGCTACCACAAAGTAAGTATCGTGAACGTTGATGTCTAGCGTACTGTCACCAAGGATGATACCTGTAAGACCACCTGTGATGAATGTAGATACGAAACCTATAGAGAACAGCATTGCAGGGTTCATTTGCAGGTTACCTTTCCAAAGAGTGGTAATCCAGTTAAACGCCTTAACCGCTGAAGGTATAGCAATAAGAAGTGTTGTAAAAGTAAACACCGAACCAAGGAACGGATTCATACCTGATACGAACATGTGGTGACCCCAAACGATAGTTGAAAGGAATGCAATAGCAAGTATTGAGATGATCATTGCACGGTAACCGAAGATAGGCTTACGGGCATTTGATGTCATAATTTCAGATACAAGACCCATTGCAGGAAGGATTACGATGTAAACTTCCGGGTGACCAAGGAACCAGAAAAGGTGCTCAAACAGTACCGGAGAACCACCCTGGTAGTGTAGTACATCACCAGCAATGTAAATATCAGAAAGGTAGAATGAAGTACCGAAGCTCCTGTCAAATATAAGCAGTAGTGCTGCAGAAAGAAGTACAGGGAATGATACGATACCAATTACAGCAGTAATGAAAAGGGCCCATACAGTAAGTGGAAGCCTTGTCATAGACATACCTTTTGTTCTTAGGTTGATAACGGTTACCACGTAGTTTAGCGATCCCATAAGCGATGAAGCGATGAAGATAGCCATAGATACAAGCCAAAGCGTCATACCCATACCCGAACCAGGGATAGCCTGAGGAAGGGCAGATAGCGGTGGATAGATTGTCCAACCGGCCGATGCTGGTCCTGATTCTACAAAAAGTGAAATAACCATGATAACAGCAGAAAGGAAGAACAACCAGTAAGAAACCATGTTCATAAATCCAGACGCCATATCGCGTGCACCAATTTGCAACGGAATAAGAAGGTTACTAAAAGTACCGCTTAGACCGGCAGTTAGTACAAAGAATACCATGATGGTACCGTGAATGGTAACCAATGCAAGGTAAATATCGTTTCGCATTACGCCATTTGGAGCAAATTTATCTCCAAGAAGAACTTTAAATACAGTGAAAGATTCTTCAGGCCATGCTATTTGCATACGGAATAGTAGGGACATAATGATACCGATGATACCCATAAACACACCTGTAATAAGGTATTGTTTAGCGATCATCTTGTGGTCAAGACTGAAGATGTACTTCGTAATGAAGGTTTCTTTGTGGTGATGACCGTGATCGTGTCCGTGCTCATCATGAGCGTGAATCTCGTGTCCTGCTGCTGACATATTTCTTTATTTTGATATGTTTTGAAACAAAATTAATAATTATTTACCGTGGGCTACTTTAGCAGTATCAGCTTTAGTGGCTGCGCTGTCTGTTTTTACTATAGCAGAATCAGCAGGGGCAGCTGCAACTTCAGTAGCGGCAGGAGCGGCAGCACCTTCTTTTTCTTTTTTAACAGCCTGGCCTATCGTTTCTTTTTCGCTTAGCCATTTGTTAAAGTCAGCTTCATCCTCAACAACAATTTTCATTTGCATGTTAAAGTGTGAAGCACCACAGATTTTATTACAAAGTAACAGGTAATCAAAAGCATAAGGCTCCAGTGCAGGTTTGCCTTCAGCGGCAAGCTCCTGGCTCTTCTTAGTGCGTATCTCGTTAATATGGTCTACTTTTTTCATGATCAGTGGATCCTGACGCATTTCTTCGGTAGTAATAGTAGGTACAAAACCAAACTGGGTAACCATACCAGGCACAACGTTCATCTGAGCCCTGAAGTGAGGCATATAAGCAGAGTGAAGTACATCCTGAGAACGGAACTTGAAGATGATTTGCTTACCTTTTGGAAGGTGAAGCTCACTTGCCTGTATATCGTCCTGAGCATTAGCATCGCTCATGTCTACACCCATACTGTTTACACCGGCTATATACCTTACGTTAGCTTTTCCAAGCTTACCGTCTTTACCGGCATAACGCACTTCCCAGTTAAACTGTTTTGCATAAACTTCTACATATATAGCATCTTCTTTAGCCTCTTCGTCAATAAACATGATGTTAGTCCACGCATATAGTCCGTAAAGGATAAGACCTGCAAGTACTACTACCGGAATAAATGTCCAGATAGCCTCAAGCTTGTTGCTGTCTGAGAAGTATAGGGCAACCTGCCCTTGTTTACCTTTATATTTAAAGGCAAAGTAGTGAAGCAGGAACTGTGTAATGATTTGTACAACAAAGATAAGCACCATAGAGATGTTCATCAGATTGTCATATTGCGGCCCGTGTACAGACGCCGGAGTACCCAGCACCACATGACCCCATTTCCACATAGAGAAAATAGTAAACAGATAGATAAACCCAACAAACGCAAACATCAGGTAACCGTGTATTTTGTTATCTGTGTCGGTAGCTACAACAGAATCCTCTTCAGGCCTGCCTGCACCCACCTGAGTAAGATGGAATATCTTGGTCAGTTGCCAGATAGCAACACCCAATAAAACTACTACAATTAGAATCAATAAACTTGTCATCTGTTTATTTCTTTAAATATTAATAATGGAAATGCTTACTTTCTTCAATAAGCGGGTTACGCTTAGCAAGTAACGGAACTTTAGTAAGGGCTGTAAATACTACAAGGATAAATAATCCAAGGAAGAACAATACAGAACCTACCTCACCGGCACCAATGAACCACTGATCTCCTACTGTAGCAGGCATAATCATGTTGAAGAAGTCAATATAGTGACCGCACAGGATAACAATACCAGCCATAACGATGATCCAAGAAAGACGTTTAAAGTCGGTATTAACAAGGATAAGTACCGGGAAGATGAAGTTCATAACCAGCATACCAAAGAACGGTAGTGTATAGTTATCAATCCTCATTTTAAAGTACACAACCTCTTCCGGTATATCAGCATACCACATTAGCATGAACTGAGAGAACCAAAGGTATGTCCAGAATACGCTGATACCGAACATAAATTTAGCAAGGTCATGGATGTGGCTTGTATTTACATACTCCAGGTAACCTTTAGATTTAAGGTAAAGAGTAATAAGTGCAATAGTAGTAATACCGCTTACAAAGAAACTTGCAAACACATACCAGCCAAATAGTGTGCTGTACCAGTGTGGGTCTACAGACATAATCCAGTCCCATGAAGAGATAGACTCTGTTACTATAAAGAATGCAAGGAACGCTGCAGCAGCTTTAAATGATTTTTTGTAAGGGATGTTATCAGTAGCTTCATCCTGGGCAAGAGACTGCTTGCGAGAGTACTGACGGTAGATAATCCAGCCACCAAGGAATACAACAGCCCTTATAAGGAAGAAAGGACCGTTAAGGTAGCCTGCTTTACCTTGCATAATGTGGTCGTGAGCTACAACAGTTTCATCCATCCAGATGAATAACTTGTGGTAACCAAATACGCCAAGGGCAAGGAATAAAACAAGAATAACAGCACCAGGGATAAGGTAAGAAGTAATACCTTCCATCACCCTGAACAGTACAGGCGACCAACCGGCCTGTGCGGCATTTTGTATTGCGTAGAAAGCAAGTACACCTACAGAAATAAGCAGGAAGAACAGCAGACCAATGTATACTGCAGCCCAAGGCTTATTTTGAAGTTGGTGGAAAACGTGCTCAACGTGCTCTTTGTGTTCAGCATGTGCGTCTGCATGACCTTCGTGGCCTTCATGTGCTACCTCGGCATGAGCTTCATGAGCTTCGTGCGCAGGAGCCGCCTCAGCAGTTTCATGCTCAGCAGGAGCAGCAACAGCAACAGCAGTATCAGTAGCTACAGAATCGTGCTCGGCAACAGCAGTATCATGAGCAACTTCGGCAACAGCCGTAGCAGCTTCCTCATGGTGTGCAGGTGCAGCAGCAGCCTCTTCATGATGCTCAGCCTCATGGCCACCGTGAGCATGCTCAGCAGCGATGATCTTCTCAACCTCCTCTACTGATTTTGGTGCAGTAAAAAAACTGTAACCTATACCAAGGGCGCCTAACACCATCAGTACAAAGGCCAACGTTTTTAATTTACTAGAAAATGTGTACATATTTTATGCTTTCAGTGTTCTACAAATTATTATTCACTCTTAAGTTTCATAACATAACGTGCCACTAACCAACGCTCTTTAGTGTTAAGCTGGTTAGCATGGCTACCCATCATGTTACGTCCGTATGTTTCTACGTGGAAAACGCTTCCTTCGGTAATCTCCCTGTCTTTGTAGTTAGGCACACCCGAAAACTTTTCCCTTTTTGCAAGGTTCCCTTTACCGTCTCCTTTATCACCGTGGCATATAGCACAGTAAACAGTAAACAGCTCTTTTGCTTTATCCTCATCATAGTCAGCAGCAGCTATAGGCGAAACATTTGCCTTAGATGCGTTGTAACCTTCTTCGGTATTAGGCAACTCATACGGAGTGAAACCCCTTGGTATAGAACCTGTGGCAGGAAGCTGACCTTCTTTACCGTTATTAAAAGCTTTAGACTCTGAATACGTTTCATAACCTACAGACTCGTACATATTTGGCATATACTGGTAGTTAGGCTCGTTTTTATTAAAGCATGAGGTAAGCGCTGCAGAGGCAGAAACCACAAATGCTATTTTATATAATGCTTTCATACTTCTTTTCTTAGTGCTTATCAATTACTTTAATTTCAACAGCGCCTGTGCCTTCAAAGAAAGATACTAACGCAGCCTCATCACCGTGAACCGGCACTTCCATAAGGAAATGGTCGTCTGTAGTACGTACATCAGGGTTTTCAGCCTCTTTAAAAGGCCATAGTTTACTCCTCATGTAAAAAGTGATTACCATTAAGTGAGCCGCAAAGAATACAGTCATCTCAAACATTACCGGCACAAATGCAGGCATGTTTTGGTAATATGTAAAACTTGGTTTACCACCAATATCCTGAGGCCAGTCTACAATCATAATATAGTACATCATAGATGTAGCTACAGATAATCCCACTAAACCATATAAGAATGCGCATATAGCTAACCTCGTAGGGGCAAGACCAAGTGCTTTATCTAGTCCGTGCACCGGGAATGGCGTAAATACTTCTTCAATGTGATGATGAGCAGCGCGGGTTTTCTTTACCGCGTCCATTAGGATATCATCGTCATTGTACAATACGTGTAATACTTTATTGCTCATGATTCTTAGTGATGATTATGTTCTGAATGTGAATGATCGTCGTGTGCGTGTTCTGCGTGTAGTTTCTTGTATTTTTCGCTTGAAGTCTTCATGATAGACTTAACCTCTGCCTGTGCAATTACAGGGAAGCTCCTAGAATAAAGAAGGAATAGTACAAAGAAGAAACCGATAGTACCTATATAGAAACCAGCGTCTACAAATGTAGGGCTAAACATAGTCCATGAAGATGGAAGGTAATCCCTGTGAAGTGATGTAACGATGATTACGAAACGCTCAAACCACATACCTATGTTTACTATGATAGAGATAACAAACGAAGCGAAGATACTTGTACGGATTTTTTTAACCCACATTACCTGCGGAGAAATTACGTTACAAGTCATCATTAACCAATATGACCACCAGTAAGGACCCGTAGCCCTGTTAAGGAATGCATATTGTTCATATTCTACACCCGAATACCAGGCAATGAAAAGCTCAGTAATATAAGCACAACCTACAATAGAACCTGTAATCATTACAATAATGTTCATTAGCTCTATGTGTTGTATAGTAATATAAGCTTCCAGGTTAGACACTTTCCTCATGATGATAAGAAGTGTGTTTACCATTGCAAATCCTGAGAAGATAGCACCCGCTACGAAGTACGGAGGAAGGATGGTAGTGTGCCAGCCCGGGATAACCGAGGTAGCAAAGTCAAACGATACAATGGTGTGTACCGAAAGTACCAGTGGCGTAGCCAAACCTGCAAGTACAAGAGAAACCTCTTCAAAACGCTGCCAGTCTTTAGCACGTCCGCTCCATCCGAAGCTTAGTATTGAATAAACTCTTTTTGTGAATGGTGTAATAGCCCTGTCGCGAAGCATTGCGAAGTCAGGCAGAAGGCCTGTCCACCAGAAAACAAGCGATACAGAAAGATAGGTTGAAATCGCAAACACGTCCCAAAGGAGTGGTGAGTTAAAGTTAACCCAAAGCGAACCAAACTGGTTTGGTATAGGCATTACAAAATAAGCAAGCCAAGGACGACCCATGTGGAATACAGGGAACATAGCTGCCTGTACTACCGAGAAGATTGTCATCGCTTCGGCCGACCTGTTGATGGCCATCCTCCACTTTTGGCGGAACAAAAGAAGTACCGCCGAGATAAGCGTTCCGGCGTGACCGATACCTACCCACCATACAAAGTTGGTAATATCCCATGCCCAGCCTACTGTTTTATTTGATCCCCATGTACCAATACCGGTACCTACCGTATAAGCAACACACGCTACACCCCAAAGGAAGGCCGCAAGAGAGATCGAGAAAACGATCCACCATTGCTTATTTGCCCTGCCCTCTACCGGCTTAGCAACGTCCACAGTTACATCGTGATAATTTTTGTCACCTATAATTAAGGGTTTTCTAATGGGTGCTTCGTAATGAGACGACATAATATTTTTATGTTTGTTTCTATTAATATACTTTTAAACTACTATGTGTTCCTTACCTTAACATGATAGAACACATTTGGCTGTGTACCGATGTGGCCAAGAAGGTGGTAAGCCCTGTCGCTTTCTTTAAGCCTTACGATATCGTCTTCAGCGTTGTTAACATCGCCAAATACCATAGCACCGCTACCACAAGCCTCAGAACAAGCCGTTTGGAACTCATTCGTGTTTACCGGCCTTCCTTCACGTTTAGCCTTAAGTATAGTAGCCTGTGTCATCTGCATACACATTGAACATTTTTCCATTACACCACGGCTACGTACGTTAACATCCGGGTTAAGTACCATACGGCCAAGGTCATCATTCATATGATAGTCGAAATCTGTGTTCTTGTTATACAGGAACCAGTTGAAACGACGCACTTTGTAAGGACAGTTGTTAGCACAGTAACGAGTACCCACACAACGGTTGTAAGCCATATGGTTTTGGCCCTGGCGACCGTGTGAAGTAGCAGCTACCGGACATACAGTCTCACATGGAGCGTGGTTACAGTGCTGACACATTACCGGCTGGAATACTACCTGAGGGTTCTCAGACGGATCTTCCATAGCGTTAAATGTATCTATTGAGTTCATTAGGCCGTGAGCAGCCTCTTTCTTCTCAACATCACCTGCAAAAGTAGCCTCAGATGAGTAGTACCTGTCTATACGCAACCAGTGCATATCGCGGCTTCTCCTTATTTCAGACTTACCTACTACAGGCACGTTATTTTCAGCATGACAAGCTATAACACAAGCGCCACAACCTGTACACGCGTTAAGATCTATTGAAAGGTTAAAGTGGTGGCCTGTAGTCCTGTCAAACGACTCCCAAAGGTCTATTGAAGCAGCAGGAACCTCTTTATGGTCATAAGACACCTGTGGCATTTCATTCCACTCAGCAGCATCTTTAACATTAAAGTCAGCAAGAGTAGTTTCTTTAACGATATCTCCCCTACCCATTAGCGTACGCTGAAGCTGTACGCAGGCAAACTCATGCTCACCTTCTGATTTAGCAAGCTCAGCACCTTGCAGAGAGTTTAGGTTATTGTATACTGCATAAGCATTAACACCAACAGCCATCTCCTCTTTAAGACCTGCTTTGCGGCCGTAACCAAGAGCAAGACCCAAAGTACCGTTTGCCTGGCCCGGCTGTATAAGTACCGGAACCTCTATTTTCTTACCTGCAACTGTAAGAGTAGCCACACTACCGTTAAGGCCACCGTTAGCTACGTTCCAGTTTTCAAGTTCAAGTTTAGCAGCATCCGCTTTAGAAACGGTTACATAGTTATCCCATGATGCCCTAGAGATAGGATCCGGGAATTCTTGCAGCCAAGGGTTGTTTGCCATTTGGCCGTCACCCATACCGGTTTTGGTATAAAGCACAAGTTCAAAAGCACCCGCCGGTTTAGCAGCAGCAAGCGTGCTTGCAGCACCTGCAAAGTTAGCAGCACCTGCAGCAACCGTACCCACAACCGGAGTTTCGGCAACACCGTCATGAACCAGTTGGTTCCAGGTTTTACCGGCACCGTAAGCAGGAGCAACAGTTTTTATATAATCGTAGTAAGAAGCAGGGTTACCACTCCAGGCAAGAAGCGCATCCTGGAACTGGCGCGTATTAAACAGCGGACGGATTGTAGGCTGAGTAATAGCATAGCTGCCTTTAGATATTTCTACGTCTCCCCAAGACTCAAGGTAGTGAGGTGCCGGAGCAGCAACCGAAGTTACTTCAGCGGTTTCATCTTCCCTAAGCGTGAAAGAAACAGAAAGTTTTGTCTTTTTAAGACCCTCTGCAAAATCAGCACCGTTTGGTAGTGAATACACAGGGTTTACATTGTTCATGATAAGCACATCTACAGCACCGGCTTTAAGATCGCTTACCAGTTGCGCTACCGCTTTAGCATCACCTTTACGGATGTAACGTGGCGCAGCAGGGTTAAACGCAGCTGACTGAAGTGCATTGTTAATAGCTATTACAAGAAGCTGAGCATTAACATCGTCAAGGCCGGTAAGCACCACACCTTTTGCACCGGCAGCCTTAAGCTGTTGTGCAGCTTTAGCCACTTCGGCAGCAGCAGCTTTATCAAGCGCAGCAGATGCACTACCACCTACTATAGCATTGTAAAGCGCTACAAGAGCATATTTTTGTTGTGTTACTGAGATAGCAACACGCTTATCTGCATTAGCACCAGTAAGTGTCATGTTAGACTCAAACTGAATGTGCTTAGACATTTTACCGTTTTTAGGGATACGGTTAGTTGTATAACCCGATTCGTATCCACCACCTTGCCAGTCGCCTAGGAAATCAGCACCTACTGATACAATTACGTCTGCCTTAGCAAGATCGTATTCAGCAAGAGCCCTTTGGCCGTACACCGCCTGGTAAGCATCAAGTGCTTCAGACGAAGAAACAGCATCATATATAACATGCTTAAATCCGGCATATTTAGCACCAAATTCAGCAACTATTTTATCTGTAGACGGACTTGCTGTAGTACCACTAAGCACTACAACTTTACCTCCGTTTGCAGCTGCAGCAGAAAGAGCAGCTTTAACTTTAGTATCTACTTCAGCCCACGAAGCAGGTTTGCCCGCTATTTGCGGCTGCTTAAGCCTAAGGCTGTCGTATAGAGAAAGTACCGAAGCATAAACCCTTGCATTAGGACCTATCTTAGAACCTGCAAGTGTATTTTTTACCACACCGATAGGACGACCTTCGCGGGTTTTAATAAGTACGTTAGCAAAATCAAAACCGTCAGCTATAGTAGTAGCATAGTAATCTGCAACACCAGGAATGATTTCCTCTGGTTGCACTACGTAAGGGATTGATTTAACAACCGGACCTTCACACGCTGCAAGCGTAGCAGCTGCAGTTGTAAAGCCCACATATTTCAAAAAGTCACGACGGCTTGTAGATGAATTTGACAAAGTCTCCTTGTCGCCAAGAAACTCATCCGTAGGAATTTCTTCAACAAACTCGTTGTTTCTTAGCGCCTCAACAATAGAGCCTTCTTTCAGCTCCTCAACACTTTGCCAGTATTTTTTGTTTGATGCCATGTTGTATATAGATATTTGCTTCTTAGTAAAATTGATTAATAGTGACATTTACCACACTCAGTACCACCCATATTGGCAGCAGTAAGCTTCTGAACGCCGTATTTCTTAGCAAGTTCATCGTGGATTTTTTCATAGTACTCATTGCCTTCTACCTTAACCTCTGTTTCGCGGTGGCAGTTAACACACCAACCCATGGTTAGCGGAGCATGCTGTTTCATCACTTCAAATGTTTCAACCGGTCCGTGACACTTCTGACACTCAACACCAGCAACAGAAACGTGCTGAGAGTGGTTGAAGTACACAAAGTCTGGAAGGTTATGTATCCTTACCCATTTCACCGGCTTTTGTTTACCTGTGTATTTCTGAGCAGATTTATCCCAACCTACAGCATCGTATATCTTTTGAATTTCAGCAGTATAGAATTCTTTAGAACGATCGTAGATAGAATCTTTATCGCCTGCGAATTCAGAAATGTTTTTGTGACAGTTCATACACACGTTAAGTGATGGTATACCCGAAGTTTTACTTACCCTTGCAGAAGAGTGACAGTACTTACAGTCGATACCGTTATCACCGGCGTGTATTTTATGAGAGAAGTGGATAGGCTGTACCGGCTGGTAACCCTGATCTACACCCACCTGCATTAACCATCCATAAAGGAAGTAAGACGAAGAAAGAATAAGAAGGATTACAGTAACCAATACAAGGAACTGATTTTTAACGTAAGCCTGCCATACAGATACCGAAGCCTCTTTTTCTACAGCAATACCGTTAGCAGCAGCCACTTTCTTAAGCGTCTTGTTTACCAGCAAAAGCATGATGATAAGCACCGCAAGCACAAGGATAAGCGCACCCAGGATAACCACCTGAGAAGCACCACCTTCAGCACCACCACCTTGAGCAGCAGCAGCACCCGCTGGAACAGCAACTTCTTCTTTTGGCTGCGACGTAAACGCCATTATGTTATCAATGTCTGCCTCGCTAAGTTGCGGGAAAGCAGTCATCACTTTCTTATCATTGTCAGCAAAAAGCTTAACCGCCTCAGCATCACCTGATTTGATTAGATCGCTACTGTTGTGAACCCATTTATAGATCCACGCCCTATCGTGCTTATCAGCAACACCCCTTAAGGCAGGACCTGTAGAGGCAGCGTCAAGTTTATGACAGGCGGCACAATTCGCGTTGAACAACTCTTTACCTTTTGCAGGATCACCGGCGCCGGCAGCAGGAGCCGCAGCAGCTTCAGCCGGGGCAGCAGCAGGAGCCGCAGCCGCATCTTGGGCAAATGTAGAAAGAGAAAAAGTTAGCGAGAACGCCAGGAAGAACATTAAAATTCTTGAAATCGGAGAATGGTTACCCACTTTTTTCATATTAGTAATGATTATCGACAAGTTTGGTACGATTTTTACAATGTATAATTGCTATAAACTATACTTTTTTCAAAAACTCCCACAAAAATACGACTTATGTCATATTCTCAAACCCTAAACAAAGGTTATTGGGCAATTTATAATTATTCTAAATAACCTTTAAGAAACCCTTTAGAAATAATAATTGTACATTTGCCATAAAGATAGTTCATTATGAGATTTTTAACATATAAATATGTTTTTTCCGCGCTGATTTTATCAGGATTCTTCAGCACAAAAGCTAATGCACAAAATAGCGTATCGGTACAACAGGATAGCCGCTTTGAGGAATTACTGAACGAAAAACGCAAAATCAATGCTTCAATAACGGTTAATGACCGTTACAAGATCCAGATTTTTTACGGAACAAGCGATAAAGCCCGCAAAGCACTACAGGATTTTAAACGCGAATTTAAAACCACAGACGGCACTATAGTGTTTGAAAGCCCTAACTACAAAGTATGGGTAGGAAGCTACAAATCTAAAATTGAAGCCGAAAAAAGCCTTGTCGACTTTCGTAAAAAGTACCCTACCGCACTAATAATAAAGCCTAATAAATAATCTTTTTTTCGGCTTAACAGATAAAAGAAAAGGCTGCCCGCAGGCAGCCTTTTACTGTATATAAGCGAAATGAATTACTGGAAATCAGCCGGTGTAACACCTTCGTTTATTTTAACTTCACCCACAGTAAGGTCAAGATCAAAACCAACGTTCATAAGCACTTTAAACGGAACCTTAATTCCTTTTACGTCTTTGTAATCAGAGTAATACGTAGTTTGAGTCCTTTTCTCAGCACCTTCGCCTTCTACATGGATCTCTGCTACTTTATAACCTGTTTTTACATCATAAAGATAGCTGGTTTCGCCTTTCTTAACAACGTAAGCATCGGCACCGTTTACCTGCTCTATAGAGGTAAGCTTCACATCTTTATTAGTAAGGAACCCAAGCTCTTCAAACGGCACAGCACTTGCCTGCATGTCTTTTAGCTCATCTCCTGTTATATCCATTTTCTGGCCTTGCTGAGACATATAGCCCGACTTGTCGTTTACTACCTGCTTCATCATGCTCATGCCCATAACTTTCATTTCTACAAACTGCTTATGGTCTGCACTTACTTTAGTAGTAAGCTCAAGGGCAGTACCCTGCACAGAAGCAGTAGCTTTAGTAGAAAGCGTTTTAACAGCCTTAAGAGCCTTTTCGCCACCTACAGCCTTAATGTAACCATCAAGTACAGTTTTAGCAGTTACACCGGCAGGAATAGGCTTGCTAAGCACCGGCTTTTCTGCCTTTTTACCCCACTTATCAAAGTACTGGATAGGAATACCGCGTTTTTCAAGACCCGGAAGCACATCAGCAGCTTTACCTACAATGATAATACGAGCCCTGTCTGCAGAGAAATACTTCTGGGCAGCAGCACGGATATCCTCAGCAGTAACAGCCTCTATGTTCTTAATGTAGTTTTTGTAGAAATCTTCAGGAAGACCTTGTGTTTGTGTAAGTAGCGCATAGCGTGCTACAGTACCCGGTTTTTCAACCTGCATTACAAAGCTGCCTATGTATTTTGCCTTAGCTACAGAAAGTTCTTCAGGAGTAACAAGATCAGTCCTTATTTTCTTAATCTCGTTCATAAGCTCTACAACAGAACTATCTGTAACAACGTTACGCACAGAAGTAGAAGCATCAAAGTTACCTACATATTTGTTACCACTTACAGATGAGTAAGCACCATACGTCCAGCCGTGAGCCTCACGAAGGTTAAGGAACAACCTGCCTTCGCCACCGCCACCAAGGATTTGGTTAGCAAGTAGTGTTGCAAAATACTCCTTATCGGTCATTTTAAGATTAGTAACATTTGCCACAGCAATTTCGCTCTGTACTGCATTTGGCATATCTACAAAGTTAACCTGTGTAAACTGCACATCAGTAGGGTCGCTGTAGCTTACGCTCGGAGCTTTATCGCCCACCCATGAACCAAACAGTTTAGTAACCTGTTTTTTCACGTTTTTAAACTTCACATCACCTACTACTACAAGGTAAGCATTACCCGGCACAAAGTAAGTAGCGTAGTTTTCTTTTACATCTTCAAGAGTAACACTGTTAAGAGAAGCCTCTGTAACATACTCTCCGCTTGGATGCGATATACCGTAAATAAGCGCACCCTGCACACGGCCGGCAACCGCCTTAACGTTTTTCTCTTCACTCTTAAGACCTTCAATGGCTTTAGTCCTTTGCTTATCAAATTCTTCCTGAGTAAACAGTGGGTTTAGCGCACCGTCTGCCATAAGTTCCAGGATACGGTCGTTGTATTTAGAAAGACCGCTTGCAGAAGCACCGCTTGCCCAGAAGTTGATGTTTGCACCCAGGTAGTCAATTTCTTCGTTAAACTTGTCTTTGCTTATAGTTTTTGTACCCTCACCTATTACAGCACTTAGCATATCGCTAACACCTTTCTTAGCACCTTCGGCATAAGGAGCGTTGTCTATAGTAAGTGAGTAAGAAACCCTTGGTAGCTTGTGGTTTTCCACAACAAGCACCTTAAGTCCGTTCTTTAGGGTAAATGTTTGGGGCTGACCTACGTTTACCGTAGGAGTCGGGCCTGCTTTAGGCATAGGCACCTGTTGTGCCTGAAGCGCCGAAACCGAAAAAACAAGTCCGGCTAACAGGTATATAACTTTTTTCATGATGTCTTATATATAATATAGGTATGCTTAGTTTTGTGCTTTATCTTTAGCAGGAACATAGTTAAGGATAAGGCGCTGGTTAGGGTTAAGGTATTTCTTAGCCACTTCCCTTATTTCCTCACGTGTAATTTTGCGGTAGATTTCTATCTCAGTATTAATAAGGTTAGCATCACCGTACAGCAGGTAGAATGTAGCAAGGTTGCTGGCCACACCTTCAGCACTTGTATTGCTGTTTACATACTGGTTATCAAACTCATTCTGAAGTTTTTGGTATTCTTTTTCAGAAATAAGCTCGGTTTGCACCCTTTTTATCTCAGCATCTACATCAGCAATAATTTCTTCGCTGGTGTGTGGCGCCTGAGGTATACCATATATAATGTATGAACCGTAGTCTTCCTGGCTGTAGTTAAACGCAGCTACCTGCAGGGCTTTTTTATCCTGGTCTACAATCTTCTTGTACATCCTAGAACTTTTACCACCGCTAAGTACAGAGCTAAGCATATCCAGTGCACGGGCTTCGCGGGTTGTCATATCCGGGGTACGGTATGCAGCCACAACCATTGGCAACTGAATGTTCGGGTCTTCAAATGTAGCATTGATGGTTTCAGTGATAGGAGCCTCCTGTGCTTTTGTACGACTAATAGGAGTACCCTTAGGTATGTGGGCAAAATATTTGTTTATCCACTCTTTTACCTGTGCTTTATCAAAGTCACCGGCCACTACAAGCACCGCATTGTTCGGGATGTAGAATTTTTTAAAGAAATCCTGGAACTCGCTCAGCTTTGCAGCATCAAGGTGCTCCATAGAACCGATGGTTGTCCAGCGGTACGGATGTACTTTAAACAGGTTCTTTTTTACCTGCGGAATAAGTTGTCCGTAAGGGCTGTTGTCATAACGAAGGCGTTTTTCTTCTTTTACCACCTCGTTTTGTGTATCAACACCAATCTGGTTGATTACCGGGTGCCACATACGCTCAGATTCCATCCAAAGGCCAAGCTCGGTATTGTTTGAAGGGAACACTTCGTAGTAATAAGTACGGTCTTCGGTAGTGTTAGCATTGTTGTTACCGCCATTAGCAGTTACAATCTTAAACCACTCCCCCCTTTTAATGTTTTCAGTTCCTTCAAAAAGAAGGTGCTCAAAAAAGTGGGCAAAACCGGTCCTTTCCGGGTTCTCGTCTTTAGCACCCACGTGGTACATTACCGAAGTAACCACCACCGGCGCACTCTTGTCTTGCTGCAGTATTACGTGCAGCCCGTTGTCCAGGTTATACTCTTCAAACTCCACTTTCTGTGCATAAGCAGAAGCGCCAAGCAACAAAAGCGAACCTAAAGCCATTACGGATTTTTTCATAAAAAACGTTGATTATTAATTCAGGTTTATAGGTATGCAAGTTCGGCAAAATGTTACAGAAAACTAAATTTTTTTATCCTTTTACGTTAAGCAACAGAAGATTTACGATAAAACCGTATTTTTTTCAGCCTGTGGTTGACTGATAAATAATAAGTTGTATATTTGCACCCTTGAAAATTATTATTTAAACCATATTGTTATGTACGCAATCGTAGAGATAGCAGGGCAGCAATTTAAAGTTAGCAAAGACCAGAAGGTGTTCGTACACCGTCTTGAAGGCAACGAAGGCGACGCGGTTAAATTCGCAAAAGTTCTTCTTCTTTCAGACGGCACAAACGTTACCATCGGCGCCCCGGCTATAGAAGGTGCTTCAGTAGAAGCCAAAGTGCTTCAGCACGTTAAAGGAGACAAAGTTATTGTTTTCAAAAAGAAAAGAAGGAAAGGTTACAAAGTAAAGAATGGTCACCGCCAGTCTCTTACTCAGATAGAAATCACTGCTATCGTTAAGTAATCTTAAATTTTTAAAAACAAACACTGCTGAAAGCGCAGGATTAATTACTAACAATTTTAAACCCAAAACATCATGGCTCACAAGAAAGGTGTCGGTAGTTCTAAGAACGGTAGGGAATCAGAATCGAAACGTCTAGGCGTTAAGATTTTTGGCGGTCAGGCTGCCATTGCCGGTAATATCATTATCAGGCAGAGAGGTTCTAAGCACAACCCTGGTGAAAACGTATACATGGGCAAAGACCACACGCTACACGCGAAAGTGGACGGTGTTGTTAAATTCCAAAAGAAGAAAGACAACAAATCTTATGTATCGATAGTTCCATTTGAAGCTTAAGACTTACATGTAGTTGCATTGGTTAAATGCAACCCCTATATAAAAAAGGCGATAAGAATTTCTTATCGCTTTTTTTATTTCACCCGTTTTACAAACAATAACTCTAACACCAACACGTTATTACAACCGTAAAACCAACACAAACCATGCGTTACTTATTTTTATTCCTTTTTACAATATCATCAATAAAACTACACAGCCAGGAAAACTTTAAAGACACCATCTCTTTACAGGAAGTAAAAATCAGCAACAAAAAGCCCAAGGTTGTTACCGTAAAACAAGGAAAGGGAAAGCAAGAAACCGGAAACGGTTTTTTTAAGACAGCGCTACAACAGGCATATCTTATAGAAGGACTACCTTATGGCACACTACAAAACATAACACTACACTTTATGTGGATGAGCATGACAACCAAAACAGGCATGCTACCAACCTCAAAAGTAGAAAGCACCACTTATGAAGTTACCCTGCATGAAGTTACAGACAACAAAATAGGAAAAGCAATAAACAACACACCCCTACTTGTAAAATTACCCGCCGGCAGAAAGTCGGAGCCATCAGCAACAGTAGACCTAAGCACACTACAACTAACCACTAACAGACTCTTTATAATACTAAAACGCGTCTCCGATTTACCCTGCGCCGAGTGCAACTTCTACATTCTTATGGGCTATCACTCCGAAAAACAGCTACACTATCAGGGAGATTTACAAAACATAACCATACAAAACAAAACTACATTAGCACCAAATCCGGATTATTACACCGGTTTACTCTGCGAAATAAAAACCCTTACACAAGAGTATTAATTTAAGCCACCCCTAAGTTTGTTTTTGCTAATTTTAGTAACGCAAACACAGGAGTCATGAAAGCGCTTCGCATACTATTATTACTATTTCCGTTTTTAGCTCTTGCCCAAAACACGGTAAGCAACTACAAAACGTTTTTTGGCAGTGGTATTTATAAAGGAGAAACTGTAATTATCACCCGCAGCTTTACATACAACAACACCCCCAGCTTCCTCTATACCGACCTGAAAACCCTAAACACCGGTATAATTTCGGCAAAAGAGATTAAAATCACCCCTACCCCGCTTACGCAACTAAAAGCGCAGTTTATAGACACACCTTATACAAAAGCACTGGCCACAGCCGAAAACCAGTCGTTTTCCCTACAGGATGCCGGGCTTATACACGGTTACCCTAAAGAGCACGGCATTACCCTCACCATAGACCTGTGCCCGTCGCACAAAAAGCTGGATAGGGTAATTTTCACCACACTCATAGAAGAGTTTAGCAAAACATTACAACCTGTACCCATAGCGCTCTCTATAACCGGGCGTTTTATGCTTACCCACACCGACGACATCCTTTGGCTGAAGGATTTGGAAAAACAGGGCAAAATAAAAATTACCTGGATTAACCACACCTATAACCACCATTACGACCCAAAGGCTCCACTTACCGAAAACTTTATCCTGAAACCCGGCACAGACATCAGCTTTGAAATACTGGGCATAGAAATCGCCCTGTTGCAGCACGGACTTACACCATCTGTATTCTTTAGGTTTCCGGGACTGGTATCTGATAACAAAGCCGTAACCACGGTTACAGATTTCGGACTAATACCCATAGGCAGCGATGCATGGCTGGCAAAAGGGCAACAGGCAACAAACGGAACCATAGTACTCATTCACGGAAACGGAAATGAACCCGTAGGCGTAAAGGATTTTATAACCCTGCTGCATACCGAAAAAGAAAAAGCCATGGCGAACCAATGGCTTTTATATGATTTACGCGAAACCGTAGAAGACGAGTTTAAGGAATAGACCACTTACCCTGCTTTTGTTTCGGGTAATCCGAACGTGGTACATCGAGAGACACCACTACATAACGAAACGTTTTTCCGGCAGCCGCAGCGGTTTCTTTATAATATTTCATATCGCTTTTTAGCATCCTCCCAAAGTTAGAATGCCCGGTGAGTACCACGGTAGGCTCCGCCTCAGAAAACACCAGCTGCTCTCCTTTTATATTGCGCAGTACTTTACCCTTAAAAGGATTTGCCACCGTAGCAGCCTTTGGGTCATACGCGGCCATATACACCGCCGAAACCCCGATACAGCTCGTAGAGGTATCTCTACCCTCATCTACCATTTTATCGTTACCCAATGCAATGCCGTAATATGGAGGTGTTGCCATACGCACCGTATCAGAAAGTACGGTTAAGTAATCGTTCGTACTCTCAAAAAAGTAAAGATCATCAGGGTTCAGGTCGTTTTTCTTTTCATAAAACGTCGCCACTTCTTCACGGGTATCAAAAGTCAGGTTACGGTTTGCACCATACACAATTCGCGGCCCCAGCGCACAAGACGTCGCTGCCGCAGCCAGCGCAATAAGCAAAAGTTTTTTCATTGTAATAATTGACATTGATTCTGTTTGAACCAAATATAAGGAAGTTCGGTTATTTTTTCCTGGTTCCGCGGTAATACCCCACAAAATACCCGAGAACTGCACAAATAACAGCCGGCAGGTAAATCATCAGGTTAAAAACAAGATTAGCTATCCAGCCCGCTAACAGGCACACCCCTACCAGGACAATAATAAACACAAAGTCGTTTGATTTCATAATTGATGGTTTATAGACAACCCCTAAGGTAGTAAAAATAAAAAAGCCTGACACTATTTGTATCAGGCTTTGCGTGGAGCGGAAGACGAGGCTCGAACTCGCGACAACCAGCTTGGAAGGCTGGAGCTCTACCAACTGAGCTACTTCCGCTTTTGTGAGTGCAAATATATGCAATATTTTCGAGCCCGTGCAAGTGTTTTTGCAAAAAAATTACAGAAATAAATCACATCTTATTTTAACCAATTTATTTCTAAACTGTTAACCAATATACCACCGCAAAATAAATTATCTGAAAGGAAAATCATCTCCCACACCGGCGTGCTTTACCAGTAAACACAGGCCTTTTGCATCACCGAATTACGAGATGCTCAAAACCGACCTACTTATTTAAGAATATAACAAAAAATAAACACTGATTTTTAATAGTTTACAATTCGGTTTTCTTATCTTTATTAAGAAATTTATGTGGCCGTGCCACGGAAACCCGGCCAAACGATAAGCCTGCTCGCGGAGCACTCTGTACCACCAACCGGGCCCAGCGGTAATGCCATAGTATTTCAATGTATAACCAATCATTGTGAACTATGAAGAATTCTGCCTATATAGCAGGAATACTGTTGCTGTTTGCTACTATTACATCCTGCCACAACATGGGAAGGACAGATATGCTGCCCCAGGACAAACCCGAAAACACCGCTTATCTTAAAAACACCGCACTGCCTTTGGCCGAGAGCACTTTGAAAGCATCAGCCGAGGAAGTACAGTCGTTTTATACCCTACACAATAATACTACCGTATGGACGGATGCCAAGAACCGTATTGCCCTGCAAAACGAAATAGCCAACCTGGAAGCAGATGGGCTAACCCCTAATGACTACAACCTGGGCTACCTGAAAGATTTTGAAAAACTACAGTCGATAACAGAAGACGAAGCCAGGCGTTATGACATAATGCTTACCGAAGCGTTTATAAAAGCATCTACCCACCTTTTTAAAGGCAAACTGCGCCCTGCCGATGTGTATGCCAACTGGTCGTTGCCCGATAAGCCTTTTGATGCTGTAAAACTCCTTACCGAAGCACTGGAAAACCACAATATTAACGACGCCATAAACCGCTGCCGTCCGCGCCACGCCATATACCAAAGCCTGCGCAGCAGCCTGGCCAACCTTAACGAACTACCCAGCGACAAAGACCTGCCCAAAATAGCATGGACA
The DNA here is from genome assembly GCF_046613565.1 of Flavobacterium sp. RHBU_3. NCBI lineage: Bacteria > Pseudomonadati > Bacteroidota > Flavobacteriia > Flavobacteriales > Flavobacteriaceae > Flavobacterium > Flavobacterium sp. RHBU_3. The sequence continues at coordinate 195,356 of NZ_JBKJHC010000001.1, read as the reverse complement.
GCCACCATAAAAAAGAAAGATTCATCGGCAACGGTGTGCATTATAAAACAACGCCTGCAATACTGGGGCGACCTTAAAACAGACAGTATTACCAATACCTATGACAAGGCTACAGCCAAAGCCGTAAGGCGTTTTCAGAGAAGGCACGGGCTATCTATTACCGGAACGGTAAACCAGCGCACCGCCACAGCCCTAAATATAAGCCGTGACAAACGCCGCGAGCAGGTAATAGCCAACCTGGAACGCTGGAGGTGGTATGCGTATGATTTTGGAAACAAGGCATTGCTTATAAACATCCCCGATTATAAAATGGCGGTGGTAGAAAACGGCAAAGACACCGTACAAACCTATAATGTAGTAGTAGGGAAACCCGAACGCGCCACCCCGGTACTGCAATCGGCTATAAATGCCGTGGTGCTAAACCCAACCTGGACAGTACCTCCTACCATTATTAAGGAAGACCTTACCCCTGCCGCCACAAAAAACAGGGATTACTTTGCCAGCCACAACATGACCATTTACAAGGATACCAATGTAATTTCTGCTGAAGACTGGAATCCAGCAAAATACAACAACTACCGTTACGTGCAGGCGCCGGGCTATAACAACTCACTGGGATTGGTTAAGTTTAACTTTAACAGCAAGTACAGCGTGTACCTGCACGACACCAATCACCGCGACCTTTTTGCCTACCATTACCGCGCCCTAAGCAGCGGTTGCGTGCGCGTGGAAGACCCGCTAAAACTGGCAGAATATGTACTGGGCAACCAAAACAAAAAATGGACACGGAGTGAAATAGACCAGGTTACCACCGAAGGCGAAACCAAAAATGTGTACATAAAAAAATCCATCCAGGTACACCAGTTATACTGGACAGCATGGATGGATAAGGATGGGCTGCAGTTTCGTGATGATATTTACAGCCTCGATAAAACGCTATATAAAAAACTAAGACAAGATCTTTGATACTTTATCGTAGCTTGGGTGATAAATAAACAGGCACGATTTGCCTTTAATCAGGTTTATCACCTGTGCAGTAATTTCTTCAGGTATTGCAGGGCATCCCTGGCTGCGGCCCAGTCTGTGGTGTGCCCTTATAAAAGCATCGCTCACATAGTCGGCAGCATGCATTACCACTCCCCTGCCACGGGCATTGCTGTTAAGGCCGTTTTCCAGGCCGTCAAGTTTTAATGATTGTCCGTGCTTACCACTGTAAATTTCGCCGGTAAGATAAAAACCAAGGCTGCTTTTGTATGAACTGTCCGCATTGCTAAATGTGCTGGCAAATTCGTCTCCGCTGTTGCGCCCATGCGCCACAAGACTATTGTACAGCACCGTGCGGGTGTCCATATCTATAATCCAAAGCCTTTTTGTGTTTGATGATTGAGTAAAATCGATAACCGTAAGCAGGTCTTTTTTAATCTTGCCTTCTTCTTTTAGCAAATTATATCCTTCTATTGCTTTCTGGAAGCAGTCAAAGGCGGGCATTGATTCAGAATGTGCGTTGATTGAGTTATACAACAATTCTGTTTCAGTAAGATGGGTTACCGTTTCGGCAACGGGTGTTTCTGTTTTTGGCGCAGGGCCGTTAAAAGAACTGAATAAAAACAGTACAGACGTAAAAAAATTGTAAACCATTAGAACTCTCCTCTCATTTTATTTAACCTCGCCGCTAAATACGTTAAGAATAATTTAATATCCAAACACAACGATGTTAAAATCAATAATTTAACATTTCCATTTGGCAGGGATTCGTATCCTGTGCCCTTCCTTCTTCATTGGATAATCCTAACGCAAGTACAATGCCATTTATTGTTAATGGGTTAACATTTTTTTATGACAAGTATTAAAGTTTAATCTTAGGTAAACAGATTTTGGTTTAAAAACAGTAACTTTAACGCGCATTATTTGTGCATATAATGCACAACATTCCTATAGACACATAATTAACTGAAGATGAATAAAAAAGTTATCTTAATGATACTTGACGGCTGGGGATTATCGCCAGATCCTAAGGTATCGGCACCGGACAATGCTAATATTCCGTTTATAACCAGTTTACCACAAAAATACCCTCATGCCACCCTTCGTACCGATGGCCTAAACGTAGGCTTACCCGAAGGACAAATGGGTAACAGCGAGGTAGGACACATGAACCTGGGTGCAGGACGCATTGTGTACCAGGATCTTGTAAGGATAAACCTTGCCGTAGAAGATAAAAGTATAGCTAAAGAGCCCGCACTTGCCGATGCTTTTGCTTACGCCAAAGAAAAAAACAAAAAGGTACACCTGCTGGGCCTTGTATCAGACGGTGGCGTGCACTCGCACATAAACCATATAAAAGGACTTGTTGATGCCGCTAAAGACAACGGCGTAGACAACGTATTTATACACGCCTTTACAGACGGCCGCGATGTAGACCCAAAATCGGGCGCTGCCTTTATTGCCGATCTTGAAGACTATATTAAAGACACTCCTGCCAAACTGGCAAGCCTTGTAGGCCGTTACTACGCTATGGACCGCGACAAGCGTTGGGAACGCGTAAAACTTGCATATGACCTACTGGTAAACGGCGTGGGCATACCAAGCACTAACGCAGTAGAAAGCATTAAGAAAAGTTATGCCGAGGGTGTAACCGATGAGTTCATTATGCCAATAGTAATGACCGAAGACGGACAAACACCACTGGCTACCATAGCACCGGATGATGTGGTTATTTTCTTCAACTTCCGTACAGACAGGGGCCGCCAACTTACCGAGGCACTGAGCCAGTTTGACATTCACGAACAAAACATGCACAAACTGCCGCTGTACTTTGTTACCATGACAAACTACGACGACAACTTTAAGGGCATAAACGTTATATACGACAAGGACAACCTTACCGAAACGCTGGGCGAAGTGGTAAGCAAGGCCGGTAAAAAACAGATTCGTATAGCCGAAACTGAAAAATACCCGCACGTTACCTTCTTCTTCTCAGGAGGCCGCGAGGAACCTTTTGAAGGCGAAAGCCGCATACTGCGCAATTCGCCAAAGGTAGCCACGTACGACCTTCAGCCGGAAATGAGCGCTTACGAACTTAAGGATGCGCTGGTTCCTGAACTGCAAAAAGGTGAGGTGGATTTTGTATGCCTTAACTTTGCCAATGGCGACATGGTGGGCCACACAGGCGTATTTGAAGCTGCGGTTAAAGCTTGTGAGGCTGTAGACGAATGTGCCAAAGGCGTTATTGAGGCCGCCCTGGCTAACGGCTACACTACCCTTGTAATAGCCGACCACGGTAACTGCGAAACCATGATAAACCCAGACGGTAGCCCTAACACGGCGCACACCACTAACCCGGTTCCGTTTATTGTGGTAGATAATGATATTAAAGAAGTACACGACGGTGTGCTGGGCGATATAGCTCCTACCATCCTTAAGCTGATGGGCATAGAGCAACCTGCTGCCATGACAAGGCATGCACTTGTTTAAAAAGCCACTGAGCTGCTGAGTTTCTTAGCCGCTGAGCCAAAATACAGCCGCTGCACGAATGTGTGGCGGTTTTTTTATGGCATAAATATTTATGAGTGAAGCTGCTCCCTCCCTTTTGGTGAGGGTTTGGGTGGAGCTTAAAAAAAGGAAAACCCGCAGGATTCACCCAATACCTGCGGGTTTACACAACTACAACTATAAATCTAAATAAATTCTAATGCAATTCTAATGGTATTCTAATTTTGAAACAGCCCTCGTGGAATAATCTTTGTTTATCTATGCAAAATTAAATAAGGTGTACGCCGCAAAACATGATAATCATCATGACTGATGCATTTTCCGGAAAAATTTCCGGGTAGTTCATAAGGCAATGCAAACGTACCTAATGTTAACCAATAATATATTTAGACAAAGGATATGACCCCATTAAAAAGATACTACAACCTGCTGAAACTGGACAAGAAAGATGTATACCAAATCATCTTCTACGCAGCTTTTGCGGGGCTTATAAGCCTGTCGCTGCCACTGGGCATACAGGCCATTATTAATTTTATACAAGGCGGGCAGGTAAGCGTATCGTGGATAGTGCTGGTGGTACTGGTTACGGTAGGCGTGGCATTTGTAGGCATACTATCGCTTATGCAGCTGCGCATTACTGAGAACCTGCAACAAAAAATATTCGTGCGCTCGTCGTTTGAGTTTGCCTACCGTATGCCGAAGATTAGCTTTAAAGGTATGCACAACCACTACGCGCCGGAACTGGCAAACCGCTTTTTTGACACCCTCACCATACAAAAAGGAACATCAAAACTGCTGCTGGATTTCTCAACAGCATTGCTTCAAATCATACTGGGTATCATACTCCTGTCATTATACCACACAGTGTTCATCATCTTTGGCATACTATTGCTTGGGTTGCTTTACGCCATACTGCGTTTTTCGTATGACGAAGGTGTAGATACCAGCATGAAGGAGTCTAAATACAAGTACAAGCAGGCGTACTGGCTTCAGGAAATAGCCCGTAACCGCAACAGCTTTAAGCGCAAGGACGGTATGGACTACGCCCTTGACAAAAACGACCACCTGGTAGGCGACTACGTAGGCTTCAGGGAAAAACACTTTGGTGTGATAAAAAGGCAATTTACCCAGCTTATTGTATTTAAGGTGCTTATTACTGCCGGATTGTTGTCTGTCGGCGGTTTCCTGGTGCTGAGCCAACAGATGAATATCGGTCAGTTTGTGGCTGCCGAAATCATCATACTACTGGTATTGAATTCGATAGAAAAAACCATAACCGGCCTGGAAACATTGTATGATGTACTTACGGCTGTAGAAAAAATAGGCCAGGTAAGCGACCTTGAGGTAGACCAGCCTACAACTTCGCAACCTATAGACAGTACGCACGGACTGACACTGGATACCGATGAAGTTACCTTCCGCTACCCTGACGGCGAAAAAGACGCTCTGAAAAAAGTGAGCGTAAAAATCACCCCTCGCGAAAAGGTATTTGTAAGTGGCCGTAACGGTTCGGGTAAAACCACACTGCTGCGCATCCTTAGCGGGTACATGCACCCTACATCGGGTATTTTCCATGTAAACAACAGCAACTATAATAAAATAGACACTGACCAGTACCGTTCGCTCACCGGCATAGTGCTTCAGGGCGAAACGCCGTTTCACGGAACATTACTGGAAAACCTGAAGTTTAACGACCCTACCATTACCGATACCGATATAAAATGGGCCGTAGAAAAAATGGGGCTTACACGCTTTATAAAGGATTTACCAAAAGGCCTTGATACCGCAATACACCCCGACGGCAGGCAGCTAACCGCATCGGTATGCCGCAAAATAATGCTGGCACGCGCCATAGCCGGCAAACCGAAAATACTGTTCCTGGAAGACCCTACCGAAAGTATGGACAGCCAGAGCGCACATGAGATAATTGACTTTTTATTTGACCCTTCACACGACTGGACTGTAATAGTTTCGTCTGTAAACGATTACTGGAAGCAACGCTGCGACAGGCTTATTGAAATGGAAAAAGGAGCTATTGTAAACGATATAAAACTATAAGGGCATGCTGAACATAACAGAAAAAAACGCTATTCCGTTTGACGGCTCACGTTTTAAAACCGTAAACGAGCTGAACAACAGGCCACACTATAAAACACTAAAAAGGATAATCATCGCCTTTTGCATCATGCTGGTGGTAATTGTATTCCTGCCATGGACGCAGAACATTAAAGGCGGCGGTAACGTTACCACCCTGAAACCCGACCAGCGTCCGCAAACCATACACAGCGTTATAGGCGGCCGTATAGAAAAATGGTACGTAAAGGAGGGCGACTTTGTAAATAAGGGAGACACCATACTTTTCATATCGGAGATTAAAGAAGATTACCTGGACCCTAACCTGGTACAAAACACCGGCGACCAGGTAAATGCCAAACGCATGGCACTGGAATCGTACGGTGGTAAGGTAGAGGCTCTGGAAACCCAGATAGGCTCACTGCAAAAAGAACAGAAGCTAAAGCGCGAACAGGCCGAAAACAAACTAAAGCAATCGTTGCTTAAAGTAAAAAGCGACAGTATGGACCTTGAGGCCGTGCGTACCCAGCTTCGCATTGCGCAAACACAGTTTAACCGTGCCGTAAACCTGAATAAGGAAGGCCTGAAACCGCTTACCGATGTAGAAGAAAAACGCCTGAAGCTACAGGAATCGGAAGCAAAGATCATTACGCAGGAAAACAAATTGCTTAGCGCAAAGAACGACTACATAAACGCACGGGTAGAAATAAACAGGCTTTCTGCTGAGTATGCCGAAAAAATATCTAAGGCAAACAGCGACAAGTACACCGCTCTTAGCAGCCAGTACGACACCGAAGCACAGGTAAACAAGCTGCAAAACCAGTACGTTAACTACAGCATAAGAAATGGGCTTTACTACATAAAAGCCCCGCAAAGCGGCTATGTAAACAAAGCCATACAGGCGGGCCTTGGCGAAACCATTAAAGAAGGCACCTCTATAGTAAGCATTATGCCTGCGGGCTATGAAATTGCTGTAGAAACCTACGTAGACCCGGTAGACTTGCCGCTTATACACCGCGGCGAAAAAATCAGGGTATGGTTTGACGGATGGCCTACCATAGTATTCAGCGGATGGCCGGGTATTAGCTACGGTACCTTTGGCGGACGCGTGGTGGCTATAGAAAACTTTATTAGCCCTAATGGCAAATACCGCATACTGGTAGCACCCGATAAAGACGAACACCCGTGGCCTAAGGAACTAAGCATAGGCGCAGGCGCACAAACCGTAGCCCTGCTAAATACGGTACCGGTATGGTACGAAATATGGCGAACCCTGAATGGTTTCCCGCCGAATTATTATTTACCAAAAGATGCTTCAGCCGCAAAGGATAAAGCAAAAGATAAAAAGTAAGCAACAACGTATGCAAAAATTAAAGAATATAACTACCCTTTTGGCACTGCTGCTGTTTGGCATTGTGGCGCACGCACAGAAGTTGGATAAAGACATCCTTACTTTTGACGAGTACCTGGGGTATGTAAAAAAATACCACCCGGTGCTGAAGCGTGCCAACCTGGAGCTGAGCAAGGCACAGGCAGCACTGCTACAGGCACGTGGGGGCTTCGACCCAAAGATTGAGGTAGACTACGACACTAAGCGCTTTAAGGATTATGAATACTACTCCCTGCTGAGCAGCAGCTTTAAAATACCTACCTGGTACGGCATTGAAATAAAAGCTGCGTTTGATAACAGTGAGGGTGTATACCTCAACCCTCAGAATACGTTGCCAAACGCAGGGCTAACCTCGTTGGGTATTACTGTGCCTATCGGGCAGGGACTATTTATTAACCAGCGTATGGCAGATGTGCGTTCGGCTAAATTGCAGCAGCGCCTTAGCGTAGCCGAAAGGAAGCTACAGGCGGTTGCGGTACTATACGATGCTTCGGCGGCGTACTTCAACTGGCTGAAAGCCTATAAAGAAGCAAAAATGTATGCCGATTATCTTGAGTATTCGCAAACCCGTTATAAAGGCATCCTGAAACTGATAGAACAGGGAGATAAGCCTGCGATAGACAGCGTGGAATCGGGCATTACCATAAAAAGCCGCCGCCTGAGCCTGGTGGATGCCAAACTGAAACTGACCAAGGCACGCCTGGAACTTTCTAACTATCTGTGGATTGAGGATGTGCCGGTAGAGATATCGGAAACCCTGGTACCCCAGGACAACCTTACAGGTACCATAGACGAGTCGCTTAATGCGACTGCCTTTACACAAACAGACAGCATTTTGGCAAACCACCCGAAGATACAGGCTATGGAAACTAAAATTTCGATGCTGGATGTGGAGCGTAAGCTAAAAGCGAATATGCTGTTACCCAAACTGAATGTGGGTTACCATTATATTTCGGAACCGTCGTATGTAGACCAGTTCCGTTTTGAGGACTATAAGCTTGCGGTAAACTTTAGTTTCCCTATCCTTCTGCGTAAGGAGCGTGGTGCGCTGAAGCTTGCTAAAATTAAAATACAGGATGCATCGCTGCAACTGCACCAGGAACGCCTGCAACTGAAAAACAAAATCGATTCGCAACAGGCTGAGATTACCGCCATAGCCGAACAGCGCGAGGTAATAAGCGGGCTGGTAAACGACTACAGCACCATGCTGAAATCGGAAGAACGTTTGTTTTCATTTGGCGAAAGCTCATTTTTCCTGATAAACACGCGCGAAAACAACCTTATAAGCGCACGCCTGCAACAGATTGCGCTGGAAAACCGTTATTTCTTCAGCAAGGCCGACTTGTTTAAAATCCTGGCTAATCCTGATTAAAGTAGTAGAAATTAGTTACTTTTGCAGCCTGATTTATACGAAACATGATTATACCTAAAACCCGCGAGGAAATAGAGATAATGCGCGAAAGCGCGCTGCTGGTAAGTAAAACACTGGGTATGCTGGCTACAGAAATAAAGCCCGGCGTTACTACCCTGCAACTGGATGCCATAGCCGAAGAATACATACGCGACAATGGCGCACTACCCGGATTTAAAGGCCTTTATGGCTGCCCAAGCACACTGCTAACCAGCGTAAACGACCAGGTGGTACACGGCCTGCCTACTAACCGCCCTATTGAAGAAGGCGATATAGTATCGGTAGACTGTGGTACGTTTATGAACGGTTATTACGGCGACCATGCCTATACTTTTGAAGTAGGCGAAATAAACCCCGACACTAAAAAACTCCTTGATATTACCAAAGAGAGCCTTTATGTAGGCATACGCGAATTTAAAATAGGCAACCGCGTGGAAGACGTAGGTAACGCCATACAAAAATTCACCGAAGCCCAGGGCTACGGCGTGGTACGCGAACTGGTAGGCCACGGCCTTGGTAAAAAAATGCACGAAGAACCTAACATGCCTAACTATGGTAAACGCGGACGCGGTAAGCTGTTTGTAGAAGGTATGGTTGTAGCTATAGAGCCTATGATTAACATGGGTACCAAAAACATTAAATACCTTAAAGACGGCTGGACGATTGTAACCCGCGACGGTAAGCCAAGCGCCCACTTTGAACACGATGTGGCTCTTGTAGACGGTAAGCCTGAACTGTTGAGCACCTTTAAATACATATACAAGGCACTGGGTATTGAGAGTAACGAGGAAGAGGAATTCAGGAAAGTGCCGCTGACGGTGTAATCAAATATTTAAGACCATCTTTTAGACTTCAAAAGTAACACAGAGATGCACAGAGTGAGCTCAGAGATACGCAAAGATTTTCTGAGTTAACCTTCGGTTAAAGATAACAGAGCTATACGAAATGTGCCGATAGGGCACCTGCTTTCTAAGCAGGCGGTCATAGAAAATTGAGAAAACATAATGGAAATAAATCAATTGACACATAAAATAATCGGTGCTGCCATTGAAGTCCATCGTAATCTCGGACCGGGACTTTTAGAATCTGCATACCGGGATTGCCTTGCTTACGAACTGTCTCTCCTGAATTTAAAAGTCGAAAAAGAAAAGTTACTACCTGTAAATTACAAAGGAATTGTACTAAATCAGGGTTATCGACTAGATTTGTTAGTTGAAGGAAAAGTAGTAGTTGAATTAAAATCTGTTGAAGAACTTACTGATATACATCAGGCCCAACTATTAACTTATCTTAAACTGGGTAATTACCCATTAGGACTATTAATAAATTTTCACACTAAGATATTAAAGAACGGTATTAAGCGTATCATCCACCACCCTTCAGAGAACTCCCATCCGCAGGATGGTAATCTATATTTTTAAAAACTCTGTGTATCTCTGAGCTCACTCTGTGCATCTCTGTGTTACTGTACAAACAAATGAAAAAGATATTTAAACTCATACTAAACACCATACCGCGCCCTCTGCTTATACGCTTAAGCTATGTAGCACGTCCGGTATTGGCATTAAGCCTTAAAGGCAGCACATACAATGACCCTATAGACGGGCGTAGTTTCCGCAGCTTTTTACCTTACGGGTACGGGCATCAGCGAAACAATGTACTATCGCCAAGCACACTGTCGCTGGAGCGCCACAGGCTGCTTTGGCTGTACCTGAAAAACGAAACCGACTTTTTTACGGCGCCGCACAAGGTATTGCACTTTGCGCCGGAACAGGCTTTTTATAAGCTTTTTCGTGGTATGAAAAACCTGGATTACACTACTACCGACCTCTACTCTCCCCTTGCAGATGTAAAGGCCGATATTTGTAACCTGCCGTTTAAAGACAACGAGTACGACATTATACTGTGCAACCACGTACTGGAGCACATACCCGATGACACCAAAGCGATGCAGGAGCTGTACCGCGTACTGAAACCGGGTGGCATGGCCATACTGCAAATTCCTCAGGACCTGAGCCGCGAAACCACGTTTGAAGACGACAGCATTACCGACCCTAAGGAGCGCGCGCGCATCTTCGGGCAATATGATCACGTAAGGGTATACGGCCGCGATTATTTTAATAAGCTGCGCAGCATTGGTTTCCGTGTGGAAGAAGCAGACTACACCAAAACACTGAACCCTCAGGATGTAGAGCGCTACTGCCTGGCTAAGGGTGAAATCATTCCGGTGTGTTTTAAAGATTGATTCTGATAAGAAACCAAAAATTTAGATAGTGAATCCCGTCAATGGCGGGATTTTTTCATGCCTACCCTTAAAGGAGCGGACACCAAAACAAGGCACATCCATTTTGCCTAATTTATTTACCTTTGCATTATACAATAAACAACATAACACTGCTCACCTCCGGCAGTTCCCCCCATTGGGGGTTAGGGGGCTTCTATATGCAAAAAAAGATACTATTATTAGGTTCGGGTGAGCTGGGTAAAGAATTTGTAATTGCCGCACAGCGCCTTGGCCAAACCGTTATAGCCGTAGACAGTTACGAAAACGCTCCTGCCATGCAGGTAGCCCACGGATTTGAGGTAATAAACATGCTGGACGGTACTGCACTGGATGCCATTGTAGCCAAGCACCAACCTGATTTTATAGTCCCTGAAATTGAAGCCATACGCACTGAGCGTTTTTACGATTACGAAAAACAGGGCATTACCGTAGTGCCGAGTGCCAAGGCGGCTAACTTTACCATGAACCGTAAGGCCATACGCGACCTTGCTGCTAAAGACCTGGGCCTGCGCACCGCTAATTACCGTTATGCCACATCGGCTGAAGAACTGCAAAAAGCAGTAGAAGCCGTGGGTATGCCGTGTGTTGTAAAACCGCTAATGTCCAGCAGTGGCAAAGGGCAAAGCACCATAAAAACAGCAACCGATATAGAAAAAGCATGGAAATATGCAGTAGAAGGCAGCCGTGGCGATGTGGTAGAGGTTATTGTTGAAGCGTTTGTAAACTTCAACAGCGAAATTACCCTGCTTACCGTTACACAAAATATGGGCCCTACCCTATTCTGTGCGCCTATAGGCCACAGGCAGGAACGCGGCGACTACCAGGAAAGCTGGCAGCCTGCACACGTAAGCGATAAAGACATAGCCGAAGCCCAGGATATGGCCCGTAAGGTTACTGAAGCCCTTGGCGGCGCAGGTATCTTTGGGGTAGAGTTTTTCCTGGCAGATGAAGGCGTGTACTTTAGCGAGCTTTCGCCAAGGCCACACGACACAGGCATGGTAACCCTTGCCGGTACGCAAAACTTTAGCGAGTTTGAACTGCACCTACGCGCCATACTTAGTCTTCCTATAGCCGAAATAACACTTGAAAAAGCCGGAGCCAGCGCAGTTATCCTTGCGTCGGGTACGGGAACGCCGGTATTTACAGGTGTGGAAAAAATAGCAGCATTGCCAAAAACCGATTTCAGGCTGTTTGGCAAGCCTACCACAAGGCCATACCGTCGTATGGGCGTAGCACTGGTAAGCGACTCACTACAAACCCCGGTAACCGAAATTGTAGAGAAAGCTAAAGCTGCCGCCGCACTGGTTAGTGTTACCGAAGCATAGGAGGCATGCATAATAATATAACGAAATCCCGCGTAAATGCGGGATTTTTGCTATAATATATTTTACAACCTTAACAATTTTAATAAATAGAATCCGTTAATTTTGTAAAACCTAAATCAACTCCATTTAATGAAAATTTCAAACTGTATCCCCGCATGTGCTTTAATGTTGTTGCTGGTTTCGTGTGCCGATGGCCCTGAGGATGTAGCTGAAGAGTTTGTAGAGGCTACAAATAAAGGAGAATACAACGAGGCACAGCAGTATGCCGATGAACCTACATCAAAAATGCTGGGCATGATAGACCAGTTTATCCCCGAACTGAAAAAGAAAGAACTTTCGGCACAGGAAGTAGATGTTACCGTGCTTTCATCTGAAGTAAAAGACAGCATAGCCACCGTAAAAGTAGACTTGAAAATTAACGACAAGGACAATGGCATAAAAACCATAAAACTTATAAAAAAGGGTGATACCTGGAAGGTAACCGGCGGCAAGGAAAGCAACGGAGCTACTCAAGCACCTATGGCCAAACCTCCCAAACATATGGGCAAAGGGTAAGGACACCGCTGATACAGAAAATATTGTTTTAAAGGGTTGTTTTGTGAAATCAAAAATTTATCTTTACAAAAATTTAACAACCACGATTAGTATGAAAAAAATTATTGCAGTATTTGCATTTTTATCACTTGGACTTTTGGTTTCATGTGGTAACGAAAACGGACCTGAAGCTGTAGCTAAAAAATTCATTGAAGCAACAAACAAAGGCGAATTTGAAGAAGCTAAGAAATATGCTGACGAGCAAACCGGCCAAATGTTAGGCATGGTAGGTGGCATGATGACACCTGAGAAAAAAGAAGAAGCTAAAAAGAAAGACATTAAAGTAGAAATTGTTTCTTCTGAAGTTAAAGACTCTATTGCTACTGTAAAGTATAAACTTAGCGGTAAAGATGCTGAGGGTACAGACGAAAAGACGCTTTCACTTAAAAAAGTAGGCGATGACTGGAAAGTAACCATCAATAAAGAAGACAAGAACAAAGAAGGTGCTCCGGGTGCCGGCGCTCCTGCGGCTCCTGCTGCGGCTGACACTACTGCTGTACCTGCTGACACTGTAGCTGCACCGGCAGAATAATCTGTAAGATTACACCATGAAAATAAAAACCACTGCCCGCCTGAAAAAAACATTCATGCTTACGGCAGTGGTTATTTTATTATTAGTAGCCCTTTACCGGGGCTTTTTTTATGCCGATCACCTGTCTGAAGTGCATGCCGTACAGCATTACCGCAATGCCACCCGGCTTACCGCTGCCGATATGCAAAAGCTACAGGAAGGCGATTTTATACTAAGGCGTGGTTTCGGATTTTTTAGCGACTATGTAGCGTCCGACCTTAATACAGGCCCCATAGACGTTACCCATGCCGGCATACTGGTAAAGCGAAACAACCACTGGCAGGTTATCCACTCGTTATCGTCTGATGTATCGGAAATAGACGGGGTGCAAATGCAGCCGCTGGATACCTTCCTGAAATATTCGGCTCCCGATAAAATCATCATTACCCGTACTAAAAATTGTGATACTGCACTGGGCTGCAAAATAGGCCTCCTTGCCGATGCCTACCTTGCTAAAGGTATTCCCTTTGATCACAAAGGCACAATAGACGACGACCACGAGCTGTTTTGCACCGAACTCATCTGGAAAATACTTGAAAAAGACCTGCACCACGTGCAACTGCCGCAAGGCCATGAAGCCCGCGAAAAATTCTTCTATACCATGATGCCCATGTACAACATCCAGTACTTTGACATCATCATTAATCAATACGAAAAAAAGAACGCTGCCCTGCACACACAAAATGTACAGTAGCAGCGCTGCTATAATTGTATTTGTTTTTCTCTTATTTCTTTGCCTGCAATGAAAGGTTTCGGAACGCCGAAACGTTAATCACTTTTTCAGAATCGTTGTCAAATGATATGCTGATGCTGTCGCCCGCCTGGGTTACCGGCAGCTCGTTTGATATTTGAGATGAGCCGATAAAGATGCGCTTATCACCCGGAAGGGTAAAGTAATAAAAACTGTTACCATTTTTTATATCACTGTGTATACGCTCCACCACTGATTTTACCGCTTCCTTAGGGGTAGCCTGAGCGGGATTAATACGGTTATCGGCCATATTGTATACGTTTTTATATGCCATAAGGGTTTCCTGCATGGTATTACCCACACCCACTATGGTATAGTCGGCTATAGAAACCATAGCATACATTTTTACAAGGCCGCCATCGTCTTTAAGCGTCATTACATACGTAGGAATATTGTTTATGTTATACGGCACCGGCATAGAAGCCCTGTACCCCTTTTCCTGCACCTTACCTTCAGCTGATTGTTGCGCCGCATATTCGGTAGCACCGCTTTGGTTATAGTACGTAGCTTCTTTGGTTTTAGTATCTACCAGTACAAAGCCCACAGCAGACTCTTCCTTACCCACTGAGCTAAGCCCGGTATACCAGTACGATTTGTTATTTTCGCCGTATACGAGCGTCATGTCTTCGGTAATCTGCAGCTTACCTTCGCCGCTAAAGTTCCAGTAGCCACGCACGTATTCGCCCCAGTCGTTCAGCTGCTCTTCTACAAACTCTTGTGGCTGCACACGGTCTACCCATGCCGGGATATCGTTTACAGGGTGCTCAGTGATTTTACCGGTTGTGGCATCTACCACTACTATTCCAATGGCATCGTCACCCGATACGCCCACCTGTTTTTTAAACTTGGTCACTACCCAAAACGGGTTGCCCTCGTCATCCACCTCAAAGGTATAATCGGCAAGGCCTGTAGTAGCATAGCCATGAAAATACAGGTAACGTTCCAGGTCTTCAAAAAAGAACGATCCTGGCTGGTATTTTATGTTGATGCCTTTACCGTTCACTTTCTCTACCAGCTTCACGTCGCGCTCATTGGTCGCCGAAACCATCACATAACCCGGGGTTCCCTCGCGGTTATTGGCCCACTTAAAAAATCCCGAGTGCAACAGCGGAGCAACCCAGTACAACTGGCCGTTTACCTTTTGTATGCTAAAGGTGCCCAACGTAGCCTTGCTACCCAGTGCAGGTTCGCTGCCCAGTATTTTTTCGCCCAGCAGGTAGGCAAGATCCTGGTCTACCACACGCACATTATCTATATCCAGCGGAGTAATGTGGTGGTGCATATCGGTACCGTTTTTTATGGTGCCAATAAGCGCACGGTAGTCGCCACTACGAAACATGGGCGCACTGATTAATGCAGAGATAAGTATATAGGCAAACACCCCCGCCATAGTAAACAGCAGCGGGCGCATTATTTTAGACGGTTTTACGGTTACTTTTTTGCCCGAGGTTTCAGCACCCGATGTAGTTACCAGCAATACCAGTAACAGCACCAGGATAAAGAACGGCAGCTTCAGGAAGCCGAAGCTTATTACCGGCATGCCCAGATATATAAAAAAGAATGCTAACAGGAGCACAATAATAATGGCTGATTTTTTCATGTTTAGGTGTTTTGCTATATTAGTAGTGCCATTTTTAAAAATGTTACGACCTTTTAAAGGCAATTAATAAAATAATTCGGTATTTTGCCCGGTATGAAAATCCTGTTAGTAGAAGACGAACCCCAACTGCTGTCGGTAGTACGCAAAGGGCTATCGGAAAGCAACCACGATGTAAGCGCCGCCCTGGATGGGGCTACGGCACTGCAAATGCTTAAAACCAATACCTATGATGTAGTGGTGCTGGATGTGATGCTGCCCGACATTAACGGTATAGAAATTTGCCGACGCCTGCGGGCTGAAGGCAATAACGTACCCATACTGATGCTTACTGCGCTAAACAGCAGCGACAACATAGTTATGGGGCTAAATTCGGGGGCGGATGATTATATGGCAAAGCCTTTTAAGTTTACCGAGCTTGAAGCGCGCATTAACGCCTTGGCACGCCGTGCATCGCAGGAACCTAAACCTGCCGAACGCATTATAATAGCCGACTTGGAAATAGACCGCCGTACCAAATCAGTGCAACGCGACGGGCAACCCATAAACCTTACCGCAAAGGAGTTCCGCCTGCTGAATTACCTTGCCAAAAACCAGGGAACAATATTGAGTCGTGAAAAAATACTGGACAATGTGTGGAACATTAATTTTGACATGAATACCAATGTGGTAGATGTGTACATAAATTACCTGCGCAATAAAATAGACAAGCCCTTCGACCTGAAACTGATACATACCATAAAAGGCCTGGGCTACGTACTGAAGACATAACCACATGGAAATTAAAAAGAAAATCACCCTTACTTACATTGCCCTTAGTGGCATTAGTACACTATTGCTGTGTGTTATGGTGTTTTTCCTGTTTAGGTTTAACAATGAGTACTACTTTGTACAACGACTGGTAGACCGTGCCAAAATTGTATCTTCCATTCACTACCAGCACGACCCAAAAAAAGCGGAGTACTACCGTAACCTGAAAAAAAACGGCCTTGAGGAACTGATAGAAGAAAGCGATTATGTACTAAAAATAAACGGCCCCAGTTCGTTTGACTATAATACTGCCCTGCACCTGCCCCATGAATTTTATGACGAGGTAATGAAAAACGGCAGCAGCTATACCCAGTACCAGGGCTACTACCATTATGCCCAGATTTTTGACGAAAGGGGTATAAAATACATGGTTATTGTAGGCGCCCGCGACATAAGGGGCACACGTACCACCGTGTATGTAACGCGCATACTGCTGTTTGGCGGAATAGGCTTTATGCTGCTGGCGTACCTGTTTGGGCGGTTTTTAGCGCGCCGTGTTATCAATCCGGTTGCAACCATTACCAAGGAAGTAAAACGCATAAGCGCCAGCAACCTGCACAGCCGCCTGCCCATGCCCGATGCCGATGAAAACGATGCCATATACGACCTGACCCAAACGTTTAACAGTATGCTAAACCGCCTGCAAACGAGTTTTGAGTTGCAGGGGAATTTTATAAACAATGCATCGCATGAGCTGAAAACGCCTATAGCCACCATAATTGCCGAAAGTGAAATTGCCCTATTGAAGGAACGTGACACCGCCGAATATGAGGAAGTCCTGCAAAACATACACAAGCAGGCATCAAGGCTGGGCAACCTTACGGAGAGTATGCTGAAACTGACCCAAACGGGCTACGACGGCAACAAGCAGGTTATGGAAACCGTACGTATGGACGAACTGCTTATGGAGGTAATGAGCGGGCTGGATAAAACCCATCCGGGTAACCGGGTAACCCTGCGCATGGACGGCATGCCCGAAGACGAATCGCAACTCACCCTGTCCTGCAACCGCCCGTTGCTGGAACTGGCATTGGGTAACATTATTATAAACGGTATAAAATATAGCGATAACCACAACGTATTTGTAACCCTCTCGGCAGATGAAAAGGGAATTAAAATAAACGTGAGCGATATAGGTATCGGTATTCCTGCCGAAGACCTGCCACACCTGTACGAACCCTTTTTCAGGGGCAAGGAAGCTTCTAAATATACAGGCTATGGATTAGGCCTGCCTATGGCCATGCGCATTATAAAAATGCACAACGGCGACATGAAGGTGCAAAGCGAACCCGGAAAAGGCACTGAGGTGAGCATATTATTCAGCAGGCAAAAACACTAAGCATTAGAAATTCTAACGTAATTTCTAATACACTTTTAACCCCGTTTTAAATTGTTTCTAATTCCTACACGGTTCTTTTGTATCAGAGTCGTGTCATCTCTGTTTCAACACATCAGGACAATTACTGTAGGTAAATATATTGTTCTGCAACGATAACCCTAATTCCGGGCGATTAACAACTCAAATGAAATAGTACCGGCAGGTACTCTCTCTATTTATATATGAGGGTTCCGGTTATTATGTTTTTTTTGGTGAATCCCGCTTCGGCGGGATTTTTTTGTTTAGCCACGAATTTTCACTAATTGATTTCACATTACAATTCCTATTAGAGAATTTGTACCATTCGTGTAATTCGCGGCTCAATAAAAACAAAAAAAACTGCCCCGAGAGGCAGTCTTTAACTATTTAAAACGGATAAATTCTTATAGATCAAATCCCATGCTTACACCCAGTTTGGTAGCAATGAGTTTGGTGATGCGCTGTTTAAGTTCCGGTATGCGGATGCTGTCTATGGCTTCGTTGCTAAACGCGTACATAAGCAATGCCTTAGCTTCTTTAACCGGAATACCACGGCTGCGCAGGTAGAATAACGCGTCGTCATCCAGCTGGCCTATGGTACAACCGTGCGAACATTTAACGTCATCGGCAAAAATTTCAAGCTGAGGCTTGGCATTTATGGTAGCCTTTTCACTAATCAGTATGTTGTTATTCTGCTGGAATGCATCAGTCTTTTGGGCCTCGCGCTCCACGTATATCTTACCGTTAAATACACCTGTAGCGTTACCGTCAAAGATACCTTTGTAGTTTTGGTGGCTTTCGCAGTTTGGCTCAGCGTGGTGTACCAGTGTGTAGTGGTCTACGTGCTGTTTGTCGCCTATAATGGTAATACCTTTAAGCGTGCTCTCTATACGCTCGCCCTGGTGATAAAAATTCAGGTTGTTACGGGTAATATTGCCGCCAAACGAAAAAGTATGCACAGAAGCGTTGCTGTTGCGTTTTTGGGCTATGTAGGTATTGTCTACCAGGTTTGCCGATTGCTCATCATTCTGAATCTTGTAGTAATCTACATTAGCATACTCCTGGGCAAAGATTTCGGTAACACTGTTTGTAAGCACCGGATTGCCGTTAAGGCTCTGGTGGCGCTCTATGATTTGCACCTGTGCGTTTTCGCCTACAATAACCAGGTTACGCGGCTGTACCATAAGTGCGGCTTCGCTGCCGGTGCTCAGGTACATGATTTCGATAGGCTTATCGGCCACTTTGCCTTTTGGTATGTTGATGAAAGCGCCTTCGCTGGCAAACGCCGTGTTTAGCGATGTAAGCGTTTCGTCTTTACTGGCTATTTTATTAAAATAGGTATCTATAACCTCCTTGTACTTTGGCTTGGTCAGCGCGCTGCTCATAAGGCATACATCTATCCCATCGTGGGTAGTGCTGCTTAGGAACGAACTGAAAGCGCCATCTATAAACACCAGTTTGTAGGTATCTATCTGGTGCAGGAAGTATTTTTTTACGTCGGCATAGTTAAGAGCTGCTTCGCTCTTAGGGAACACGGTAAAATCGTGCTTAAGCACCGCGTTTAGCGATGTATATTTCCACGCCTCCTCTTTTTTTGTGGGGAAGCCCTTAGCCTCAAAATTCTTAATGGCTTCGGTACGGATGTCGTGCAGGCTGTGGGTTACATCTACACGTTCCTCAAACGCCATAAAAGACGATAATAGTTTTTCTTTAAGATCCATCTTTATAGTTTCAGGTTTCAGGTTTAAAGTTTCAGGTTGCTTACTCGAACCTCCTTAAACCACATCAGTCATTACTGAAATTTATTACCCTTGTAATCTTTCTTATTTAGGTAAACGATAAAATTATTAATCTTACCGCTTAATTTTTCATAGTCGCCTTTCAGGACTTCAAATTTTTCGGTAGAAATATATCCGCAATCCATCAGCCTGTATAACTGAGATCGGGTTTCTCCTGCCGAACCTTTTGCTATGGAAAGAAATTGCCAGAACTCAAGGTTACCGTCTCTTTCAAATCCTTCGGCAATATTATCCATTACCGAACCTGAGGCACGTTTAATCTGGCTTTTTAGTCCGAAATCACTATTTAATGGGGTTTCAATACTTATGGTATGAATCTCAGCCGCAAGCCTGCGTGCTTCTTTCCATATTTCTAAATCTTCAAAGCGTTGTATTGTAGCCATATTTACGTAATGAACTTTAAAAACAACATGAAACTTGAAACCTTAAACTAAATTAATTCTCCGCTTTAATCCAGTCGTAGCCTTTTTCTTCAAGCTCCAGGGCAAGTTCTTTACCGCCTGATTTTACAATTTTACCTTTGTACAGTACGTGTACGTAATCAGGTACAATATAATCGAGAAGACGCTGATAGTGGGTAATAACAATAACCGCGTTGTCTTTGCTGCGCAGTTTGTTTACACCGTTTGCCACAATACGAAGCGCATCGATGTCAAGACCTGAGTCGGTTTCGTCAAGGATAGCAACTTTTGGTTCAAGCATAGCCATCTGGAAGATTTCGTTACGCTTCTTTTCACCACCCGAAAAACCTTCGTTTAGCGAGCGCGAAAGGAACTTGCGGTCTATTTCCAGCAGTTCGCTTTTCTCGCGGATAAGCTTCAGCATTTCGTTTGCAGGCATTTCATCCTGGCCGTTAGCCTTACGGGTTTCGTTTATGGCGGTTTTCATAAAGTTAGTTACCGATACGCCCGGTATCTCTACAGGATACTGAAACGAAAGGAACACACCTTTGTGTGCACGCTCCTCAGGGGCTAGTTCGCCTATGTCTTCACCTTCAAGGATGATTTCACCGTCGGTTACCTCATAGTTTTCATTACCGGCAATAACCGATGAAAGCGTACTTTTACCAGAACCGTTTGGCCCCATAATAGCATGTACCTCACCGGCCTTAACCTCAAGGTTAATACCTTTTAATATGTCTTTGTCTTCTACCTTCGCGTGCAGGTTTTTTATACTTAGCATTGCTTTAAAGTTTCAGGTTTCAGGTTTCAGGTTACTTACTCGCACCTTTAACATCCACCCAATTATATTTAATTACTATTTTTAAATCGAAACGATGCCAGGGCCAACTTTCAAATAACTTGAAACCTGAAACCTGAAACAAATTATTTACCCCACACTTCCCTCAAGGCTTATCTCTAAAAGCTTCTGCGCTTCTACAGCAAACTCCATTGGCAGCTTGTTCAGTACGTCTTTACTAAAGCCGTTTACAATAAGGGCAATCGCCTTTTCTGTAGGGATACCGCGCTGGTTGCAGTAAAACACCTGGTCTTCACCAATTTTACTGGTCGTAGCTTCGTGCTCTATCTTAGCGGTGGTGTTTTTCGACTCAATGTACGGGAACGTGTGTGCACCACAGTTGTTGCCCATAAGAAGCGAATCACACTGAGAGAAGTTACGCGCGTTTTCGGCACGGCTTCCTATCTGTACAAGACCACGGTAGCTGTTTTGCGACTTACCGGCAGAGATACCTTTAGAGATAATAGTACTCTTGGTGTTTTTACCAAGGTGAATCATCTTGGTACCTGTGTCCGCCTGCTGGAAGTTATTAGTCACCGCAATAGAGTAAAACTCACCTACCGAGTTATCCCCTTTAAGTACACAGCTTGGGTATTTCCAGGTAACTGCCGATCCGGTTTCCACCTGGGTCCAACTGATTTTTGCGTTGGTTTCGCACAGACCGCGCTTAGTTACAAAGTTAAATACACCACCTTTACCGTCCTTGTTACCAGGGAACCAGTTTTGTACGGTGCTGTATTTTATTTCGGCATTGTCCAGGGCTATAAGCTCTACTACGGCAGCGTGCAGCTGGTTTTCGTCGCGGCTTGGTGCGGTACAGCCTTCAAGGTAACTTACATAGCTGCCTTCGTCGGCTACTACAAGCGTACGCTCAAACTGGCCTGTACCTGCCTGGTTAATACGGAAATACGTACTAAGTTCCATAGGACAGCGCACGCCCTTAGGAATATAACAGAATGAACCATCTGAAAATACAGCCGAGTTTAGCGCTGCATAGAAGTTATCCTTCTGCGGCACTACCGAGCCGATGTATTTTTTAACCAGTTCAGGGTGTTCTTTTATTGCCTCGCTGATAGAGCAGAAAATAATGCCTTTTTCAGCCAGTGTCTTTTTAAATGTAGTGGCTACCGATACCGAGTCCATTACAATATCTACCGCCACGCCGGCAAGCTTTTTCTGCTCGTCTATAGAGATACCCAGTTTCTTAAATGTTTCAAGAAGCTCTGGATCTACTTCGTCAAGGCTTTCGTACTTGGCTTTTTTAAGCGGTGCAGAATAGTATGATATAGCCTGGAAATCAGGCTTTTCGTAGCGCACGTTTGCCCACTCCGGTTCTATCATTTGTTCCCATGCACGAAACGCCTCCAGGCGCCACTCGGTCATCCACTGCGGCTCTTCTTTTTTAGCCGAAAGCGCGCGGATAATATCCTCGTTAAGCCCGTTAGGGAAGGTTTCGCTTTCTATATCGGTATAAAAACCGTACTCGTATTCTTTGTTCTCGAGTTCGATTTTTAATTCTTCTTCGGTGTACTTACTCATGTTTTTTTGTTTCAGGTTTAAAGTTTCAGGTTCCAAGTTACTTACTCAGACCCAAAAAAACCATGTAATATAATCTATGAATCTCCTGTAAATATTCAGGGCACAGGCAACTTTAAACCTGAAACCTGAAACTTTAAACTACAAAGAGAAGCTTTCCCCACAGCCACAAGTCCTTGCAGCATTCGGGTTGTTAAAAACAAAGCCTTTGCCGTTTAGGCCGCCGCTAAACTCAAGTGTAGTACCGGCAAGGTACAGTACGCTTTTTTTATCTACAGCTATCTTTACGCCATTGTCTTCAAACACTTTATCATTTTCGCTAAGCGCGTTGTCAAATTTAAGTTCGTATGACAAACCTGAACATCCACCGCTCTTTACGCCTACTCTTATATAATCAGTAGCTGCGTTAAAGCCGTCATCCTCCATAAGCATGATGGCCCTCTTCTTTGCTGAATCAGAAACTTTTATCATATCCTAAAAACGTATATTTAGTCTAAATTATGCTGCAAAGATATGCCAAAAAGTTCGCTTTATAAAATCCTGCTATTTTATTGACAAATATTAGTATAGAAGAAGTTTATGGCAACTAACCTATTAACATTTTTACATACTTTTGATGAAACTATAAACCAATCGTATTGAAAAACACATTTCTGATAATCTGCCTTATTACCACTATATTTTGCTATAGCCAGAAGCTTATTTCCGGGTCTTACGATATGGACCTGAAAGTAGCATACAATCCAGATTCCAAAAAAATAACAGGGTATTTTGAAAGCTATACCGGAGACGATGGCGGCACCCCTATGTTTTCGTGTATCTTTTATCTCGAGGGAACACTACTGACCGATACTGCTAAGGTGATTACCTTTTACCCCGAAGAAAAAGTAAAAGATACCATTTCGGGTTACATTTATATACAAGACAACAAAAACATAACCATTAAACTGAATGATGATCATGGCGGATGCTGGAACGTACAGCATTTTAAGGATGAGCCTGTGGAATTTAGTCTCTTAGAAAAACAGGATTATATCCAGATTCGTTTTGCTGATAAAGACAAAGTTTATTTTTACGACACTCCCTCAGAAGCCAAACGTCGCAGGGCGTATGTTATAAAAGGCAACATACTGTATGTTGAAAAGCTTGAAAACGGATGGGCGCTATGCACCTATTTCGGCAGAAAACCGGTAACGGGATGGATCAAAACCAGTGATCTAAATCAGTTGTGAAGAACTTATATCAAAAAAAATGCAACCAAATACAAAACAGGAATTAGCTACTTTTTTAGCTACAAACTTCCACAAACTAAGGCTACATAAACCCTTATTTTACAATGCTGAGTTTGGCCTGCGGTTTGATCTCCAGCATGGAGAAACATTCACCGACGCCTATTTTAAAGAATGCATCTACAGGGCTTCCACAATATACAATACCGCATTCGAGCCTTCTGATGAAGTTATACTTGTAGTATCGCGATGTAAACTCCCCAGGCGAAAAATCAAGTCAACAAATTACGTATTTCAACAAATTAACGGTTTCGAAAAAAGCAATCTCGCTTACACCACCATCCGAAATGTATATTTTCACGGCGCCGACAGAAACCTGGCAGCAATAAAAGCAAGAGCAAGAGATCTAAATGCGGAAAATATTTTCACGGCAATAGCCCATACCGATTACCCACTAAAAGTACCTCAACTTGCTAACAACAGGTACGAAGACACCGAAGTGTATTTTATAAACACATCTAAACATATTATCTTAAACATGTACGATGACTGTGGACTCGACATTATTTCGCCCAACAAGGAACTTCTTGAAAGAATATACAACAAACACAAGAACTGGATATTAGACTACGATAAAGAAAAGATAGCAGTACAATTTGCACAATAGCAACCTCTCACCTTTCATCAAAACCTCATCATTCACAACAAAACAACCTTAAAAACATCTTAATTTAAGGAATATGCAATGTTATGGCATTGTAATTGTTTACCTTTGCAAAAAATTTTAGTTCCACCATGGACGAATACCGACAGGAAATACAAGTATTAACCCTGCAGGGATAGCGCAACAGCTTTTCCCTGTAACTAAATTATTGAGGGAAAAGCACAATGGTTACCTTTTACACCAAAGACAACTACGGCCTTACTACATGTAAAACCAAGAACAACTCTATCTGGATTAGCGCCGTAAACCCAACTGAAGCCGAAAAAAACTACCTTTTAGACGAACTAAAGGTACCCGAGGCATTTTATAACGACATTGAAGATATAGACGAACGCCCCCGCATAGAGCTGGAAGACGGCTGGTGCCTTATTATACTCCGCATGCCCATAAAGCATAACGACGAGCGCCTGCCTTACACTACGGCACCACTGGGTGTGATTTTTAAGGAGAATGTATTTGTATCAGTATGCTTTACGCAAAACGATATGCTGGCCGATTTTATACAGTATTCGCAAAAGAAACGCATAGTACCAAATGGGCCTATGGAGCTGGTGCTTCGATTGCTGCTATCCAGCAGTATATGGTTCCAGAAATACCTGAAACAGATAAACCTGCTTATAAAACACGCTGAGGATAACCTGGAAAAATCCATTCGAAACGAAGACTTACAGGCATTGCTGCAAATAGAAAAGTGTTTGGTGTATTTTATTACTTCGCTAAAGGGTAATGAAGTACTGTTTTACCGCATACGCAACCTAAAAGCCTACCGCGACGGCTACGACCCTGACCTGATTGAAGACGTAGAGATAGAGCTGCGGCAGGCACAGGACACTACTAACATATACAGCGATATCCTTACCGGCACCATGGATGCCTACGCCAGCGTGATTTCTAACAACCTGAATGTGATTATGAAACGGCTTACCTCCATTTCCATAATCCTTATGATACCCACGCTTATAGCCAGTTTTTACGGCATGAATGTACCAAACAGCCTACAGGGCAACCCTAATGGGTTATGGCTTATAGCGCTGGTATCGTTCCTTATTTCAGCTGTGGGAGTACTGCTCTTTAAACGCAACAACCTGTTTTAATACAAGGCGGATTGTTATTTCAGTTCTATCCATACCGGTGCGTGGTCGCTGGTTTTTTCCCAGCCACGCACCTGCCTGTCTACCCCGGCATCCTTTAGCATGGGCAGTGCTTCATTACTTAGTAAAAAGTGGTCTATGCGTAGTCCGGCATTGCGCCCGTATGCGTTTCGGAAATAATCCCAATAGGTATAAATGGTATCATCTGGGTACAACCTGCGCAATGCATCCTTCCACCCCTGAACCATAAGGTTGCTGAAAGCCTCACGTGTTTCCGGGCGAAATAACGCATCGTCTACCCAGCGTTCGGGCTTATAGGCATCTTTTTCGGTAGGTATCACATTATAATCGCCCGCCATAACCACCGGGATTTTTAAATCGAGTAACTGCTGCGCCCTTACCGCCAACCTGGCAAACCATTGCAGCTTATAGTCAAACTTTGGCCCCGGTGCGGGGTTGCCATTGGGCAGGTACAGGCACACGATAAGCACGTTATTCACCATAGCTTCCATGTAGCGGCTTTGCCCGTCTTCGGGGTCGCCGGGTAGTTCGCGGCTCACTTCCTGTATTTCATAACCGCGAGACAGTATAGCCACACCGTTCCAGCTTTTTTGCCCAAGCCAAATGGCGTTGTAGCCAGCGGCGTTTATGGCCTCAACCGGAAACTTTTCATCGGGTGCTTTCAGTTCCTGCAGGCACACCACATCGGGTTTGGTTTCTTCAAGCCAGCGCAGCAATACCGGCAGGTGACCGTTTACCCCGTTTATGTTATAAGTGGCTATTCTCATGGTTTTCTGTTTAGCATGAAGTTACAAAATATCAGCTGATACCCATAAATTAAAAAAAGCGTATTTTTGCCCTACAAAAAACAAAAGGGAGTTACATAAACCCTTTAAAAACAGAAACTAAACAAATGAAAGCATACGTTTTTCCGGGCCAGGGTGCCCAGTTTACCGGTATGGGCAAGGACCTGTACGAAGGTTCGGCTGAAGCAAAGGAACTTTTTGAAAAAGCAAACGACATCCTTGGTTTCCGTATTACCGACATTATGTTTGAAGGCACTGCCGAAGAGCTGAAAGAAACCCGCGTTACCCAGCCTGCCGTATTTTTACATTCGGTTATTAAAGCAAAAACCCTTGGTAGCAGCTTTACGCCCGATATGGTTGCCGGTCATTCGCTGGGCGAATTCAGCGCACTGGTTGCTGCCGGAGCCCTTACTTTTGAAGACGGCCTGAAACTGGTAAGCCAGCGCGCCCTTGCTATGCAAAAGGCTTGCGAAATTACGCCAAGCACCATGGCTGCTGTTCTGGGCCTTGAAGATAAAATTGTGGAAGATGTATGTGCTTCTATAGACGGTGTAGTGGTTGCGGCCAACTATAACTGCCCGGGCCAGCTGGTAATAAGCGGCGAAACCAAAGCCGTAGAGGCTGCCTGCGAAGCCATGAAAGCTGCCGGTGCCAAGCGTGCCCTGATACTGCCTGTAGGTGGTGCATTCCACAGCCCGATGATGGAACCTGCACGCGAAGAGCTTGCTGCTGCCATAGAGGCAACTACTTTTGCTAACCCGGTATGCCCGGTATACCAAAACGTACCTGCCACTGCGGTTACTGATGCCGAAGAAATTAAAAAGAACCTTATCATACAACTTACTGCCCCGGTTAAATGGACGCAAAGCGTACAGAACATGATAGCCGATGGCGCTGCTTTGTTTACCGAAGTGGGCCCGGGTAATGTACTGCAAGGCCTTGTAAAGAAAATAAACAAAGAAGTAGAGACCGCGCAGGGGTAATTCTATTTCAGACTTAAGATTGTAGATTTCAGATTGAGCTTCACTCAAAATGGGAGCTACCATTACACATAAAAGTCCCGCTATGTTTTCATGGCGGGATTTCTTGTTTTTTGATGTTACCATAACATTACCAAAGCAACCTTTGTTGTATTCTTGTATCTTCATAGAAAACCAATCGATATGAAAAAGTCTGCCTTACTACTTTTACCCATAATTTTACTGCTTACATCGTGCGCTACGGTATTTAACCGAAAGGAATACAACATTAAGCTTACAAGTAAACAGCCCAACCTAAAAGTAAAAGTAAACGACAGCGTATATACACTACCGGCCAAAGTAAAGGTACAGCGCAGCAAACAGGATTTACCCATAACCGTTATAAGCGATTCTGTAACAAAACAGGCTGTTGTAGAGTACGCCATGTCGCCCGTATTCTTTTACGGGAACTTAGGCGCATTTGAGTTTTGTCCCATACCCTATGGCATAGACCTGCTTACCCAAAAGCGGTTTTATTACGGCAAAAAACTGGTATTAGACGACACCACATCGGTATACAAGCCATCGGTGTTTAACCCGTATAAAAAATACTTCGGGAAGACATTTTATGGCGAAAAGGGCCAACTGAATTTTATAGCAGGCATGCCTTATGGCAATTTGTTTTATATGCAGCCCCGAAACATAGGACCCAAAACAATGGGCGGCTTTTTCGGATTGATGGTGGGTGCCGAGTATTACTACACACCCCGTAAGTTTTTACAACTTACCGCTTCTATTTCCCTTGATGTTTTTGCACCCGTACCTGTGGGGGTAGATTATTTTGGCGATTACGAGAGGATGCGTTCGCGCTACTTTACGCTAACCAATAACTATATTACCAAACGCATGATATTTGGTTACGGTATTAATTACAGTATATACAGTTGGGAACTCGTAAGCCCTGATTACGGAGAGATTCCGTTTGCACCGGCACCCTCTAAAAAGAACAGCCACGCCTTTGGTACCAGCCTGAGCATCCACCACCAGGTAGCCAACTATTTTAGTGTAGGCGTCACCTACAACCCCACTTTTTACAGTGTATTCCCTAAACAAGAATGGCTGTACCAGCACACCATAAGCTTTGAGGCTATTTTCAGGCTACCGGCAAACAAAAAGTTTAAATTCAGGTGGAAGTAGGTAGTGCGTACTCTCCCTTTTTAACATCTGCACCTCTGGATAATCAGCCTTGCCGCAACGTTAAGAACACGAAAGATAGCTTTGCTTCTGAATAAAACTGTTTAGTAATTTTTGAGTTCATCGCTCAAATCTCTAGCAAATTCATCTAAACTCACAACAAAACCGGATTTTCCATTTTTAGGGAAAACATTTATTAAATAATTCTGAGAAGCGATAAAATCAAAAAGTTCATCTTCCAAATCATCCAATGTTAGTTTTTTCGAAACACATTTTTCCCACCCATTAGATAAGTTCGAATCTATATATTCCGGCTTCGGCCAAAATGAAATCGTTACATTATCATCAATGTCTGATAATGCATAACTTCCATCAATATATGTTATAGTCCATAACTCTTCAAAATCAGCAACCTTTTTAATAAAATATTTATACCTATCAAATGCAGTTAACTTTATAATATTATCATATTCATTTGAATTCATAAACTAGTTAGGATTTTTTTTCTTTTTCAGTTATTATGAGATTTGTGTTGCCTTTGTTATCAAATATAACATTTCGGTACTGTATGTATTTCAGACTATTAAGGCATCTTTTTGTAAAAGCCCCTAATCTGAAACATTACTAGAGAATACTAATTTATCGAGTATAAGTCTTTCATAATCATTTTTCCCAAAAAGGAGGAGGATTATTTATCTCTCCCATAATTATTACAAAAGCTAGAAATCCAAATATAGAAACAATGATATATGCCACTGCAAGCGGTATTAATCTAACTTGTTTATTTCTCTTTGAGTGCAACTCATCTTCGATTTGAGCTATAGTAATAAATTTACTGTATCTGATTACAGTTAACAACATTACTGGCAAAGAAATAAATAATGAATTCCATTTATTACCAAAAAACAGAATATCATTAAACTCTTCTATTAAAATTAATATTATAATAATATTGCAAGACAAACATAAAGATGTTAAAACCTGTCCTGAAAATTCATTCAAATCTTTCTCATACTTGCTATAAAATTTATAACAAGTATAATAGACTATGTCTATAAAATAAATTCTATTATTCATCAGTTGCTTCTTGAATATCTCCTTGCAGCTCTGCGCAATGCGCGGCATGTACGGTTTCAGCTTTCTTAAGGCTGAACCTTCATAATCGTTGTACTTATACTTACCCACAAACCTACACTCCCTTAACCGGAAGTAGCCATTTCACACTCCTCCCCTTCTACATCCACCTCTATGGTGTAATACGTAAAAGGATGCTGTTTCAGTATGTTTTTTACGCCGCGTTTTATGGCTATCAGCTCTTCAAAGGTATCTACACCCTGGGTTTGTATGTGTGCCGTGTATACATGGTGTTCACCCTCCAGCGACCAGATGTTTATATGGTGCATCCCTACGACATTGGGTAGTTGCAGTATTTCATTGCGTATGGCTTCTGCATCTATATCGGCGGGTGCGCCCTGTAGCAGTATTATCATGGTTTCCTTTAGCCTTCCTATAACATTGTACAGTATAAACAGCGTTATACAAAGCGACAGTACCGGATCGAGCCACGGGGCATCGGTAAACATCATTACTATAGATACTATAAGTACCGCAACCCAGCCCAGCACATCTTCTATAAGGTGCCAGCTTACTACACGCTCGTTCATAGAGGTGCCACCCATAAGCCTGAAGGCCGCATAGCCGTTTACCGCTATGCCCAGCAGGGCAAAATACAGCATACCCCTGGCATCGGCTTGTTCGGGGTGCATTAGCCTGCTTACAGCCTCATACAACACAAATCCTGAACCCAGTATAAGAATCACACTGTTTATAAGCGCGCCCAGCAGGCTGAAACGACTGTAGCCAAAGGTAAACTTAGCATCGGCTTTTTGTTTGGATTTATTGTGCAGGTACCACGACAACCCCAGCGACAGGCTGTCGCCCATATCGTGCAGCGCATCTGAAAGTATGGATACACTGTTTACATAAAAGCCGCCTACCAGTTCAAGCATGGTAAACACCAGATTAAGGAAAAAGGCTGCCTTTATATTTTTTGCCGATGTATGGTGGGCGTGGTCGTGCGTGTGATGATGTGAATGGCTTTGAGACATTATACTACCCGGTTTTGTTCTTAAAGGTACAAAGGAAAAACCTTTGCCTAAGCAAACAAAGCATTAAATGTTACGTGTGTGTTAGTTTAATGCAAACGGGGCACTAAGCCTGAAGGTAGGCACAATAACTTTAAAAGTACGTGTGGTGGTAAAGTTTACCATACTGAAATACCCCCTCATGGCCCCAAAAGGAGATGATAACAAACAGCCGCTGCTATAGGTATGCTTTTCGCCGGGTTTAAGTACGGGCTTTTTGCCTATTACACCTTCGCCATCTACAATTTCAAGATCGTTAAGGGAATCGTAGATTTCCCAGTGGCGGGTATTTAGCTGAACGGAGTCTTTGCTTTGGTTCTCTATAGTAACCTGGTAACTAAAAGCAAACTGTATCCTGTAGTTCTTGAAGTAAGTACCTTCAAAACTGGTAGAAACAGAAATTTTTATGCCTCGTGTAATTTGTGTTACCATAGTCTTATAAACTAATGCTAAATGGTTAGTACAAAGATAGCAATTTATATATACGCAAACTAACCAACCCTTATTAAATTACCACCAACAGAGTTTTAACTCTTTGTTTTTTAGTTGATAATATCCTGAGAATTTGCTGTACCATGACCTATAACGCGGTCATAGCGTTCGTTGTTCTGGCGGTAGTACACAAAAATGTCGTACTGGTTTTCTGTTTGGTAATAATTCCCATCGGGCGCATCGGCACCGTCTATAGAACCATCTTTATTGGTCAATATGTACATGTAATTCGTAAAGCCCTGTTTTATCATTATGGCTTTCTCGTATACGTTGTCTTTTTCGTTATAGTCCAGCTTGTACTCGTCTGTTTTGGCGTAGTTGTTAAACATACCGCCTACGTATACCGCTTTCTTGTCAAACAGCAACGGGGCACTCAGCTTAAAGTACACCCAGCTGTAATCGCTTTCCAGGTTGTTATCGCTTACGCTAAGATTAGTGTTCTTAATTACAAAATTGCCGTTTACATCGGGATAGTTGGTGTAGGGCTTTGTACCGCGCGCCTCGGTAGGATACAGTATGGTATTGTATATTTCGCCCGATGTTACCTTCAGTACATTCCCCACAGGGTTACGTATACTCTTGTTTTCAAAATACCAGTACTCATTTCCGCCCCAAAACTGGGTTTCTTTGTTGTACTTGTATATAAGGTCGTTACCTATGGTGTACTGTGGCTTTATGTTAAAGATAGCATTATCAAAACGCCCGTTTTGGAACAGCGCCACCTTTACATTGGTAAGCGGGCTCTGGAACATTATCGACTCACTTTTTACAGCAAAATCAAGGTTTTGGGTCTGCTGAATGTTTTGCATATCGCGCCCGCGCTTAACCTGTAGCGGCACACTTACCGTTTCCTGGTACACTATAAACCTACGGGTAAACACCACCTCGCGGTCTTCGTTCAGTATACTAAGAATGTAGTTACCGGTAAGGAGTATGCGGGTAAACTTATTAGGGAAACTCAGTTCGTACCTGCTGTATATCTGCAATGTATTAAACGAGTTACTGTAGGTTTGTATACGCTGGTTATCAAATCCCTGAATGTAGTCATTAGTAGTCAGCTGGCTGCTGGGTGTCCAGTCATAATTACAATGCTGTATTGTATAGTAGTAGTTTGCCTCATTGCCAAACAAATCATCAAAATATAAAGTAAAGGTATCACCCAGCTTAAAGTACGGGAATACATTTTCACTGTTTTGTACAAACGATACGGTTTTTATGTTGTAAGGCGGAGCTATTTCCTGCTGCACCTGCGCACTAACCGTTAAAGATAAAAAAAAGTAAGATAATAGCCGCAATTCTGCCTTTAGGCTGTATCATGTTGTGTTTTATTTAGATAATCAACGTAAAGATAACAATAATAGTATTAACGCCTTCGTTTAAGATACGTTAACAAGCAATTAAAACTTTTTTTGTAGTTTTAAGCAACAAAACCAATTCAATTTACAACTCATGAAAAAAATTTCCCTCTGGCTGCTTCTGGCAGTCCCGGTGCTATCCATTGCACAGGACCTGAACCAACCCATCCCGCTTGACCCATCGGTACGTACCGGAACACTGAAAAACGGACTTACGTATTACATTAAGAAAAATGCAAAACCCGAAAACAAAGTAGACCTGCGCCTGGTGGTAAACGCCGGTTCCCTTATGGAAGACGACGACCAGCAGGGACTTGCCCACTTTATGGAGCACATGAACTTTAACGGCACCAAGCGTTTCCCGAAAAACAAGCTGGTAGACTACCTGCAAAGCATAGGAGTAAAATTTGGCCAGCACCTTAATGCTTACACCAGCTTTGACGAAACAGTGTATTTTTTGCCCATCCCGTCAGACGATGCCGAGAAACTGGAAAAAGGTTTTCAGATACTGGAAGACTGGGCGTTTAACGCGGTGCTTACCCCCGAAGAAATAGACAAAGAACGCGGTGTGGTACTGGAAGAATACCGCCTGGGCCTGGGTGCCAGCGACCGCATGTCGAAACGTTTTTTACCTAAAATGCTGTACCAGTCGCACTATGCCGAGCGCCTGCCTATAGGTAAAAAGGACATCCTGGAAAACTTTAAGCACGAAACCCTTATCCGTTTTTACAAAGACTGGTACAGACCCGACCTGATGGCGGTGATCGTAGTAGGCGATATTGATGTAGACGCCATGGAAAAAAAGATAAAAACCCACTTTGAAAGCTACAAAAACCCTAAAAAAGAACGCCCACGCCTTAAATACGATCTTCCTAACCACGAGGAAACCTTTGTGTGCATAGAAACCGACAAAGAAGCATCTAACTCAGATGTGCGGGTGTACTATAAAGACAAAGGCAAAGAAAAGCCTACTGTTACTTTAGCTGACTACAGAAGAAACCGGATAGAAGACCTGTACACAACAATGATAAACAACAGGCTACAGGAGCTTACTAACGATGCTAACCCTCCGTTTATGTTTGGGTACAGCTATCATGGTGGCGGTTGGGTACGCGAAAAAGAGCAATACCAGTCGTTTGCCATAACACCCGAAACAAAACAGCTTGATGCCCTAAAGGCGCTTATTTATGAAAACCTGAGGGTTAAAAAATATGGATTTGGCCAGGGCGAGTTAGACCGTGCCAAAGAAGAGATACTTTCTTACGCCGAAAAAGCATATAACGAACGCGACAAAACCGAATCATCAAGCTTTGTAGGCAGGTACCAGTCGTTTTATCTAGAAAAATACCCTGTGCCATCGGAAGAGTGGTCATTTGAAACCCAGAAAGCCCTGCTGCCGGGCATTACGCTAAGCGAGGTTAACGCACTTATTTCGGGCTTTATTCACAACGATAACCGCGTTATTGTAATGACCGGCCCCGAAAAAGACGACCTGAAAAAACCTACCGAGGCAGAAGTATTGGCAGTAATAAACGCAACTGACGCCGATATAAAACCTTATGTAGACACCGAAGTAGCCAAATCACTTTTAAAAGCCGAGCCTAAACCGGGCAGCATTACAAAAAGGGAGAAAAATGAAAAGCTGGGTACAGTAACCCTAACCCTGAGCAATGGGGCTAAGGTAACCTACAAAAAAACCGACTTTAAAAACGAGGAGATACTAATGCAGGCTACCAGCCGTGGCGGAACCGACCTGTATAGCCCCGAAGTATACAAAAAAATATACTTAGCCATGTACGCCCTGGACGAAGCCGGTTTTTCGGGACTGAAGAAAAATGATATTACTAAGTTCCTTAACGGTAAAATAGTATCGGTATTCCCTTATGTATCTGATGTATCTGAAGGAATGCAGGGTAATACAACCCCAAAAGACCTGGAATACCTGATGCAAATGGTATATGCGTATTTTACCGATTTAAATTACGACCCGCAGGCGCTTGAAATTCACAAGCAAAAGCAGTCGGCATTTATGGACAACATGCTACGCGACCCTAACTACTTTTTTATGAGCGAAATTTCAGCCATAAAAAGCAAAGGGAATCCACGTTATTTTGGCATGATACCTACCGAAAAAGACTGGGCAGGCATTGACTACAAAACAGCTTATAATGTATTTAAAGAGCGTTTTGCCAATGCTGCCGACTTTGAGTTCTTCTTTGTAGGAAATATAGATGAGGCCAAATTTGAAACACTGGTAGACAAATACCTGGCATCATTACCTGCCACCAATGCGGCTAAGGAAAAAGTTGTGGATGTAGGCTTCAGGCCGGCAAAGCCCGACCTGAAAAAGATAGTTAATAAAGGTACTGACCCTAAAAGTTCTGTTCGTATTAGCTATTACGGAGAAGCTACTTACAACGAAAAAGAAGCGCGTGCACTAAATGCACTGGGCGAAATACTTACCATAAAGCTTATAGAACAGCTTAGGGAAACCGAAAGCGGTGTTTACGGTATAAGTGCCAGTGGCTCTATGTCTAAGGTTCCTTATGGCTCTTATAATTTTGACATCCGTTTTCCATGCGGACCGGAGAATGCCGAGAAGCTTACACAAAGCGCACTAAACGAATTGCAGAAAATTGTAACCAACGGCCCTGAAGCAAAAGACCTTGCCAAATACAAGGAAGCCGAACTGCTGGAGTACAAAAAGAACCTTAAGGAAAACAGGTTCTGGCTAAGGGGATTAACCAATGCCTACTCTATGGAGAGCAACCCGGAAGCACTGCTTAAAAAAGAAGAAGCTATAAACGCACTAACTGCCAAAGAAGTGCAGGATGTGGCTAAAAAGTACATTACCACTAACAAGCTTATAGCCATACTAATGCCAGAAGAGGCAAAATAACCCATAAAGCACTATTTATACAGAAGCCGCCTGAGAATACTTACTCAGGTGGCTTTGCTTTTTTTACATGGTTGTAGTTTATGGTTCATTGTTTTCCTGCCATGGATACAGATAAAAAAATCCCGCCGAAGCGGGATTCTATATATAAAAAGCAAGAATACTTAATTACTCTGTAACAGCAGCTTTAATACGGCGTAGTGCCTCTACAAGCTGGTCATCGGCAGCAGCGTAAGAGAAACGGATACAGTTAGCGTTACCAAACGCATCGCCGGTTACCGTAGCTACAGCAGCATGCTCTAATAGGAACATAGAGAAGTCCTCTGCATTTTTAATTTCCATGTCTTTTAGTGTTTTGCCAAAGTAAGCAGACACATCCGGGAACACATAGAAAGCCCCCTCAGGAACGTTAATCTTAAAGCCCGGAATCTCTTTTACAAGACCTACCACAAGATCACGGCGGCGGTGGAATGCCTCTACCATGTCTTTAAGCACACTTGGGTCAGCCTGAAGCGCGGTAATGGTAGCACGCTGTGCAATACTGTTAGCACCGCTGGTTACCTGGCCCTGCATTTTTGTACACGCCTTAGCTATGAACTCAGGAGCGCCTATGTAGCCTATCCTCCAACCGGTCATGGCAAATGCCTTAGCCACACCGTTTACGGTAATGGTACGGTCAAACATACCCGGAATGGTGCCTATGCTGCAGAAGTTACCGCTAAAGTTAATGTGCTCGTATATTTCGTCACTCACTATGTAAATGTTCGGGTATTTTTCCAATACCTGTGCAATAGCCGTAAGCTCCTCGCGGTTGTATACGCTACCGCTTGGGTTACATGGCGAACTGAACATGATCAGTTTTGTTTTTGGTGTAATGGCAGCTTCCAGTTGCTCCGGCGTAATTTTAAAATCACTCTCTACCGAAGTAGGTACTTCAACCGGGGTAGCCTCTGCCATTTTAACCATTTCGGCATAGCTTACCCAGTACGGTGCAGGCAGTATGGCCTCATCACCCGGGTTAAGCATTACCTGGCATACGTTGTAAAGCGACTGCTTAGCGCCTGTAGAAACTACGATGTTAGCCGGCTTGTACTCCAGGCCGTTATCGCGTTTAAATTTATGCACAATAGCATCCTTAAGGTCGGCATAACCGTCTACCGGAGGGTACGTGCTGTAGTTATCTTTAATAGCCTGAATAGCGGCTTCTTTAATAAATTCAGGGGTGTTAAAATCGGGTTCGCCAAGGCTAAGGCTTATAATGTCTATACCCTGTGCTTTTAGTTCCCTTGCTTTTGCGGCCATTGCCAGCGTTTGCGATGTAGATAAGTTGTTAATCCTGTCTGAAAGAACGCTCATTTTATTTCTATTTGTGTGTTTATTAACTCATTTGCTTTATTTGTTCACTATAAAACATCAGTGCAAAGATAACTGCTGAAACAATACCATTAACCATTACAGCACGTTTCATTTGACGCTGATGTTTTCAGTCGTATCCATTTTTTTTAAATTTCAATGCTGTTATACTGATTCCCGTAATTATTAAACCTGCCAGCATTCCACGCATTAACGAAGTAACTACCGGCGCAAAAGGCTCATACATTGACCAGCTTGAAGGCAGGTAATCCCTGTGTAAACTTGACACTATTATTACAAAGCGTTCCATAATCCGGCCTGTATTCATAAGGACAGCGACCACAAAAATCGCTTTACCACTTTTACGCAATTTCTTTAGAAGTACTGTGAAAGGTAGTATACACGAAAAAAATATCGAGAGCCAATATACTAAGGCATAAGGCCCGGTAGCCCTGTTTATAAAATATACGCTGTCTTCTGAAAACATTCCGGCAATGGCAAAAGCTATACCTATAACCCCACTAAGCAGTATCAGTTTCCTGATGAATTCTTTTGAAGTAGCATAAACTTCTTTATCAAAAATATACGAGCATAGTTTTGCGGTTAGCAGCCCCAAAAAAAGGTTATCTCGAATGATAAGGCAATACCACGATATAATTTCTGAAAAGGTTTCCATAACAGCAAACAGGTTGGTTATCAGCCCTGCATCACGGGTGCCAAAGATAAATATTAACTCCGTATGTAAAGGCATTGTTAAGCAGTAATTTCATCACGGAAATGCGTACTTTTGTCAAAAATTTAAACCCATGGAGGAAATTTTACAGTATTTCCCTAACCTTACCGAGACCCAAAAGGCGCAATTTGCCGCACTGGAAGGGCTGTATAAGGACTGGAATGCCAAGATAAACGTGATTAGCCGCAAAGACATAGACGAACTCTACACCCGCCACGTACTGCACTCGCTGGGCATAGCCAAGGTTATGGAGTTTGTACCCGGCGCCAGCGTGCTCGATGTGGGTACCGGTGGTGGCTTTCCGGGTATTCCGCTGGCCATACTGTTTCCTGAAACGAATTTCTACCTGGTAGATGTTATTGCCAAAAAAATAAAGGTGGTACAGGAAGTAGCCGCAGGGCTTGGCCTTAAAAACGTACGCGCCGAACAAAAACGCGCCGAAACCATTGCCGAGGAATTCGACTTTATTGTAAGCCGTGCCGTAACCAATATGCCCGACTTTGTAAAATGGGTACGCGGCAAGGTTAAGAAAGACCAGCAGCACGCCCTGCCAAACGGCATACTGTACCTAAAAGGCGGCGACCTAACCGAAGAGCTTGCCGTGTTCCAGAAGGTAACAATTTATAACCTGCCGGATTATTTTGCAGGTGAGTTTTTTGAGACTAAAAAGGTAGTACACCTTGCCATGAAATATAAATAATGTAGCAATTTTTTAATGTAACAGTGAAACAATGAATCAATGTAACAATGCAATTCCCGTAATTGCTACATTAAACAATTGATTCATTGTTGCATTTACAAGTTGTTGTATTATTTAATCCGTTCTAATACTCCTTTTCGTTTTACAATGTTCTTGTAGTCCCATTGTATGTCGCGGCTTTTTTGCAGCCAGCGTTGCAGGTCGACACTATTAACTTCTTCTACTGAAGTATAGCGCTTTTCGGCAGCCTTAAACTTGCCCTCTACTTGAAGCCCGGGCTCTTCAAAAGTTTGCCCACTCCAAAACAGCAGCCGCACTGAACCTTTCAACTTACTATACCCCGCTACCGGATTGCCATCTAAAAACCATACCGGATGCGCGTGCCAAATTTTGCTCTCTGCTTCGGGGAGCGCCTTGTTTATTTCCTGAAACAAAACTTCGCAAATGGCCTTATCGGCTTCTGCCTGTTTATTGTTATAGTCCTGTATTGTTTCCATATCAGCTGTTTATCGACATGAAGATACAGTTTTCTGTTAAGAAAAATCAAAAAAATACCACACAAAGTTATTTCGTGTAAACATAACTCCTGTTCGTCGACA
The DNA here is from genome assembly GCF_046613565.1 of Flavobacterium sp. RHBU_3. Lineage (NCBI taxonomy): Bacteria > Pseudomonadati > Bacteroidota > Flavobacteriia > Flavobacteriales > Flavobacteriaceae > Flavobacterium > Flavobacterium sp. RHBU_3. Next base: position 156,852 of record NZ_JBKJHC010000001.1, on the reverse strand, counting down.
CACCCTGTAGCGTTCATCTAAAAACCGCCCTAACCAGCAGTTTACCGCCGTACATTTGTATAAGAATCAGGGAACAAACCTGACACAAATACGAAGTAAAGTTTTTTTTCATAATTGGTTTTGATTGGTTTTTAAAACGTTCCGTAACTCCAAAAACGGAACGTTTTTCGTTTATATACACCTCCATAAAACTGAAGGCAGAAAACATCACTCCTGTTACACATGTGTTAAAGGAAATCTAAAAACCACGCAGCCTATAACAACTCGCGTAAAGAAAATTACCGTTGACCGAACCAAAAACCTCATCCGTCTAAAATTCACCCACAGGCCGTTTTACCGCCGTACATTTGTATAAGAATCAGGGAACAAACCTAACACAAATAAGAAGTAAAAGTTTTTTCATAATTGGTTTTTGATTGGTTTTTAAAAACGCTCTGTAACTCCAAAAGCAGGGCGTTTTTTTGTGTTTGCTATTGAAAAATCTGGTCAATACCTAAATTCAATCCTACATAAGCGCTCAAATAAGGCTGCTGGCTTGGGAGCAGCCCCCTTGAGTCTGTACCAATAATTATTTGTGTCGCCTTTGAAGTAGCATACTGGAAATAGGTGCGCACAAGTAAAAATCCCTGGGCTTTTTTATAAGTCTGCAGCGAATAGTTCCCATCAGCATCCTGTGTAGGAAACCGATTTACATTATTAATTGCTATTCCTATGGTAGGCTGTAGAAACAGTATACAATTATCAAGGAAGTTAAAGTCTAATGTTCCCCCTATACCGAAATGTGGACTGGTAATATTTATTGTTTGGTGTGTTTCTCTTACAAGGTTACGAATCAACCCCTCTTGTGATGGTGCCGGATGAGTGATGTCTATAGTTACTGTATCGCTTTGAATGGTGTTTACCTTTGTCCCGGTTTCAAATTTTGACCATAATAATTCAAAGTGAGCATGCACGTATAGGTTTGCCGCCCCTTTTTTCCAAATTCTTAACATGGGTTGTGCATACAGGCTGGTGGAAGTAACTTTTGTTGAAGTTGAGTAGCGGTTATACTGCCTTGTGTAAGAATCATTGGGAGCAGCAGCATTGTCAAGAGGGTTGATAAGTACATTCTGTTCGTTAAAATTAACGATACTATCCCGTGTTAAGTAATTCACTTTTAAAATACCCGCATTGATTCCCCACGGATTTACTTTTGTTCCCCTTTCGTTACAGGGCACATAAACATTAAAATGCCCTACATAGTTGGTTTTACTATTGGTGAAATCAAAGTTCAACCCGTTTAAAAAGGTATAACGTGCTTCTTTTACATCAATTTTATTCTTTTTGTTATCACCTTCTTCAAAATCGCTTTCCTGTGGGTTTGTTTTTAAGTGGTCAATTTTAGCCTTAAGCTCATTCCGCTGCTTTACTAAATCAGTAATAGAAGCCAAGGCAGTATCGGCAGCATCTGCACTTTGGGTTTTATTTTCAAGGGCTTTATTTAATACTGTTATTTGAGCATTTAGCGATTCCAGCTGTGTTTCATAAAGTTCTATAAAAGGTGCCGCTTTTTTCTCAAGCGCGTCTTTTTTCTTTGCCTCGTCTTCTGCCTTTACTATTTCTTTGTAATCTTTTTCTTCTGGACTACCTTCAAGTTTACTGATTTTATCACTAAGCTCTTTCTTTTTTTTTGTTAACTCGGAAATGGAAGCTATGAGCTCTTTTAATTCTGCTTCGGTCTTTGTAGTGTCAGAACTCAATTCTGTTTTTTCCGTAATGCTCTTTTCTACAGCAGCCAGTTGAACTTTATAAAGCGCGATGTAAGGTTTTAACTTTTCTTTTAATTCCTTATCTTTCTTGGTTTCTTCTTCTGTTTTCGTTTTTTCAGGGGTCGTAGCCGGTTTATCCTGGCTCCATAAAGGCTGAGATAATAGAACAAACATGATAATAATTAGCTTCTTCATAATATGTGTTTTTTAATTAGCAGGTGTGGGATTATTGACATTAATTGTTGACTTCGGTTGTCCGTTGCCTAATATATTTGTGTTAAAGACCATTTGATCAACTTCACCCTTAGCAAGCCATGAAAACCCAAATGCAAGCAGCATAACGGTTTCAAGCCAGTAGGTTACACTATATTTATCAGTCCATACTAAAAATTCAGGATGCTTTTTACCATAAACAAATATCCCCCCTAAAACCAACATGCAACTAATCATGATAATGCCACACCAAAGATATAACGGGTGTGATTTCATTTCGCCAAAATCATTCGGATCAGCTGTCCTCCTGAAATTAAACATCGACATTAGAGCAAGCGTTAAAAAGAATAGGGCTGCAAAACTATAATGAATGTATCCTGTAATCTCGGTGCTTACAAAAGCACGGAAATTATCCGTAAAACCCACGTCGCCCGATGTAGGACACAATACTACGCCAAGAGCAAAGATACCCGCAGCATTTGCCATAAAGTTATCTCCCGGAATCCACTTAACTTTGTCCTGCGGACGCCTTTCATAACCCTTGTAGCAAAATAAAAATAATGCTACAGCACATAACGCACCTGTAAACACCTCGCCCATAGTAGTGTAGTAAAAATGACTTATAGAAGGCTTTAAGCTTGTCGCAGGAACATAATTACCATTGTACTTAATCCACCGGGTACCTTGGGCAAACTGTATATAGTTGAGTAATGCATTACCTGTCCATAGCACAAAGGGAAGACATATACCTATAAACCCAATGGCACGCCTGATTTTGTGATAAGAAATAACCTGAAACATAATTTGTGCTTTTATAAATTATACATAATTGATTTCAAACACAATAACGCAATTATTTAACATTTTAAAAATAGGTAAAACCCTATTTTTTATACCGCGAAAAAACAAAAAGCCACACTTCAAAAATCAAAGTATGGCTTATATAAACATTTTAGATTAAATTATCCCAAAAAAGGATACCTGTAGTCTGTAGGCGGCACAAACGTTTCTTTAATAGTACGTGGCGATACCCAACGGTACAGGTTCAGTACAGAACCGGCTTTGTCGTTAGTACCACTGGCGCGCGCACCACCAAATGGCTGTTGGCCTACAACGGCGCCCGTAGGCTTATCGTTTATGTAAAAGTTACCCGCAGCGTTTTCAAGCGCTTTTGTAGCTTCCTCTACAGCGTAACGGTCCTGGCTAAAGATAGCCCCTGTTAGTGCATACGGACTTGTAGCATCTACCAGTTTCAAGGTCTCTGCCCACTGTGCATCTTCATAAACATATATGGTAAGTACCGGCCCGAAAAGCTCGGTAGCAAGGGTTTCGTAATTAGGATTTGTGGTAACAATTACCGTAGGCTCTATAAACCAACCTTTTGATTTATCATAACCACCACCGGCTACAATCTCAGCATCCGGGGCAGCTTTGGCAGCATCAATGTATTTAGCAAGTTTATCAAACGAACCTTCGTGGATAACGGCCGAGATAAAGTTGCCCATATCTTCAGGCGAACCCATTTTAAACGACGCAAGGTCTTTTATCAAAAGCTCTTTTACCTTCGGCCAAAGCGATGCAGGAATGTACGCGCGCGATGCTGCCGAACATTTTTGTCCCTGGTATTCAAATGCGCCACGGCTAAGTGCAGTAGCTACCTCGGCAGGGATAGATGATGGGTGCACCATAACAAAGTCTTTACCGCCGGTTTCGCCTACTATGCGTGGGTAAGTTTTGTACTTGCTTATGTTTTGGCCTATCTGTGCCCATAGGTTGTTAAAAATAGCGGTAGAACCGGTAAAGTGAACGCCGGCAAAATCAGGGCTGCTTATTAGGGTTTCGCTAATCATAACCGGGTCGCCATGCACCATGTTGATTACACCCGCAGGTAGCCCGGCAAGTTTAAATACTTCCATAATTACCTGCGCGCTGTATACCTGGCTGGCACTTGGTTTCCATACCACCACATTACCCATAAGGGCAGGTGCAGCAGGCAGGTTACCCGAAATTGCTGTAAAGTTAAACGGCGTTATGGCATACACAAAGCCTTCAAGCGGACGGTACTCCAAACGGTTCCACATCCCTTCAGACGATATAGGTTGCTCAGCATAAATTTGCTGCATAAACTCTACATTAAAACGCAGGAAGTCGATGAACTCACAAGCCGAGTCAATCTCTGCCTGGTGTACGGTTTTTGCCTGGCCTATCATAGTAGCCGCGTTTATCTTGGCGCGGTATGGCCCGGCAAGCAGGTCGGCAGCTTTAAGGAAAATAGCAGCGCGGTGTTCCCAGCTTAGGTTGGCCCATTTTTTACGTGCTTCAAGCGCAGTGCTTATAGCCAGTTCTATGTGTGATTTTTCGGCTTCGTGGTACGTGCCTACTACTTTTTTATGATCAAACGGAGGGTTTATGGTTTTGGTTTTCCCTGTACGGATTTCCTCAGCGCCTATGTAGTTAGGCACATCTACGGTAGTATTGTACATTTGGGCAAAAGCAGCTTGAACCTGCTCTCTTTCCTTAGTACCGGGAGCGTAACTTTTTACGGGTTCGTTTACGGCTTTAGGTACGTTATAAATTCCTTTTGGCATGTTGTTTATTGTTTAAAGTCTCACGTTGTTTTTTGGCAAAATAAATTTTGCAGCACAAAGTTACGAATAACCATCCGAACGGCAAGTGGTATTAGCTACAGCAACTTTCAACAAACTCATGACGAGTGCCAAGCTTTGCGCCTTGGCGCCTTTGCGAGATATATCTAACGCATTTTATAAAGTCCATTACAAAAGCCGAAGGGGATGTTACTGTACCCCATACAGCAACACCCCCTTTTGCAGAAATATATTAACTTAACTAACTTAATTAATGTCGAACCTTACACCCAATGAAAAGTTGTTGTATCCGGCAAAGCTGTGTGTAAACACCTCCTGAAGGTCGTACTTAGCATAGATGCTAAAAGCATCATAACCCACATACGCGCTTAATCCGTATACAAAGTCGTTTACATTATAATCGCCTTTGGTTTTGTTTTTTACTTTGTTGTCGTTTTCATCGTGGTACTTAATAATTTGTTTTTCCTTTACATTAAGTCCGGCATAACCACCTATACCCACACGAAAGCTTTTATACGTAGGGAAATACACCTTGTCGTCTTTCACTTTCTTCTTGGTAAAATCAAACTCCAGGTGGGCAGGCACTACCAGGTTTACATAGCGCAGGCGCGCTACATCTACCTTGCGGCCAAAATCTACCAGCATGGTTTGGTTACCGTCTACGGCAAATACCTTATCACCATCCGGGCGCAGGTTGTTGTACTGTAATGAAAGTCCGTATTTGGCATGCAGCAGGTTATGATCCTTTAGCAGGCGGGTATTCCAGGTAACACCTACTTCGTAAAAATCAGACCTCCATGCAAAGCCATCGGCAGCAGCACCGTCTTTTACCATACGGTTTACACCCAGCGCATACACAAACTGCGAAGTAGTGCGTTTGTATTCGTGCCATTTATTCTCCGTAGAATCGTTTTTTAATTCGTTTCCATCAGTATCATAACTAATTTTTAAACGTTTTGTATGAAAATTCTCGTTTATCTTCCCGTCTACTTTGTCTTTTACCAAGGCAGCCAGTTTTTCTTCCTCTACTCCTACGCGGTTTTCTATGTTGCGGGCCCTTTTTTCGGCGTATTCCCTTTTGCGGTCATCAGCATCATTGGTACTGATTTCATTTTTTTCCAGCAGTAGGTTTACAGCATCTACCTCCACCTTTAGTGAATCCTTCTCTTCCTTAGTGATTTTCTCAATGTTTTCGGAAATTTTTGCAGCTCTTTGGGCAAAGGTTTGTCCGTGCATTTTGGTTGCTACAAAGCATAGCAATGCCATTACATAAAAAGTGATTGCTTTCATGTTTGTTAAATTTTAAAATTTTTGATGATTTGATGATTGAACTATTGCAGGTTGCGTGTGGCTACAGCGCTTTTTACCACATTATAATTTTTCTGTACAGAATTAATTACTTTATTACGGAAACTCTCATCCAGTTCACCCTCTACACTGTTCAGCAGCGCGTTTGAGTTCACTTTCAGCTTCGGTTGGTTTATCGAGGCTGCCACAGCACTGTTATCTTGCGGAGTTTTCCCTTCTACACTGGCCAGTAATGCATTCGGGTCTACTTTAAGTTTGTTTGATGCCGGGGCTACCTGCTCTTTTGGTTGAACCTGTGTTTGCTGAGTATTCTGGGCTATTTCCTGTTTTACCGGGTCTACTTCTGCCGGAGCTACAAGCCCTCCACATGAAAAAGGCACCGGTATTTGTTTCCTTTTACCTTTTGTAACAGCATAAACCGGCTTAGCAGGTGTAGTGGTTGTGGTTTCTACAGCAGGGGTATCATTAGTTGCGGCAGGTGTTGTAGTTTCCGTTGGCTCAGCAGTAACCACCTGTGGCGTATTTCCTGTATTGATAACACCGCTACCGTTATCTTGCCTGTTTAGGAAAAACATCCCAAGACCGATAAGTACTACCACACTTGCCGCCATATACAGCCAGCCTCGGTTGCTCTTTTTCACAGGAATTACTTTTTCCTCCTGCTGCTCGGCTACGGTAAGCATGGCATCGAGCCTGTCCCACGCCATAGGCGACGGCTTTATAGTGCGCCCGTCCAGCTTTTGTTTTATATCCTGTTCCAGTTTATTCGGTTCCATTTACGTAATTCTTTTGTTTGTTAATCTGCTCCTGCAGCATCTTCCTTGCATGGCTCAGCTGGCTTTTGCTCGTTCCTTCACTAATCCCTAGCATCTGCGCTATTTCCTGGTGCTTGTAGCCTTCTATGCAATACAGGTTAAAAATCATTTTATATCCCTCTGGCAGGCTGTCTATCAGGCTTTGTATATCGTCTACCGAAAGATTACTTTCTATATTGTTGTGGGTATCTTCCACATAGTACTCGTCTTCCAGGAAACCCACCTTCTTTTGTGCCCGCAGGTAACTTATACACTCATTTACCATTATCCGCCGTATCCATCCTTCAAAACTGCCTTTGTGTTCAAAGTTCTTCAGGCCGGTAAACACCTTCATAAAAGCAGTAATCATAACATCCTCGGCCAGGTGCAGGTCTTTTATATATTGCCTGCATATTCCCAGCATCTTGGGCGCATGCTTAGAGTAGATGCTGTGCTGGGCATGCCGGTTGTTTTCGGCGGCTTGGCGAATCAGCTCTTTTTCATCGCTATGTAATGCTATTACTTTCAAAGCTCTTATTGGTTACGGTTTCTATTTACAAAGACGAGGCAACTTAAAAAAGGGTTGCATGGGCGTGAAAAAAAATTTCACTTTTTTAAAGATAAAAATAAAAAACGCTGCTAAAACGCAGCGTTACAAACATTTATAATATCAAATTATTTTAGCCAACTCAGGTCAGCTCCCGTATTTACTTCCTCAGGCTCCATACCATGACGGAATAATCTTGCCTGCAGGTCGCCTTTAAGCAGTACTGTGTTTCCGTTTACTTCCAGCCAGCTGCCCTCACGCAATCCCAGCACCGGCTGCGTATTAAACACATGAAATTCCTTAATACGGGTTTCGCGGGTTTCGCCCATATGGGTACTATCCGGTAGCGGATCCAGATAATGCGGATTTAAATTAAACGGCACTGCTCCCAGTGTTTTAAAACTCGGCGGGTATATTATGGGCATATCGTTAGTGGTTTGCATGGTAAGCCCGCAAATGTTGCTGCCTGCGCTACTACCCAAATACGGTACGCCGCGGTCTATGGCGTGCACCAGTGCAGGCATTACACCCGTCTTGTACAACTGGCTCACCAGCAGGAAGGTATTGCCACCTCCGGTAAACACGGCTTGTGCGTCGGTTAACGCTGCTGCCTGATCCTCAAACTCATGGATTCCCCTAACGGTAATGTTTAACTTTGCAAAGAAGTCTGCCGCGCGGGCAGTATAGTCGTCATGGCTAATGCCGCCCGGGCGTGCATACGGTATAAAGATAAGCGAAGTACAACCTGCAAAATGCTGCTGAAGTGTAGGCAAAAGGTATTCTAAATAGCTGCCACCGTGCAATGTGGATGTACTTGCAATAATTAGTTTTTTCATTCGTTTAATTACTTGTAGTGCCGGGTAAAGTTACAAAGTTTTTACAACCTGCTGCTGCATACCATACAATACACTATGAACCACATTTTAAAAAGCCTGATACTGTTATTATTTGTTACCGCACCCCTTACCGCACAGGAACGCTGTGCCGTAAACGGAAAGGTAGTATCTAACTTTGACGACCTGGAGGGTATTTATGTAATAAACCGCAATACCGAAACTACAGTGCTTACCAAGCGTGGCGGGTATTTTACCATAAACGCGGCCGTTAACGACACGCTGGTGTTTTCTGCAGTACAATTTACAGCAAAAAACATTGCTGTAAAGGAAACCGACTTTGGGCCCGACCTGATGCTGGTGCCGCTGCAACCCCTGCAACACGAACTAAACGAAGTAATTATTACAGATTACAGCTACATTAACGCGGTATCGCTTGGCCTGGTAAGCGCAAACCAAAAACAGTACACTCCGGCCGAGCGTAAACTGGCCACCGCCAGCAGCTTTAAAATGAACCCGTTAGGACTGGACCCGATTATGAACGCTTTTAGCGGGCGCACCGCCATGCTGCAAAAGGCAGCCGAAACCGAGAAAAAGGAAACCTTTATCGAAAAAATATACTATCTTTATAGTGAAGACGACATCGTAGCCAAGCTAAAAATCCCGATGGAATATGTGTCTGGTTTTGTGTTCTATGCCGTAGAAAACAAATACCTTATTAAAGCCATAGAAAGAAAGGACACCAATATGGCAAGGTTTATGATGACCGGTTTGGCAGAGAAATACCTGTCAATGATCAATAATGATAAATAAGCCACTAAGCATACTATTTTTTTTCATACTTAGCTTTACTGCCACAGCGCAGCAACGCACAGACCTGCACGGACGCATAATGTCGGCAGGAAATTCGGTGTATGGTGTATACGTTATTAACCAGTCTACCGGAGCAGAGGTAAAAACCGACGCTAACGGTAATTTTTCCATTCCTGCAAAACCCGGAGACAGGCTGGCGGTATACGGCAACTATACCGAAACACGTGAATTTGCCATAAGCGAACGTTCTTTTACAGAGAAGCCCTACCTGTTAGAGGTAGTAACCAAAGGCACGGAGCTGGAGGAAGTGGTAATAGACAACAAAGTAACATCGGAACAACTGGGTATAGTGCCCAAAGGCCAAAAGCAATATACCGTAGCCGAACGCAGGCTGTACACTGCACGGAGCGGCATGGGACTGGACCAACTGATAAACGTACTGAGCGGACGCATGAAAATGCTGAAAAAAGCAGTAGAAACCGAGCGCAAAGAACAGCTGCTGGAAGCCATAGACGGAATGGTAAGCGATGACGAACTTGCAAAAATAGGCGTACCGCGCGAACAGGCTCGGGGATTTTTGTTCTACGCCATTGAAGACCCACAGGTAGCCGATGCTATTAAATCAAACAATCCAAGCCTGCTGAAACTGCTGCTTATGCAACTTTCTGAAAAATACATCAAACTACAAGACCAACATGAATAAGCTACTCTATATTTTACTTTTTATATCGGTATCTGCATTTGCACAAAGACAATCGTTTCGCGGTAAGGTGGTAACCGACCACATTCCGCTAAAGGATATTTTTGTTATTGATAAAAGTACCGGCTTTGAAACCAAGACCGATGCCGACGGCCTTTTCAGGCTGGATATAAGGCCGGGGGAAAAACTGGCCGTATACAGCGACCGCACCGAGGTAAGGGAATTTACCGTTTCTAAAGAATGGTTTGACCAACAGCCTTTTGAACTCGACGTAAAACTAAAAGGCAACGAACTTAAGGAAGTGGTGGTAGAAGACAAGATAGACAACAAATCGCTGGGGCTGGATACAAGCCCAAACCTTACCCCTGCCGAGCGCCGCAAAAAGGCAAACAAGCTGGTAGGCACTAACCAGGGGCTTAGCATTAATGGCGACGGAATTATAAACCGTGTTACCGGCAAGAGCAAAACCATAAAGCAGAGTGTAAATACCGAAGATAAAATTACCGCAGTAGAAAACCTGCGCAACATGTATACAGATGACGAATTCTATGAAGAATTTGCCATACCGCTTGAAAACGTGGAAGGTTTTATCTACTACGCCGCCGAAAACTTCGACTGTATGATTTGGCTTAAAGCCAATAACCGTGCAAAAGCTAAACCTTACCTGCAACCCCTTGCCGTAGAGTACCTAAACCGGCTTGCAGATGAAAAGTAAACTCAGCATAGCTGTACTGTTTTTATGTACGCTTGCTGCCTTTGCCCAGCAACAGCGCAAGGAGCTTCGCGGGCGGGTAATATCGGGCGATGCCGTATTGCCGGGGCTTTTTGTAATAAACAACATCACTGGCACCGAAACCAAAACGAACAGTCAGGGAAATTTCACCCTACCCGCAAAACCCGGCGACCGTATAGCCGTGTACGGAAAAAACATACAGGTAAGGGTATTTACGATAAGTGAGGCTTCGTTTAAAGACAATCCTTACGTACTATCAGTAGAAATAAGCACCGCCGAACTGGAGGAGCTTAAAATAAACTATATAAACTCAGAATCGTTGGGTATAGTCCCCAAAGGTCAGAAACAATATACCGTAGCCGAACGCAGGCTGAAAACCGCAAGCGAGTTTAAGCCTTCGCTTATGTTTTTCCTTATGGGTGGCGTATCTTTGCCCCTGGACCCTATAATCAATGCAATAAGCGGGCGTACCAAAATGATGAAAAAAAACCTGGCTACAGAGGGCAGGGAATTTAGCATAGAAGGCATAAACGACATTTACACCCCGGCACAGATAACCGAAAAGCTGCACGTGCCCGAAGAACTGGTAAACGGCTTTATTTTTTATGCCGTAGAAGACCCGGAATGCGCCGAAGCCCTAAGGGTAAAAAATAACGAACTGGTTAAATTACGCCTTATGGTACTGGCCGAACAGTACCTGAAATTACAGAAAGAAGGTACCACATCGCAAAAAACAATACAAACCGAACCATGAAACTAAGAGCCCTACTCACGCTTTTATTACTACTCCCTTTAATAAGCCTTGCCCAAAACAAGAAGCCCCGCGAAATACTGCGCGGACATATTATAGCCGACTCACTTAGCGTAGCTGATATTACGGTACAAAACAGTACATCGCGCATTAGTGCTGTTACTGACACTAATGGTTATTTCACCCTTTATGCCCGTTCCGGCGATACGCTTTTTGTAAACAGCATAACCTTCAGGTCGCAATTCCTGGTGCTTAAAGACAGTCATATGCAGGAAAACCCGCTTACCTTGAAAATGGACGTAAACGTAACCACGCTGGACGAAGTAGTGATTACCCCGCTAACGGGTGACTTAGGCTACGACACCAAAAAAACAAAAGTAGCAGCGCTAAACCCCCACGTTACCCCCGAACAACTGAAATACGACTACCCTATAAGCAAGCGCCCGGTAAACGGTGCATTGCCCGTAACCGAAAGTGCATTACAGGGCATCGACTTTAAGGCCATTTACAAAATGATCTTTAAGCCGAAAAAGAAAAAACAGGATAAAGGCGTTATAGACGGCACCCCGAATACTAAAACATTCAGTGAGGTGGTAAGCGGGCGTTTTACCCACTACTTTTTTACCGAAACGCTTAAAATACCACATAATGAAATAGGCGCATTCCTTACGTTTTGCGACCAAGGCAAGGAAACCCGCCCGTTACTGGACCCGAGGAAAGAATTTGAATTGACCGATTACCTTGTGGGTAAGGCCAATGAATACCTGAAACGCAACAAAGGGTAGTTTTAGCAGAAAGCTTATCTTTGCTTAAACACAAGCTAAAACCCAAACCCGTATGGACATTTACCATATAACCGAACCTACTGCACCTAAGGTGCCTATTATCATCAGTTCGCCGCATTCGGGTACTGATTTTCCACCGGAAATTGCCGGCAGGCTACACCCCGATATGGCCGCACGTCTCGATGACGCCGACTGGTTTATAGACACGCTGTACGACTTTGCCCCGGCTATGGGCATTACCCTTATAAAAGCGAATTACTGCCGCTGGGTCATCGACCTGAACCGCGACCCTGAGAGTAAACCACTATACAGCGACGGGCGTGTTATTACAGGACTGGTTCCATTTACCGATTTTAACGGCAATCCGCTTTACACAGGCGCTACTCCCGACGAAACTGAAATAGCAGAGCGTGTACAAAAATACTACCTGCCCTATCACGAAAAAGTAGAGGAATTTTTGGCACAGACCAAACTGCAATTTGGCACCGCATTATTGTTTGATGCGCATTCCATCCGCCGTATGGTGCCGGGCATTCAGCAGGAAGCTTTTCCGCAACTGATACTGGGCGACAACGACGAAACCTCTGCATCGGCTGACATTATAAAAACTGCTTGGGAGGTGTTAAGCAACAGCAGTTACCAAGCCACCCACAACACACCTTTTAAAGGAGGACACATAACCCGTTACTTTGGTAAACCCGACAACAACATCCACGCATTGCAACTGGAAATGACCAAGACCAATTATATGAATGCCACCGAAACGGAGTACAGCCCCGAAAATGCAGCGCAGATTCGCGCCGTGCTAAAACAACTATTTACCGAACTGATAAAAACCGTAACCCCATAATGGCAACGGCTACCACCTATACCTTTAAAGGCCTGCTTACTGAAAACGGCTGGCTTACCAATGCCGCAGTGCAGCTTGATGCTTCGGGCAATATCCTTTCAATAACACAAGACGATTTACCACAAGGTGAATACATAAACGGCTATGCGTTGCCGGGTTTCCAGAATGCGCATTCGCACGCCTTTCAATATGCTATGGCAGGACTTGCCGAACTGCACACCGATACCGGCGCGCAGGATGATTTCTGGAGTTGGCGTAATGCCATGTACGGGTTGGCACTTACCCTTTCACCGGAGCAGATGGAAGCCGTAGCCGCCATGCTGTACAGCGAAATGGCGCGCCACGGGTACACCGCCGTAGCAGAGTTCCACTACCTGCACCACGATAAAGAGGGCAGCCCCTACCCTAACCTTGCGGAAATGGGTACGCGCCTTATGGCTGCCGCCAAAAAAGCTGGCATCCGTATAACGCTGGTGCCTATGTTTTACCAGCAGGGTGGTTTTGGGCAGGCACCGGTAGAGAAACAAAAGCGGTTTATTTCGCCTACCATAGAAGACTACTACAAACTTTTAGACAGCACTATTGAAGTTGCAAAAGGTTTTGATAACGCCAATGTAGGCATAGGCATACACTCGCTCCGTGCCGTGAAGCCTGAAGATGTAATTGCGTTGTGCAATGCCTTAGACGGTTCGCGCCCGTTTCATATACACATATCGGAGCAGTTAAAAGAGATTGAAGACTGCCTTGACTATCATGGCAAACGTCCGGTGCAATGGCTGCTGGACAACTGTGTGGTTAACGAAAACTACCACTTAGTCCACGCTACACATTTAGACGAAAGTGAAGTAACCGGTATAGCCAAGAGTGGTGCCAGTGTGGTGATTTGCCCAAGTACCGAGGGCAATCTGGGCGATGGTTTATTCAGCTTTGACAGTTATAAAAAACAAAACGGCAACTGGAGCATAGGAACCGACAGCCATGTGGGGCTTAACCCATTGGAAGAACTCCGCATACTGGATTACGGGCAGCGCCTGATTTCTCATAAACGGACCACCTATGTTATCCCAGAAAATGGCGACAGCGGTTTTAACGCGATTAAAATGGCGTGGCAAAGCGGCCGCAGGGCTATGGGCGCTGCCGATGAGCAATTCTTTGCGGTAGGCCAGCCGTTTGATGCCGTGGTAGTGAAAGCTACATCGCCATTGATTGCCACTGCTGCCGAACGCAACCTGTGCAATACTTTTGTATACAGCGTCGACGTTACCGATATGGAGGGAACCATAGTTTCCGGGCAATGGGTAAACCGTAACGGCAGCCTGCAAAACCGCGATGCGATTGTAGCGGATTTTGTGCGGGTTATGGGGGAATTGGGGACACGTTCTTGATTTTGTAACACAGAGATACACGGAGGGAGCACAGAGCCACACGGAGAAAAAGAGGTATCACCTTCGGTGTGAGTACACAGAACGTTACGGAAATTATTGCGTACAGCTCTGTGTACTCGCGCTGAAAGCGCAATCTCAAAAAACTCTGTGAATCTCTGTGCTCCCTCCGTGTATCTCTGTGTTACAATTACAAACTATATCCTCTTTTCAGGTTAATTCTTTAAATTTGCCACATTAATATTTTCATCATGCTTGGACTGAAACTTTTAACCGACCCGCGCTGGGCAAACATAGCCGAAGGCAACCTTGAAGAAATCCTTACCGACCATGCCTGGTGCGAACAGAAAGCCGCCAGCAACGCCATATACCTGATTACCAATAACTCCGAACATTTGGATTTGGTACAGAAAATGGCCGAGATTGCCGTGGAGGAAATGGAACACTTTAAAATGGTGGTAGATATTATAGAGCAGCGTGGCTATACCCTGGGCCGTGAACGCCGTGACGACTACGTGGGCCAGCTGATAAAATTTGCCCGTAAAGACGGCAGCCGCAATACCTCATTCATAGACCGACTGCTGTTTGCGGCCATGATTGAAGCCCGCAGCTGCGAGCGTTTCAGGGTGTTGTCTAAGAATATTAAAGATGCCGAACTGGCCAAATTTTACCACGACCTTATGGTAAGCGAGGCCACACACTATACCACGTTTTTAAACTTTGCCCGCAAGTATGCCGAAGATGTAGACGTAGAAAAACGCTGGGCAGAATGGCTGGAATACGAAGGCCAGATCATTCAGAGTTATGGGAAGAGTGAAGCGATACACGGGTAACTATGATATAAAAAAACGCACCGGTGGGTGCGTTTTTTAATCAACAATAGCGTTAATTTCATTAATAACTTCAGATATAACCGCGATTGCTTTTTCATAATCTATATTGAAAAATTCTCGCCTAGGATCAACTCTGTAGAAATCTAATTTTTCATGGATGATTTTTTCTGCTTGTACACAGTCTCGAACATTCCACTCATGTGATTTCAAAAATCTATCTGGAACACTTGTTTTCGAAAGTTGCTTTGCTCTTTCATCTACATCTTTCCTTGTTAAACCGATTTTGAAAATATTCTTACCCATAGCAGGATTTCTAAGAATATAAATAAATCCTGCATTTTCACCAATAAACCTATCATATTCTTTTTCAACAACTAATCCGTCCTCTGTAGATTCAAACCAGCTATGAGTTAAATTAACCCATGTCCTGCCATGTATGGGATTACCATTTTTATCAAGTCCTATTTCACCAATTTCTAGCTTCTTCCAATAACCACCAGTTTCAACCCTAAATAGATCATCTCTTAAATTAATGATATCTGGGGAAAAGACCCCTTTTTTATTCAAAGAATATAAGGCCTTAACTGACGCTTTATATCCGAATACATCTCTATATTTTCGTTTAGAAATCGGGCTAGTATTTAATTTTTTAAAATGGGTTTCCAAATTTTCTTCTACAATTAAATCTTCATTGTGATTAAAGTAATATGGTAGATAGAGCGATAATTTTAGTGCTTCAAAAATTGGATTATATATTTCAACAGCCGCTTTAAGACTTTCCAAAGTTTCTCGCCATTCCTTTCCGTCCAACTTGCCTATCTGAGTTTCATCAATTTCATCTGTAATAAGACCATAAGCTAAAGAGGTTTCTTCGGCTATATATCTAGCGTCAATAGTCATAGTTTCAAGATCCACCCTGCAAGCCACTACAGATTTTATATATTTTTCATCTTTATCTAAATAAATATAATCATATTCTTCCTCCTGAACTCTTTCTTTAAAATCAGCAGTGAGTCTAGCTCTACCTGGAATGTTAGAGCGAAACTCAAGGTCTTTTTTATCAAGAATATCGTCACCGTTTTTTTTTCTACCCGCTATCATTAACATAGTTATCTCATTTCCCCTTCTAATGATTGAAACTCCAGCAATAACAAATTCCTGACCATCTCCAGATTTAAATTTAATTTTCTCTAAATCATCACCTACGTTAAAGTTGTAGATTATTTCATTAGTAATACTCTCATCTATAAGTTTTTTATCTTCTTCAAAGTCTTTAGAAGTTATGAAATCAATAAAATCAAAGAATGATATTAAATAATTTTCTTCCTCAATCAACTCAAAGTAAATTTCCGGCGTCCTAAAATTTAAAAATGCCTCAAGAATATTAAACATTAACGGCATACTTCTTAAGCCATAAAACCAAGCTCTATTATTAAAATCTTCCAAATACTGCCGCAAAGAAATTTCGGTAACTAAATCACAATTAGATAACATTTGCGCTTCGAGAGAATTGAAAACTTTTTCTCTAGATCTTTTTACAAATTCATTATGTTTCTTATCATATAGAAATCTACCTTCCAATTTTTCAATTAACTTAGAATATTCACTAGTATCCTCAGGTGGCAGTGCGTTTCTTAATATTTCTCTATGTCTTGCTTTTCTATCTTTCATCTTCACTTAGGTTTGGTTGCCAATCAAATATATCAACTTCTCACTATATTTTCAAACTCCTCATTTTTAACTTCCCCATATCCCACAAAACCATTATGTTTGTGGATGGTTATGAAAAAGTTAATCCGTATATCATGTTTGCTGCTGCTGCTGGGGGTACTCACCTCGGCAACCGTACACAAATACTACGTGGCGGTATTTCAGGTGGAGGCTGCCCCGGCCAAAAAACAGCTGCAAATAACCGGGCGTATTTTTATAGACGATCTGGAAAAAGCGCTGAGTACCAAATACGGCAAAAAGTTCGGGCTTGCATCGGGCAAGGAACTCCCCGAAAGTACCGAAACCATAAAAAAATACATGGCCGATAAAATGAGCGTAAAGGTAAACGGCAAGCCCGCCGCCCTTACGTACTTCGACCGCGAATACGAAGACGATATGCTGGTGGTGTACTATACTGTACCTGCTCCTAAAAAAATATCGGCGCTGGAAGTGCGCAACACCGTGCTGTTTGAACTGTTCCGCGAGCAGCAGAACATGATAAACGCCAACATAAACAACCAGCGCAAAAGCCTGCTACTAAACTACGACACGCCCCAGGGCACACTAAACTACTAAACAATGAAAAGAATTATCTGCACCCTTTCGGTTCTTGCCAGCCTGTACGCCACCGCGCAGGACAAGCCCGCTACACCACGCGAACCGGGACATGGCGACAACAACAAGTTCAGCCAGATGTACGATCTTTTGGCTACGCCCAATATGTTCCGTACGGCATCGGGCGCACCCGGCCCTGCTTACTATCAGCAACAAGCCGATTATAAGATTGATGTGGAACTTGACGACAAGAACACCAAGCTGTACGGTACCGAAACCATAACGTATACTAACAACTCACCCGACCCGCTGGAATACCTGTGGGTGCAACTGGACCAAAACCAGCACGCCGCCGATTCGCCATCGAAGCTGGTAGAAAGCCAGAAGATGAACGAGGCATACAGCCCGGCAGGCTTTTCGCGTGAGTACCTGCAACAGCAGTTTGACGGCGGATTTAAGTTGGAATACGTAAAAGACGCAGCCGGCAAGCCGATGAAATATACCGTAAACCAAACCATGATGCGCATCGACCTGCCTACGCCGCTAAAGCACGGCGAAAAGGTATCGTTCAGCATTAAGTGGTGGTACAACATTAACAACTACCAGGTTATAGGTGGGCGCAGCGGTTACGAACATTTTGATAAAGACGGCAACAACCTGTACGTAATTGCGCAGTTTTACCCACGCATGGCGGTGTACAACGACGTAGAAGGCTGGCAGAATATGCAGTTTTGGGGCGCAGGCGAATTTGCCCTGCCGTTTGGCAACTTCGAGGTGAACATTACCACCCCGGCAGACCATATCCTTGACGGAACGGGCGAACTGCAAAACCGCGCCGAAGTGCTTACCGCAGCTCAGGCTAAGCGTTGGGACTTGGCAACCAAAACCTTTGATAAACCTGTGGTAGTAGTTACCCAGGACGAGGCAACGGCTTCAGAAAAGGGCTTTAGCACCAAAAAGAAAACCTGGAAGTTTAAGGCTACAAACGTGCGTGATTTCGCGTTCAGTTCAAGCCGTAAGTTTATATACGATGCCATGGCGGTACAGCTGGGCGGCAAAACGGTTATGGCCATTTCGCTATATCCTAAGGAGGCAAATCCGCTGTGGGGCGATAAGAGTACCCGTATAGTAGCGCACACGCTAAAAACCTATAGCAAGTACACGTTTGACTATCCTTACCCTAAGGCGATTTCGGTTTCTGCCGAAGACCAGGGCATGGAGTACCCTATGATTTGCTGGAACTACGGCCGCCCTGACGAAAAAGGCGTGGTAAGCGACCGCATTAAGTGGGGTATGGCAGGAGTTATCATCCACGAGGTGGGGCATAACTTCTTCCCGATGATTGTAAACTCAGACGAGCGCCAGTGGACATGGATGGACGAAGGACTTAACAGTTTTGTAGAGTTCCTTACCGAGCAGGAATATGACCCGGCTTTCCCTACACGACGTGGCCCTGCGGCTAATATAGTACCGTACATGAGTGGCGACCAGAAGTTCCTGGAGCCGATAATGAGCAACTCTGAGACCATACACCAGTTTGGAAACAACGCTTACGGCAAGCCTGCAACGGGATTGAATATTTTACGCGAAGTGATTATGGGTCACGACCTGTTTGACCACGCGTTTAAAACCTACGCCCAACGCTGGATGTTTAAGCACCCTACTCCCGAAGATTTCTTCCGTACTATGGAAGACGCTTCGGCGGTAGACCTGGACTGGTTCTGGAGGGGATGGTTCTATACTACCGATTATGTAGACATAGGCATTATGGATGTAAAACAATACTACGTTACCGACGATAAACCTAAGGACAGCAAGGAGGCCAACATCCGTAAAGGACGTTTCGGACAGGAACAAGGGCCTTTTGTGTATATGGTTACCGATGGCAAAGACAAAGCGTTTGACACCAAAGACATAAAGCTCCTGAAAGATTTTGTAAACGAAAAACTATCGGCTGAAGACAAAGCAAACCTGAAACAACCGAAGTATTTCTACGAACTTACTTTTGACAAGCCGGGCGGTATGCTGATGCCTATCATCGTACAGCTTACCTATGAAGACGGCACCAGCGAAACGCAAACCTTCCCGGTACAGATTTGGAGAAAGAACAACCAAACTGCCATGAGGGTTTTTGCTACCGATAAAAAAGTGGTGAAATTCCAGCTGGATCCTAAACTACAAACTGCCGATATAGACATTACAAACAATATGTGGCCACGCGAAGCCGTGAAAACAAAGTTTGATACGGGTAGTAAAAAATAAAAATTAACGATTTTCACCTACAACCCTGATATATTTACCGATATATCAGGGTTTTCTATTAATTTTTAAGGAGTTGGCAGCAGTTTTTTCTATATTTTTGGCTAAAACTTTCACCAAATGAAAAAACTATTACTATCAACTATTGTATTGGCAAGCATGGGTGCTTCAGCACAAACAATAAGCAGTTTTTACACTACAGGCTCAGGTGCAGCTTCGTACATTATTGCTTCAGGCGTGCCGGACGAAAGCGCTACCGGCGAAAACACAAGTTGGGATTTTAGTGCATTAACCAATGCAGGAACCGCTACGGCACAAGTTATCAGTTCTACAACTAACCAGTCCTCTACGTATCCGGGCACACAGCTTGTAGCCGAATCTGTAGGCGAGTACAACGGTGCAGGGTCTTCTTCTACCATCGATATTTTTACAACCGGAGGCGGCACCATTACAGGCATAGATATAGACGGTGTAGTACTAAACTACAGTACTAACAACGCTACCCTGGGTACTTTTCCGCTACAATATGGCTACAGCAATACCGACCAGGTTGCAGGTACCTATTCAGCAACTTTATCGGGTACGGCATACAACGGTACTTTTACGGGTACCTGTGTTACCAGTGTAGATGCTTATGGCACCATAACCAGCAGCATAGGTTCGGTTAGCGGTACATTAACCCGCCTTAAAGTAGTACAAAACCTAACACTGAACTACCTGGGCTTCCCGGCAGGAACAGCTACACAAACCATTTACCTGTACTACGCTTCGGGTAATGCCACGCCTATGGTACGCAGCCTTGCTACTAACGTAAACGTACCGGCACTAAGCGTTGATTACGATGTAAATTCGGTAGAAATATACAACGGTGTGGCCGGTGTTAATACCGTAACTAAAAACAGCATCAACATAACACCAAACCCTACAGCTGAAGTACTGCATTTTACAGGCGACTTTAACAATGCAAAAGTTGCAATTATCGATGCTACAGGACGAATAGTGCTATCGGGTAACGGAAACGACCTGAACATAAGCAGCCTGAACAGCGGCGTTTACTTTGCAAATGTTAAAGCCGAAGCAGGTAACCAAACGGTAAAGTTCATTAAGAAATAATATTTTACAGACTTATAAAACAAGCCTGCACTATGTTAAAGTGCGGGCTTGTTTGCTTTTAGGGCTTAAAAAATCATTAATAAGCTAAACCCCGCGTACTAATAAGCCGTATTTATAGTTAACTTTGTAATCAAAATTTTTAGATTATGTTCGGAATAGGAGGCGGAGAGCTTTTTTTCATACTGCTGGTTGTGCTGATGCTTTTTGGTAGCGATAAGATACCCGAAATAGCACGTACCCTGGGAAAAGGTATGCGCCAGCTGAAAGATGCTACTAACGATATTAAATACGAAATACAAAAGAGCGCCGAAGTAGATGATATTAAAAAAACCTTTACGGATCTGGGCGATAACCATAGTGTTACCAAACAGATACAAGGCGAAATAAACAAAGTAAAGGAAGATATAGAAGACTTTTCGGGTCCTATAAAACGTACATAAGGGAATGATAGAAAAACTGCACGAGTGGGATGTTAAGCTTTTTGTGTTTCTAAACAGTCTGGGAAGCGAAGCCTACGATTCGTTATGGGAAATCATTACCCGCTTTCAGTACTGGATACCGGTATTTGCCATTGTATTATACATAGCTTACAAAAAACTGGGCAAAAACCACTTTTTTTTGGTTTTGGGTATGGTAGCACTCACAGTGCTGTTTACGGACCAAACGACTAATCTTATAAAGTTTCTTTTTAAAAGGCCACGCCCCTGCAATAATCCGGACATTGCAACACTAATACGTGCCGTACAAACCCGCAGGTCATTCAGCTTTGTGTCAGGGCACGCGTCTAACTCTATGGCGGTTTCGTTTTTGGTATACAACATACTAAAACCTTACACAAAATACATAGGATTGTTTTTCCTTTGGCCACTTATATTTGGCTTTAGCCGAATTTACCTTGGCCTGCACTATCCCGGCGATATACTATGCGGTTACCTGTACGGATTATTAACCGGATGGTTTATCCTGCAACTCTATAAATTCATCAGACAAAAATACAGCCCTACCTTTGCGTAGGGTTTTTATTTTACCCTACTAACAGTAAGCCCATCACGGATAGGTAACAGCACGGTCTCTACACGCGGGTCTTCCTTTACCATTTTGTTGTACTCTACCAGTATACGGGTACTCTTATCGTTTGCCTTTACTTCCTGAAGCACTTTACCACTCCACAACACGTTGTCAGACAGTATAACGCCGCCCTTGTTCATTAACGGCACTATCATTTCCCAGTAATTTGGGTAATTCTCCTTATCGGCGTCAATAAACACCAAATCAAACTTTTTCCCTAATGCCGGGATAATATCCAATGCACTGCCCAGGTGTTGGGTTATTTGCTCACCCCATGGACTTTTATCAAAAAAAGTGCGTTGCAGGTCGTACAATTCCTCATTAACATCTATAGTATCCAGCGTACCCCCTTCGGCTAATCCTTCGGCAAGGCATAGCGCGGCATACCCCGTAAAAGTCCCTATTTCTAATATTGCTTTCGGGTTTACAAGCTTGCTCAGCATACTTAATATCCTCCCCTGAAAATGACCGCTAAGCATACGCGGCTGCGTGGTACGGCGGTGGGTTTCCCTATCCAGTTCCTTTAGTAAAGCAGGTTCATCGGCACTGTGGCGTGTAGCGTAATCGTCAAATTCTTCAAACAGGGTATGCATAATGTTACTAAATGTTTATGTAGCGCAAAGATAGCCATTCTAAACGAAAACGATCCCTCTGCCCCACTACGGTGTAAAATCAAATAAAATCCTGAAATGTCACCAAATTTCCACCTTTAAAACACCCTATTTCCTAAATATTTAGATAACATTGCACACCATCTCCTAAAAAACTTAAAAATAATGAAACGGACACTAACCCTACTTTTCGGGCTGGCAGCGGTTACCGGTTTTGGCCAGGTGACCAATAAAGGTGTACCTTACAGCTGGCGTGCTTCAAACTTAAACGAGCCACAAAAAATTTTACTCCCAGCGGTTGATGTAAAAACGCTATTAGAGGAAGACAAACGAAACGAAAACAATAAAAACGTACCCTATCGTTTCGGGTACGAATTTACCACAAACTATACCCTGCAAAATAGCGGTTCATGGAACACCCTACCCAATGGCGACCGCTTGTGGAGAGGACATTTTAATGCTCCGGGTGCTAAGGCAATGCACTTTTGGTTCAAGGATTTTTACATTCCCAAAGGTGCTACGCTGTATGTATACAATAATACCCATACAGAACTCATAGGCGCCTATAACCACAACCAAAACAGCGGCACCTATTTTGGCACATGGCCGGTAAGTGGTGACAATGTTTGGCTGGAATATTATGAACCAAAAGAACAGCAGGGCAACAGTAAGCTTACCATTTGCAAAATAGGCCATGCTTATAAAACACTGCGAGGTATGGCTAATACCAACAAGGAAGTGTTTTCTGAAAGCTGTCATTACGATGTGGAATGTGTTGTAGATGCTGTAGAAAACCGCAAGAATATAACCAAGCATTCGGTAACCCGCATTATAGGCAGCAAGCCCGATGGTGGGGCTTTCCTTGCCAGCGGCGCCCTTATAAACAACACAGCAAACAACGGCATACCCTATGTACTTTCGGCTAACCATGCCTGGGTAGACGGTACCATGTACACGTTCAGGTTCAACTGGATAAACCCTACCCCGGACTGCCCTTCAAGTGGTAATGGCGACAGCAGTATAAATGAGGTACAAACGATGAGCGGCGCCGTGCTGAGGGCACGCCGTGAAGAATCAGACTTTATGCTCCTGGAGCTTATTAACGATATTCCGGACGAATGGGGCACCATACTATCCGGCTGGAGCCGTGTACCGGAAGCGGCGGCTTTTTCTTACGGAGTACACCACCCGGCAGGAGATATAATGAAGGTAAGCCTGGACCTTGATCCGCCCACACTGGCTGATAACGGATATGTATGGAGTGTAGGCGACTGGGAAATTGGCGCAGTTGAAGGCGGTTCATCGGGTTCACCGCTACTAAACCCCGAGGGCGAAATTATAGGCCAACTGTGGTACGGCATGCCCGGATGTAATGGCAACCAGCCAAACGGCGGGCTTGCAGGCTATGGGCGTTTTAGTAAATCCTGGGACGATGGCGATTCGCCCGCAACTAGGCTTATGGAATGGTTGGATCCGCAAAATACAGGGAGCCTTATCCTGGAACCGTACCCGGCACAGACCATTTATGCCAATGATGTGAAACTTGCCCTTATAGACCTGGGGCACGATGGCTGTAGCCAAAACATCAGTCCGCAAGTACGCCTTATTAACTACGGAAGTAGTACGCTTACCGCAGCTACCATAAATTATTTACTGAATACAGGTGAAACACAAACCATTAACTGGGAGGGCACCCTGCCTGAAAACCAGACAACTTTGATAGACATTCCTGCATTGACCGGAGTTATAGGCGAAAATACTTTTACCGCATGGGTAAGTGCACCAAACAATACCAATGACGACAACCCCGGTAACAATGAGGTTACAGCAAATTTTAAAGCACACACTGAAATTAACGCTACCGAGCTCACCCTTACAATAAACACAGACGAGTATGGCGAAGAGGTGAGCTGGGAGCTTAGGAACCAATACGGAATACTACTATACAGTGTGCCAGGAGAAACCTATGAAGGCTTTCAAACGTATACCACAACACTGATGGTACCGGATGATGGTTGTTACGCTTTTACCATTAACGATGCGTACGGAGATGGTATTTGCTGTGATTACGGACAGGGCAGCTACAGCCTTGTTAGCGAAAACGGCACCGCGCTTGCCCAGGGAGGTGCTTATGCACACACCGAAACCACAAATTTTAAAATATCGCACGCATTAAGCACACAAAACCCTGCCCTGAAAGGCGTAGCAGTATACCCTAACCCTTCTGCAGGAATCTACAACATAAGCGGAACCAAAAACGGCGACACCTATGCAGTATACAATCTTTTGGGTCAGGAAATAAACCGTGGCGTTTGTGCCCAGGGCAGCACTACCGCAATAGATATATCCGGCTCGGCTATGGGAGTATACATCCTTAAAATAAAAAGCAGCAACAGCGAAAACAGCTACAAGCTTATTAAAGATTAGGTAATGCTGTTATTTGATTGTATAGTATAAATTAGCCGCAGCATAACAAATAACCGGATCAACCCATAAACAGATAACCTGATTACAATGAAAATAACACTATCACTACTTATTGTTTTAACCACTTGCTTAGGCTTTAGCCAGGTTACTAACAAAGGCACGCCGGTAAGCTGGCGCACCGTAAACCTGACTGAACCGGCAAAAATTACTTTACCCGCCGTAAACCTGAAAGCCTTAACGGAACAGGATGCAAAAAATGCGGGCAGGAAAGATGTACCATACCGCTTTGCCCATGAATTTACCACAAACTACACCATGGAAAACAGCGGTATGTGGAACATCCTGCCAAATGGCGACAGGCTGTGGCGCATACATTTCAGTTCGCCGGGGGCTAAGGGTATGCACTTTTGGTTCAGGGATTTCTTCATCCCGAAAGGAGCCACACTGTATGTGTACAACAACGACCACACCGACCTGCTGGGGGCTTATGACGAGCGCCAAAACCACAGCGGGCCATACTTTGGCACCTGGCCGGTAACAGGTGATGATATGTGGCTGGAATATTACGAACCAAAATCGCAAGCGGGCAAAGGAAAGCTTACCATAACCAAGGCAGGACATGCCTACAGGGCAGTGCGTGGTATTTTAAAATCGGCACAGGAAGTAATGTCCGGTGACTGTAATTACGACGTAGAGTGTTTTATGCCGGGCGTAGAAAACCGCAAAGACATTACAAAACACTCTGTGGTGCGCATCCTTGCCAGTAACGACAGTATAGCTTTTGTAGCCAGTGGCGCCATGGTAAACAATACGGCTAACGATGGCACGCCTTATATGCTATCGGCTAACCACGCCTGGGTAGAAGGTTGTATGTATACCTTTCGTTTTAACTGGATAAACCCGCAACCTGCATGTCCGTCTACAGAAGATGGCGACTTTAGCTTAAACGAAGTACAAACCATAAGCGGTGCCACCATGAAAGCGCACCGCGCCCAGTCCGACTTTTTATTGATGGAGATGAACACAAGCATCCCTGAGGAATGGGGCGTTATCTTTTCGGGCTGGGACCGCACCGATATTGCCCCGGCATTTACCTACGGGGTACACCACCCTGCAGGCGATATAATGAAAGTAAGCGTAGACTACGACCCACCTGTAAAAAATGTATTTAACCGCGTTTGGGACATACAATCCTGGAATACCGGTGTTACCGAAGGCGGTTCATCAGGCTCACCGTTGCTTACTCCCCAGGGACGCATTATCGGTCAGCTTTGGTACGGTTCATCGGGCTGCGATGGCCTGGTATCTAACTTTGGAGGCGACTCTTACGGGCGCCTTGCAGTATCGTGGGCCACGGGCACCACACCCGAAACGCGACTTAAAGAATGGCTGGATCCGCAAAATACCGGCGCTACTACCCTCGATGCGTACCCGGCACAAACTATATATGCAAACGACATAAAACTTGCCCTTGCCGATTTGGGTCACGACGGTTGCAGCGAAACCATAAACCCGCAGGTAAGGCTTATAAACTATGGCAGTAACACACTTACTTCGGCTACAATAAGTTATTCTCTTGATAATGGTACTACCCAAACTTACAATTGGACAGGCTCATTACCCGAAAACCAGGCCGAACTGATAGACCTCCCTACCCTTACAGGCACCCTTGGCGATAATATTTTGAGCATCTCGGTTACCAGCGCTAACGGCATTGCAGATGAAAACCCGGACAATAACACTATTACAGGTAACTTTACTGTATACCCCATTACTCCGGCAAATGAGCTGACTTTTACCATTACAACAGACGGTTATGCGTCGGAAATAAGTTGGGATTTAACCAACCAGTATGGTGCTATACTATATTCGGCACCCGAAAACAGCTACGAAAACAACCTTACCTATACTCAAACCCTGCCCCTACCCGATAACGGCTGTTATACCTTTACCATACACGATGGTTACGGCGACGGTATTTGCTGCGCCTACGGCGCAGGCCATTACAGCCTTGTAAGTGACAGTGGTGAAACAGTAGCCGAAGGTGGGGAGTACGAACATTTTGAAACCACAAAGTTTAAAATAGAACACGAGTTAGGCACCTCAACCCCTGCTGTTCAAAACATTACCGTATACCCTAACCCATCGGCTGGAGTGTACAATGTTAAGGGCATCAATACAGGATTTGGCTATGCAGTGTACAACCTTGTGGGTCAGCTTGTAAAACAGGGCAGCTTTAGTGCTGATACCGCCACCCTGGATATATCGGGCGCGGCAAGCGGTGTGTACATCCTGAAGGTGAAAAGCGGCAACAGCGAAAGCAGTTATAAGCTGGTGAAAGAGTAAAGGGTGGATTTGTCAATTTGTCAATTTGGAAAAAGCCTGTAAACGCTTAAGTTGACGAATAAACAAATCCACAAATTCCCGAATTTACAAATCCGCCAAAAAACACCTACCTTTGCAGCATGCAAACGGAGAAAAGGGACATAAGGGCACTGAGCAAAGAACAGTTAAGGGATTTTTTTGTAGCCAATGGCGACAAGGCATTTCGCGGCAACCAGGTTTACGAATGGTTGTGGAACAAACGCGCGCACAGCTTTGACGACATGACTAATGTAGCCAAAGGTACCCGCCAGATGCTGGAGGATAACTTTGTTATCAATCACATACACGTAGACCAGATGCAGCAAAGCGAAGACGGCACCATAAAAAATGCTGTGCGCCTGCACGACGGCCTTGTGGTAGAAAGTGTACTGATACCTACCGAAACCCGTACCACCGCCTGTGTAAGCAGCCAGGTGGGTTGTAGCCTCGACTGTAAGTTTTGTGCTACGGCACGCCTTAAACGTATGCGTAACCTTAACCCCGACGAAATCTACGATCAGGTATCTGCCATAGATAACGAAAGCAGGCTGTATCATGGGCACCCGCTGAGCAATATAGTGTTTATGGGCATGGGCGAACCGCTTATGAACTACAACAACGTAATGAAGGCGATTGAGAAAATCACTTCGCCGGAAGGCCTGGGCATGAGTGCCAAACGCATTACCGTGAGTACATCGGGCGTATCTAAAATGATAAAAAAGATGGCTGACGATGGCGTAAAGTTTAAGCTTGCCGTATCATTACACTCCGCCATTGAAGAAGTACGAAACCGCATTATGCCCTTTACCACCAGCTTTCCGCTTACAGAACTAAGGGAGGCGCTGGAATACTGGTACAGCAAAACCAAAAGCCGCGTTACCTACGAATACGTGGTTTGGGGCGGCATAAACGACCGCAAGGTAGATGTTGATGCCCTTGTAAAGTTTTGTAAGTATGTACCCTGCAAGGTTAACCTTATAGAATACAACCCCATAGACGACGGCGAATTTCAGCAGGCGGCACCCGAAGCTGTTAACGCTTACATAAAAGCACTGGAACGCAACGATATAGTGGTAAAAGTGCGCCGCAGCCGTGGCAAGGACATTGATGCAGCGTGCGGCCAGCTGGCCAATAAGAACGAAGCAGCGCAGTAAGTTTATTTTGTTTCAGGTTTAAAGTTTCAGGTTGCCCGGCTTTACACTTTATGACTTTTGTCTTTCGACCAAGACAACTTTCGACTTAAAAAAACTTTATAACTAAAGCGGCTTTTGCTATCTTTGGCGTTGAATGAAAATCACCGAGCAAATAAAGCAGCCCATAGCAGCCGAGATGGAACTTTTCGAGAAAAAGTTCTACGAGGCAATGTCCAGTAAAGTGGCGCTTTTAAACCGCATTACCTTTTACATTGTAAAACGCAAGGGCAAGCAAATGCGCCCTATGTTTGTGTTCCTTACCGCCAAGATGATTAGCGGAGGCACCATAAACGAGCGTTCGTACCGCGGGGCTTCGGTGATAGAGCTTATCCATACCGCTACCCTGGTACACGACGACGTAGTAGACGACTCTAACCGCCGCCGTGGGTTCTTTTCCCTTAATGCACTATGGAAAAACAAAATCGCGGTTCTTGTAGGTGATTTCCTTCTTTCTAAAGGTTTATTACTCAGTATAGACCATGGCGATTTCGACCTGCTTCGCATCATATCGGTTGCCGTACGCGAAATGAGCGAGGGCGAACTCCTGCAAATAGAAAAAGCCCGCAGGCTGGACATTACCGAAGATGTGTACTACGAAATCATCCGCCAGAAGACTGCTACACTTATTGCGGCCTGCTGTTCGCTGGGCGCGGCATCGGTAAACCCCGACAGTGAGGACGTGGAGAAAATGCGCCGTTTTGGCGAACTCATCGGTATGGCGTTCCAGATTAAAGACGACCTTTTTGATTATACCGAAGATTCTATAGGCAAGCCTACAGGCATTGATATTAAGGAGCAAAAAATGACCCTGCCGCTTATTTATACGCTGAATAACTGTACCAAACAGGAAAAGAAGTGGCTTATAAATTCGGTTAAAAACCACAATAAAGATAAGAAACGCGTAAAAGAGGTCATTGCATTTGTGCAGAACAAAGGTGGCCTTACCTACGCCGAAAAACGGATGGGCGAATACCAACAGGAAGCCCTGGAAATACTATCTACCTACCCTGCATCACCGTATAAGGATGCTTTGGCCCTTATGGTAAATTATGTAATAGAGCGGAAGATATAAAGCAAAGAGCTTTCTTAGGAATATATATTAACTCTGAGTGATGTTCCATTTCGAGCGAAATGCAATGGAGTCGAGAAATCTCTTTACATCAACATTCTTGAGATTTCTCCATTCCGCTGCACTACATCGAAATGGAAGAGCGCATTTAGACTTAAGAAACTAAATTTCATTGTTAAGGAACCTAAACTCCGGATTGACCGTTTTTATCAAATCCTCTTTCTTTTTCCTGTTCCATTTTTTCAGCTGAGTTTCCCTGTCTATGGCTATCTGCACATCCTGATAATGTTCCCAATAAAGATAATAGCAGCACTTATATTTTGCAGTGAATGCTTTTGAATGAGGCTCTGGATTTTCATGATAATACAACCGTTCTTTCAAATCTGTTGTAAAGCCAATATACAGCACGCTCCTGGCTTTATTTGTCAGGATGTAAACATAGTAATTATGTGTACCTAACGTGTGCTGCATACTTCAAAAAAATTAAAAGGAAGGCTCTTCCATTTGCTTCGCCTGTTCGGACTATGCCCTCAGGACGAGCGAAATGCAATAGTGCCGAGAAATCTCTTTACATCAACATGTTGAGATTTCTCCACTCCGCTGCGCTACGGTCGAAATGGAAGACGCCGTTCATATATCTGTATACTGTGACTGTAAACTCAGGATTATTTCCCCCTTACCTTCAGTTCCCATTTCCAGGCCGAGGCAAGCGCTTCATCAAGCGATTTTTCGGCTTTCCAGCCCAGTACATTGTTTGCTTTTGTAGTATCGGCATAGGCCTCGGTAACGTCGCCTTCGCGGCGCGGTACTATCTTGTAATTCAGCTTTTGGCCGGTAGCGCTTTCAAAGGCTTTAATCACTTCCAGCACCGAGTTGCCTTTACCTGTACCCAGGTTAAATACCTCTACCTTTTCGGCGTTCTTAGCATCTACAAGGCGTTGCAGTGCCACCACATGAGCTTTAGCAAGGTCTACCACATGTATGTAGTCGCGTACGCAGGTACCATCCGGCGTTGTATAATCGTCTCCAAAAACAGAAAGCTGTTCGCGCAGGCCAATGGCGGTCTGCGTAATGAACGGCACCAGGTTTTGCGGCACTCCTAACGGAAGCTCGCCTATATTAGCCGACTCGTGTGCCCCTACCGGGTTAAAGTAGCGCAGCAATATGGCGTTTGTACCGCTTACTTTGGCTGCATCACGGATTATCTCCTCGCCTATCTGCTTAGTATTACCATAAGGACTCATAGCAGGTTGTACCGGCGTATCTTCGCTTATAGGCATTTTCTCTGCCTGCCCGTATACGGTGCAAGACGAACTGAAGATAAAGTTGGCACTGTTCTTTTTCTGTAGCTCCTGAAGGATGTACACCAGGGCGCCCAGGTTGTTCTCGTAGTACAGTAGTGGGTTTTGCACGCTTTCGCCCACCGCCTTGCTGGCCGCAAAGTGGATAACGCCGCTTACATCACTGTATTTGCCAAAAAAGCTTTGTACAGCCGCTTTGTCGCGCAGGTCTATCTGCTCAAACTCGGGTTTCTTACCGGTAATGGCTTCAATACCATCCAGCACTGCTACAGATGAGTTTGAAAGGTCGTCTATAACCACCACATCAAAACCCACGTTTTGTAATTCTACCACGGTATGCGAACCGATAAAGCCAAGGCCTCCTGTTACGAGTATCTTCATAATGTTGTTATTGGTTATTTTTTTAGTTGTTGGTTGTCGGTTGCTGGTTGTTGGCCTTACTCAAACCCAACAACCAACAACTAAAAACTAACAACCTGCTTATTTCAAAAATTCCAGTATTGCACCGGTAATAAATGCTATTTGCTCATCTTCCAGCTCTGTGTGCATTGGTAGCGCCAGCACCTCGTTTACCAGCTGGTTTGTTACCGGAAAATCGGCTTCGTTGTAGCGGACATCGGTATATGCCTTTTGGCTGTGCAGCGGTATAGGGTAATAAATGGCGCACGGTATGCCTTTATCCAGCAGGTGTTGCATCAGGGCATTGCGGTCGGCATCCAGTATCCTTATCACGTATTGGTGAAACACATGGCTGTCTTCTGTACCTTCTATAAACGGGGTAACAATTTTAGCGTTATTAGCCAAAGCCGCGCTGTACTTTGCAGCAGCCTCACGGCGGGCTTTGTTGTAACTGTCTAAAAGTGGCAGCTTGGCATTAAGCACTGCAGCCTGCACACTGTCTAAACGGCTGTTTACACCCACCACATCATGGTGGTAGCGCACATACATACCGTGGTTTACAATACCGCGAAGGGTATGTGCCAGGGCATCGTCATTGGTAAATATAGCACCACCGTCGCCATAGCAGCCCAGGTTCTTGCTTGGGAAGAACGAAGTAGAAGCTACGTGGCCTATGCCGCCTACTTTCTTTTTAGAACCGTCGGCAAAGGTGTAATCGGCACCTATGGCCTGTGCGTTGTCTTCTATAACATACAGGTTATGCTCTTTGGCTATTTCCAATATGGCTTCCATATTAGCCACCTGCCCAAAAAGGTGCACCGGCACTATGGCTTTGGTTTTAGGGGTAATGGCTTTTTTAATGGCCTCTATAGAAATATTAAAAGTATCAGGCTCTACATCTACCAGTACCGGGGTAAGTTGTAGCAGGGCAATAACCTCTACGGTAGCAGCAAAGGTAAAATCGGCAGTAATAACCTCATCGCCGGGTTGCAGGCCAAGGCCCATCATGGCTATCTGTAGCGCATCGGTACCGTTTGCACACGGTATTACGTGTTTTACGCCAAGATAGTCTTCCAGGCTTTTCTGGAAAGCGTGTACCTGTGGTCCGTTAATGTAAGCTGTGGTATCTAGCACTTCCTGAATAGAAGCGTTTACGGTATCTTTTATATGGTCGTACTGTGATTTCAGGTCAACCATCTGTATTTTTTTCATAATAACTATGCCCTGAGAACGGGCCGCTTTATTAAGTTAATAATCGGCACAAAAATAATCAACTTTAATGAGTTATTATGCACACACGGGGTACATTTTACAAGTACCGAAACCACATAAAAAGCAGAGGGCTTTACTCCCGGTGCGTATTCCGTTTGTAAAGCCTCTACCTGTTTGAATGATTGGTTGGTTGGTTTTCCCTCTCCCGATAAATGTTACCCAATTAAGAACTAAAAAAATATTGCTTTTTGCCAAAAATACAGCCTCAATAATTTAAACCTAATCGAAAAGCAAAGCCAGACTGTGTGTTAAAAATATTTTTTCCGGGAAAGATTTGTTGTTCTTAACTGGGGTCAAAATTGCTGCATATCAGCACAAAAAACAAATTAATGTCGTGAATTGTACAACATATAACGTGGAATGTAAATAAGGCGCCAAAACAACATAACAAGGATTCTCCTACAGATAAACTAAGTGGTATGCAGGCAAAAAATAAACCGTATTTTTGCAAAAAAAACATGCGGCTACTGTATAGCTTTTTCACCCAAATCACTTTTTTGATTCTGCACATTGTGGCATTGTTCAGTCACAAGATGAAACTTTTTGTACAGGGACGCAAAACAGTCTTTGCTACTTTGCGCGAAAAGATACAGCCAAGTGATAAAGTGATATGGTTCCACTCGGCTTCATTGGGCGAATACGAGCAGGCACTCCCCATTATGGAGCAGGTGCGCGTACAGTTTCCTAAACACAAAATACTGCTTACCTTCTTTTCCCCTTCGGGATATGAAATACGCAAAAACACCCCTGCCGCCGATGTGGTAGTATACTTACCTATGGATACCCTGGGTAATGCCCGGAGGTTTATGCAGCTGGCGCACCCGGATATGGCATTCTTTATTAAGTATGAATTTTGGCCGAATTACCTTTTTGAGCTACACAATGTTAATGTACCCACCTATCTTATATCGGGACTTTTCAGGCCAAACCAGGTATTCTTTAAATGGTACGGCGGTTTTTACAGAAAAGCATTTAAAGCATTTAACCACTTTTTTGTACAATATGAGCGTTCAAAAGAGTTGTTGCAATCCATAGGTTTTACCAATTCATCGGTTAGCGGCGACACCCGTTACGACCGCGTAAGCCGTATACTGGAACAGGACAACCACCTACCATTTATAGAAGAGTTTAAAAACAACAAGCTCACTTATGTTTTTGGGAGTTCATGGCCTGCTGATGAGGAGAAGTTTTTTGATTTTATAAACACCTCTACTGATATAAAATTTATTATAGCACCGCATACCTTTGGCGAAAGCCATATGCAAAGCCTGAAAGACAACATAACCAAGCCGCTGGTTTTCTTTACGGAAAAAGAAGGAAAAAACCTTGCGGAATACAACGTACTTGTAATAAACACCATAGGCCTGCTGGGCAAAACATACAGCTATGCCGATGCCGCTTATGTAGGCGGAGGGTTTGGCACCGCAGGATTACACAACATACTGGAGCCGGCAGCATTTGGCATTCCCATAATTATAGGCCCCATACACGATAAATTCCCCGAGGCAATAAGCCTGACGAAAGAAGGCGGCTGCCTGGTAATAAATAACAAGGAAGAAGCCGAAACCCTACTACAGAAACTGGCCGATGACCCTGACTACAGAAAAGAAACAGGTGATAAGGCCGGCAACTTTGTAAAGAAAAACCGTGGCGCCATCAATCATATAATGGGTTATATAACACAACATCATGGAAGTAAGCTTTAACCCCTTTAGCGCAGCCGACGCCGCTACCGTAGTGGGCATGATGGAGCAGTTCTACGCCATAGACGGCTACCCTATAGATGCCGCTGTGAGCAAAGATCTTTTCCTTCAGTTTATCGAAAACGGTGCGCTGGGCAAAGGATGGCTGATATATGCCGATGGGCAACCTGTAGGGTATGTAATACTTACGTTTGTATTTAGTTTTGAATACGCCGGGCGTATAGCGTTTGTAGACGAGTTGTTTATAACCGAAGCCATGCGCGGAAAAGGCCTGGCTAAACAAGCCCTTGACTTTATAAAGGAGGCAACCAAGATGCTTTCCATCAAAATCTTGTACCTGGAAATAGAGCCGCACAATGAAACCGCACGCAAGCTGTACCTGTCTAAAGGGTTTACAGAGCACAAGCGCGGACTAATGCGCTATAAGTCTTAATATCTATTGGCTAAAAAAGCCTAATATCCCTTTACCACGAAGTACACAAAGCTTTTTCACAAGGCACACAAGGCTTTACAAATAATGGCTTGTTCCAAGCTACAAAGAACACAAGACTAGCACACAAAGCCTCGTGTTCTTATCCCGGTTTATCGGGATTGAAGCTTTGTGTCTAAATATGTGATTAGCTTTGTACACTTTGTGAAAAAACTTCGTGACCCTTGTGGTGAAAATTATTCAAACCTTGTAAATTCTCATAACAGTAGTTAGCACACAAACTTAAAATCAATCAGGAATAAAATGACTTTCAGCGCCTTCGGCCAGTACCAGGTAAATACGCTCCCAGCGTTCGCCTTCTATCAGCTGCCAGGTATGGCCATCTCCCTCGGTATCTTCAGCCAATAACAACACTCCGGGTTCTAAGATAAACGTATCGCCGTTAGTTACCGTAAAGCGTAGCTTACCACTCATGGTTACTACATACTGCCTGCGGGGTGCTGGGTGTGCTACCTTTTGGTATTCTTCTATATAGGTTTGGGCAAAAAAGCCTGTAGATTCTATAAATACCGTGTTAGCCACGCTGCCGTACTGAAAAGTACACTTGCCGTCGGGCGTATTCATAAGCCGTATGGCTTTTATAAGCATTTTATTGTTGTCCACAATTGGTTTGTCTTATCGTATCAATGAAAAATGTCCACGTATTTCGGGCGCATTATTGCTGGTTTTTACCACATACCAGTAATCGCTTGCCGGAAGGGGTGTACCATTAAAAGTACCATCCCACGACGGATTACTACGGTTAAGTACTGTAATAAGCTTGCCATAGCGGTCAAATATATCTACCCTGGCCTGCGGCATTCCCGCCATACCGGCTAAGGTAAAGGTATCGTTTATATAATCGCCGTTAGGGCTAAAATATTTTGGTATCAGGTTTACGTGAACGATATAAGAATAA
Organism: Flavobacterium sp. RHBU_3; assembly: GCF_046613565.1. Classification (NCBI taxonomy): domain Bacteria; kingdom Pseudomonadati; phylum Bacteroidota; class Flavobacteriia; order Flavobacteriales; family Flavobacteriaceae; genus Flavobacterium; species Flavobacterium sp. RHBU_3. The sequence continues at coordinate 121,524 of NZ_JBKJHC010000001.1, read as the reverse complement.
TCACCGCATCCGTTTATCGACTGCGCCATAATCAGGTGGCTACCTTGCGATACGTTATAAAACGTATTAGACGCCCTGTAGTCGCCCCCATCTATAGAGTACTGATAGTTACCCGGTATGCCATCTTGCATTACCACCACTAACTTATCGTTTTCTACCCACACATCCTCTATTACAGGCGATGTAAGCGCAGTAACCGTATATGTTGCCGTATACTCACAGCCGTTTGAATTTTGAACCACTACATCATACGTTCCCCCTTCGGCAACTTCTATAGAAGAAGTTGTTTCGCCGGTAGACCACACATACCCTGTTGCACCTGTAACCACCGGAGCCAGCGTTACCGATGTACCTTCGCAAAAGTATTTTACAAAATCATCAGGGTCAGTTACCTCAGGGAGAGATACCGACACAACCGATACCGCCACTCTGTTTGGTGCAGTGCAACCATTGTTATTAGCTCCTGCATAATATGTAATTCCCCCTGTAATAGGCGGTGTGGTAAATGAATTACCCGAGGCCAAAGGCACCGTAGCCGAAGGGCTGTCGTACCAGTACACCGTTCCTGCCGTAGCAGTAGCTTGTAAAACAACAGGATCTCCCTCACAAGAAAAAGCGGCAGGCGTAGCCGAAACCACCGGTATTTCAGTTATATTAACATGTACCGCCACACGGGGAGCGGTAGAGCAAGAAACATCGTACGCCGAGGCATAGTATACTGTAGCAGAAGATACAATAGGCGTAACATAGCTATTACCGGTAGCTATAAGATTTCCGCCGGTAGCAGCATCGTACCAGTATACCGTACCGCTATCGCTTTGCGCCTGTAGGGTAACACTACCACTGCCGCAAATAGCAGGAGAATCGGTATGCGAAGTTATTTTATACATGGTAATCGTGGTACTCGAAGCTATGTTTAGCACCGGGTCGCCGGGCATGCCTCCATATTCTACTATATAGCCTTTAGGCTGGTAGCTACCGTTGGGCTCACCGGTATTACTCAGGTCATTCCATGAACCTGCAATACCTACCCCCGGAGTCGTAACGTGTGCATAATCTTCATTATTATTATTGTTAGGCTCACCACTATTCCAAAAGGCAAAATTTGGTGTACTACCATTTACACCACCATTCCAAAATATGGTTCCCGCCTCAGGGCCCGTTACCCACTTCCACACACCCTCGGTTTGAGCATCAGAACCTCCTATCCATCCGGTTCCTGTGGCTTGCTCTCCGCATAACTGGGCTTCATCTTGTGCCATAAGCGTAGCAAGATAACCTTGTAGTCCGTAGTAGTTTGTAGCCTCGGCAGCATCTTTTGCTGCCGTCCAGGTTATTCCCAGGTTAGGTATATAGCGGTAATAGTGGCCTGTAGACGGCAGGTAGTTAGCCTCGCCTATACTGATGGAAAACGTACGTGTACCCGAAGCATTAGGGTTAGTAGTATTAAAAACCACATTTTGTACTGCCTGTACCAGCGTAGTAAAAGGCAACTGCTGGTTATTTGTACCCTTAATGGTAAGTTTTCCCGCTCCGCTGTCCCAGGTTGTGGTAACGCCGGTAATAGTAGTGGTTAGTGTAAGACTATCTGAACCATTAGTATATCCGGATGATATTTGTATGTATACCGCCAGGGCTGTGGTATCGCCCGGGTCAGGATCTGTAATATTAAAAGAAGTAACAACCGGTATGGCTGTACCGGGGCAATAAATTTGGTTACCTGCAGCAGTTACAACCGGAGGCTGATCTGCCTGGGCATGCGCAAGAGGGCCTGCTAAGCCTAAAATTGCACAAACCAACAAATAAAACGATGGAGAAATCTTCATTCCGTAAAAATATAAAATAAATTTTACGGCTTTGTTAATTTTTAGGGTAATGTATCTTATTGAAAATATCCCAAACCACCACCCCGGCACTCACCGAAATGTTGAGGGAATGTTTAGTTCCTATCTGCGGTATTTCTATAACGCCATCGCACAGGTTAATTGCATCCTGAGACACACCTTTCACCTCATTACCAAACACTAACGCATACTTATCCCCCATCAACGGGTTAAAATCCTGCAACATTATAGCGTTTTCTACCTGCTCTGCCGCAAACACCTTTACTCCCTGTTGTTGTAGTTTTGTAATAACGGCGGTTACATCTTTTTCATACTCCCACTCCACAGTATCTGTAGCACCCAGCGCGGTTTTATGTATTTCTTTGTTAGGAGGCGTAGCAGTTATGCCGCACAGGTAAATTTTTTCGAGCAAAAAAGCATCGGCAGTACGAAAAACCGAACCTATGTTGTGCAGGCTGCGAATATCGTCCAGCACAATAATAACTGGGGTTTTATCTGCCCCTTTAAACTCTTCCGTATTCTTGCGGTCCAGCTCGCTGTTTGCCAGTTTCCTCATGCGTATCTTTTTTTTTGCAAAGATACAGTACCGGTTTAAATTATATACTGCCCTATTTTCTTTTAAATTTCACGACTAGGAGCACAAAGTTTTTTCAGCTCCGAAGGAGCGGGATATCTATAGACGACAATTCAGTATCACACAAGATTTCCGGAGGAGCGGCATATAATCGTAAAAATATGCCGCTCCTCGGAAATCTAACCACTCTCCCTTATATAACTGCTATAAACATGCCCCCGCTGGGGTTCTGTAACTAACAAATTCTCCCTGAAACAAATAGCAACAAAAAAAGAAAGCCGTGCTTTTCAGCACGGCTAATCTCAATTAATATGTAGTTGCAGTTTAGGAACTATTCCGATTTTTTACCTTCCGGCCTTTTTCCTTCAGGTTTCTTTTTGTCGCCTTTGCCTTGTTCCTGCTTGTGCGACTCCTGCCATTTTTTGTATTGGTCAGCAGTAAGGATGTCTTTCATTTTCTTATCCATATCGCCACGGCCACCTTGTGCTTTATCGCCACCTTTTTCACCTTTACCGCCTTTTTCTTTAGGCTGTTGTGGTTTTTCACCTTGCTCAGGTTTTTTCTTTTCACCGTCTTTTGGCGGCTCAGGGCGGTTTTTATCTTCTTCCTCAAAAAGCGCCTTTACTTTAGCCTGCTGTGCTTTATCAAGGTTAAGCTCTTTAGTAAGATCTTTTGTCCTTTGATCTGCTGTAGGCCTTTCTGTTTGTTTAGCGTTTGCATCTTTCTTCTTTTCAGGCTTTTGCTGAGCAAAACCTGCAACCGAAACCATAAGGGCTGCGGCAATTACAAATTTTTTCATTTATTAAACTCTGGTTTTATTGTTAGTAGTGTAAATGTACCGGGTTGCGGCGTCACCCTTTGATTTTTGAGGTAAATCCTAAAAAAGTGCAGGTAAACAAAAAACAAAAAAGCCACGCTTGCAGCATGGCTTTTTAATGTTATACAACACGGTATATTTTTACAGTTTCGTTTTTTCCTGTAAGTTGTTTTCGTCAAGCTTTTTTACCTCCTTAGCAGGCTTGGCATCGCGGTTTTTTTTCCACTTTTCAAACTGCTCAGGTGTAAGTACCTTTTTCATTTTCCCTTCAAATTCGACACGCTCGGCTTTTTTCTCCTGAGCCTTGATTTCTTTATCTTTTGGCGTTTCCAGCATATCACCTTTCTGAGGTGTTTTCTTTACCTCTGCCGGGTGGTTTTTATCATCCTCTTCAAATAAAGCTTTTACCTGTGCTTCCTGTACCGGGGTAAGATCTAACTGTATAGTAAGCTCTTTGGCTCGTTGTTCAGGGGTGGCCTTAGCTGTTTTTTTAAACACAAGGTTTTGTTTACCTCCCTGAAGCCTTTGCTGTGCAAAACCCGAAAGTGAAACAAGCGCGATAAGCAGTAGTGCAATCTTTTTCATGATATGAACAATATAATAATTTTGTGCCGCAAGATAAAACTTAAACAAATGCGAGACGCAACAATTTTAATCTGTAATCCTTAAATTTCGCTAAAGGAAAATCCATACAAAAAACGCAAACTATCCTTTTTTGCCTTTTTCTGTACCGGCCTTAAATCCGGCTGCCATAGGATGCTCCCTTATGTATTGCCATTTTTCAAACTGTTCGGCCGTAAGTACACCTTTTAGTTTAGTATCAAATTCCGCATTTTCTTTTTTTACCTCCTGTGCATTGGCATTCGTTTCAGGATACTTTGTAAGGTGCTCTTCGTACAGTGCTTTTATTTTAGTTTCCTGCTTCAGGGTAAGTGTTAGCATGTCCTTCATCTGGTCAGTATATTTTTCTGCCAAAGGTTTTACAGGCTGGTTAGTGGCAGATTGGTTTTTTTGTTGGGCAAAGCCACTAAAGGCAACAAGCCCCAGCAATAGTAGTACGATTTTTTTCATGGTTAAATGATATTGATTTGTTATTGCAATGTACTATAAACGCATTTACTCCGCAAAATATTTTTGACCCTCAAAAAATTAAACCACCAATCGAATTTCACAACCATGTGCCTCACCACCCTTATCAACAACTGATTTGTGAAAACTACTGAAATACGTCCTTCTCCCTTTTGCTAAATTTTGACTAATTTCGCCCAATACTCATTTAAACAGCAAATACCTTGGCAGCGTCTAAAGAAAAAACCGCGAAAGAAACCCCGTTAATGAAGCAATACAACAGCATTAAGGCAAAATATCCTGATGCATGTCTGCTATTCAGGGTGGGCGACTTTTACGAAACCTTTGGCCACGATGCCATACGTGCTGCGGGTATACTGGGTATTACCCTTACCAAGCGCGGCAACGGCAGCGAGAGCGAAACCGCACTTGCAGGCTTTCCGCACCACTCGCTGAATACGTATTTACCAAAGCTGGTGAAAGCCGGGCTGCGTGTAGCTATATGCGACCAGCTGGAAGACCCAAAAATGACCAAGACAATAGTGAAACGCGGCGTTACCGAACTGGTAACCCCCGGAGTGGCACTAAACGACGAGGTACTGCATAGCAAGCAAAACAACTTCCTGGCTTCGGTTTACTTTGGCAGGAAAACCATAGGGGTGTCGTTTTTGGATGTGTCTACCGGCGAATTTTTATGTGCACAGGGTAATGAGGAGTACATAGACAAGCTGTTGCAAAACTTTAGCCCGAGCGAGGTGCTTACCGCCAAAAACGAGAAGAATACCTTTAAGGAAGCCTTTGGCGAAAACCACCATACTTTTTATTTAGAGGACTGGGTGTATAAAGAAGATTATGCATTTGATAGCCTTACCGCCCACTTCGGTACTAACTCGCTAAAGGGTTTTGGTATAGAAGAACTGCCCGAAGGTGTTATAGCCAGCGGCGCGGTGCTGTATTACCTGGGCGAAACCCAGCATAACAAAGTACAGCACATAACAAACATTCAGCGTATAGCCGAAGATGCTTATGTGTGGATGGATCGTTTTACCATGCGCAATCTGGAACTGCACCACAGCACCAACCAGAATGCCGTAACCCTACTGGATGTTATAGACCGCACCCTGAGCCCTATGGGGAGCCGTCTTTTAAAACGCTGGCTTGCCCTGCCCCTTAAGGACGCAAATAAGGTACGCGCCCGCCATGAAGTGGTAGCCTACCTGAAAAACAACCGTGAGGTATTGGCACAATTCCAAACGCAGATAAAGCAGATAAGCGACCTTGAAAGGCTTATCTCTAAGGTAGCAACCGGGAAAATTTCGCCGCGTGAGGTGATTTACCTTAAGGAATCGCTTGATGCCATTGTACCGGTAAAACAGTTGGCACTGGAAAGCGATAACGATGCCCTGAAAGCCATTGGCGACAGCCTGCACGCCTGCGAGCTGCTGCGCGAAAAGATAAAAACCACCCTGAACCCCGATGCTCCCGTAGCCATAAACAAGGGCAATGCCATAGCTACCGGCGTACACCCCGAACTGGATGAACTGCGCAGCATAGCCTTTAGCGGTAAAGAATTCCTGGAAGGCATAGAACGCCGCGAGAGTGAAAAAACCGGCATCAGTTCGCTGAAGATTTCGTTTAACAACGTGTTCGGGTATTATATTGAAGTCCGCAATACACATAAAGATAAAGTTCCGGCAGAATGGATACGCAAGCAAACCCTTGTAAATGCCGAGCGCTATATTACCGAAGAACTTAAAGAATACGAAACCAAGATACTGGGTGCCGAAGAAAAGATATACGCACTGGAAAGCCAGCTTTTTGAGCAGCTGGTGGTGTGGATAAGTACCTATATAAAGCCGGTTCAGCTAAACGCCGGGCTTATAGCGCAGGTGGACTGCCTTAGCGGTTTTGCCCAGTTAGCCTTAGACAACAACTACGTGCAGCCCGAAATAGACGACAGCCACGAGTTGGAAATTAAGGAAGGTCGTCACCCGGTTATAGAAAAACAGTTGCCCGTAGGTACGCCTTACATCACTAACGATGTGTACCTGGACCGTGCCGCACAACAGGTGATTATGATAACGGGACCCAACATGAGTGGTAAGTCGGCCATACTGCGCCAAACGGCATTGATTGTACTGCTTGCGCAAATGGGCAGCTTTGTACCTGCCGACAGTGTACGTATGGGTATTGTAGACAAAATTTTTACCCGTGTGGGCGCCAGCGACAACATCAGTATGGGCGAAAGTACCTTTATGGTGGAGATGAACGAAACCGCCAGCATACTGAACAACCTGAGCGACCGCAGCCTGATACTCCTTGACGAAATAGGTCGTGGCACCAGCACCTACGACGGTATTAGTATAGCATGGGCCATAGCCGAGTTCATCCATGAACACCCTGCCAAGCCGAAGACACTGTTTGCCACGCACTACCATGAGCTGAACGAAATGCAGGACATCTTTGAGCGCATACAAAACTTTAACGTAAGCGTAAAGGAGCTTAAAGACAACGTACTGTTTATCCGCAAGCTGGTTAAGGGCGGCAGTGCGCACAGCTTTGGTATACATGTAGCCAAAATGGCGGGTATGCCGCAAACGGTAATACAGAAGGCACAAAAACTCCTTAAAAAGTTAGAGAAAGACCACAGTAGCGAAGCATTGGCTACAGGAAAGGCTACCGCTAAAGACGAACTGCAACTGAGCTTCTTTAACCTGGACGACCCGTTACTGGAAGAAATAAAAGAGGAAATACTAAACCTGGACATAAATACCCTTACCCCGGTAGAGGCGCTAATGAAACTAAACGAACTGAAACGAATGATCAGTAAGTAGTTTATTTGTTGATGCGTGGATTTGTGGATTCGTTCAATTTTTATCGGAGTGAGCATTACCTCCTTTAAACTATTGTATGGACACATCTTGGCGGCTTGGCGAGAAATTTTCTACCACAAGGCGCACAAAGTTTTCCACAAAGGGCACAAAAGACCTAAATTATGCTTAATACGAACACGAAGGCTTTCCTTTGGAAAGCAAAAAAGTTCACAAAGCGATTTTCCTTTGGAGGGGGTGTCCGCCGCGGCAGCCGGGGTTGTTGCTTTTCAAATTAGCAGAATACAACTGAAAACTTGTTCCATGTTGAGCGTAGCGGAGTGGAAACATCTCCTGTCCGGGAGCTACAACTGAAAACTGAGACTGCGACTGAAAACTCTTTCTCCCTCAATTCAGAAAAAAACTTTCATTTTAAGAAAAACGTTATCAGAACGTTACCGCAGCTTACGCACAGTGCAGTAAAATTTCCCTAAAAAACACTTGCAGGTATAAAAAACCATTGTATATTTGCAGCCGTAATAATGACACCGCTTGCGGGACATTGACATACTGCGAAAATAGCTCAGTTGGTAGAGCGCCACCTTGCCAAGGTGGAGGTCGCGGGTTCGAATCCCGTTTTTCGCTCTAATAGTTTACTACCTATTATGCTTGAGTGGTGGAATTGGTAGACACGCTGGACTTAAAATCCAGTGGGCAGTAATGCCCGTGCGGGTTCAAGTCCCGCCTTGAGTACAAAATATCAGGGCTTCGGTAGCCTTTTTACTGCGAAAATAGCTCAGTTGGTAGAGCGCCACCTTGCCAAGGTGGAGGTCGCGGGTTCGAATCCCGTTTTTCGCTCTGAAATTAAAAACCTCCGTATTTCGGAGGTTTTTTTATTATTTGAATGGAAGGTGAGACATTATGATTTCGACATTTTTATCTTCATACTTTTCTTTTAAGAAATAGTTCAAGGCTGCCGCAAACTCTTCCGCTTTTTCAACTTTAGGTCCTAACGTTATTTTATGGAGTGCCGGGCGTATATCGGTAAGATAAATATAAACCCCAAAGCCATTTTCAAAATTCACTACTTTTGGGAAACCTACACCGGAAACAATCAAACGCACTTCGTTTTCATATTGATATTCAGCATCTTTAAATAAGTATACAATTTCATTGAGCTTTTCCGCAATACTTACCTTCAGTTCTCTACTTTTTCTACCTCTGAGTTTACCCTTTAATTCTTCAATCAACTCATTTAGCTTGTCTTCTATTTTGGGGTTATTAGGTACTACAAAGTTCTTTGCATTGTTTTTAGATATATAGGCCACATTGTAAAAGACAAATTCCGAATCGAGAGACAAATCATTTTCTGAAGATTCATTACTTATAGAATCTAGGATATTATTAATAAAAACTGCTCTATCAAGGGTAAGCGCACATCCTCTGGCTTCCTCTTTATTCTCCTTGCCATACATTCTCCAAAGTGCTAAATCATCGTGCTTGGTTTCAGCCACAAAACTACCAATAAACGGCTTTTCAGTAAAAGGCTCTGATTCGGATTTATTCTCATTATCAGCCTTATTAGTAATATAGAAATTCAACTCTTTAAACAACACCCTTCCCTCTGATGTATCATTTAAAAAAGTTCCTTCTGACAAACGAAAACAACTCTCATCTTCTAGTATTAATTTTTTAGCAGTAGAAAAAGCCGTATAATGAGTAATACAATTGCCGGAAAAACTCAAGAGTTCTTTGATTTGCAAGATGATTTCAGAAATTTCTTCGTATGGAACAAACACCAATTTTTTCTTTAATTCTTTTATCCTCACTTTAACACTCTTCATAAGAAATTTATTATGTGATTCTAACTGTAAATATTTTTTAAAATCCTCAATTGCCTTGCTATATTTTTTGGTTTGTTCAAAAACACTCCCTCTTAATCTATAAGATTTTGCATAATTTTCATTAATCTCAATTGCCATTGTAAAACATTTTATAGCTTCATCAAATTCGTGAAGCTTATCGTAAACAAGCCCCTTATTAGTGTAAAAAATAACCTCCAACGGATCTAATTTTAACGCAATATTATATTCTTCTAAGGCTTTTGAGAATTGTTCCCTATGAAAATAAACATTCCCAAGGTTGTTATGAGGCCCCATATTATCAGAATTTAAACTAATAGATTTTTTAAAATCATTTTCCGCATTATCAAAATCATACATGCTTAAATAAGCAATCCCTCTATAATTATAAACTAATGCGTGAGTAGGATCTATATCGATAGACCTGGTTGCATCCAAAACAGCTCGAGGATTATTGTCTAATTTATTAAAAGCTCTAGATCGAACTTTCCACAATTCAGATGAACAATATTCTTCCAAAATTTCATCTGATAAAATATCAAGTATTGACTGATACTTTTTCTCCTCAAAAAGCCCTTCAACTTCCTCCAACAATTCTTCTTTCGTTTTCATACACTTGATTATTTGGTTGTAAAATTTGGTTATTTAAACGAAAGATAACGATTTTAACAAAACCACCAAAAATTTCCCTACATTTACTACACACTAAAAACCAGCACCTTACCATGACAACAACAGCAACAGCACAGGACATTGAGAGTGTTATAGCACAGCTTGAGGCCATCATACACCAATGTGAAAGCACGGGCGACAGGTTGGGGTATTTCGCGGCGCTGTACCATAAGGTTACCTGCAAGGTTAAGGAAGATATAGACAATAAGCTGTTTGAAGACGGCAGCCGCCTGGCGGAGCTGGATGTGGTGTTTGCTAACCGCTATCTCTGCGCATACAGCCAATGGAAAGCCGACAAAAACAGCCCGCTGGTTTCGGCATCGTGGAGGGTGGCGTTTAAGAGCGCCGAGGCTTCGTCGTATTTAGTGCTGCACCACCTACTGCTGGGCATGAACGCGCACATTAATTATGACCTGGGTATTGCCGTGGCAGAACTCGCCGCAAAGGGAAATGATGTAGATGCGCTACGCCGCGATTACAACTCCATAAACAACGTACTGGGAGCACTTACCTACGGCGTGATTAACAAGCTGAATATTGTTTCGCCATTTTTATCGGTTTTGGGGTTTACCGGCACTAATTCGAATTCCATGCTGGTACAGTTTAGCCTGGGCACCGCCCGCGACGGCGCATGGCTCTTTGCCACCGACCTAATAGCCTGCGGCACCGACACACAAAAATACACCGACCTAACCCTGAAACGCGATACCGAAATTAGCGAACTCGGTACGCTGCTAACCCAAAGCAAAGGCTTCCTTAAATTCGGGATTTTTATTATCCGGCTTTTTGAATGGAAGAATGTAAAAAAGGTAATTGAGGTATTGCACACCCATCAGAAACTACGCTTTAGCGAAGTTAAAGCGAATATTAAAAGGTGATTTATTCAATATACAGTCAGGCCCTTCCATTTCGAGCGGAGCTTTAGGGAAGTCGAGACACCGAAGGTTCAACGAAGTTAAATTTCTTTTGTAATAATTCATGAGATTTCTCCATTCCGCTGCGCTTCAGTCGCCCCGAGGGCTATGCCCGAACTGGCGAAGCAAATGGAAGAAGAACTCTCCCTTATATTATAAACGCATCCACACTGTCTATAGTGGTATTCTTTTCATCTTTGTTGTTCAGCACAAAATACTCACCCTTTAGGGTTACCCCCTCGCCTTTTCGTTCCAGTGATATTTTAAGGAATCCGTGCTTATCGTCGCAATAGCTTTGCAGTTGCACACCATCAAGTAACGGACTGTCTGTGGTATACATCGGGTCACCCTCATACACCAGCGAATGTAGCTCATCAAACCCACCTGCACCGCACACTATATACGGCACCACCTTACCATTATTATAGGTTTTATGGTAGCGCTGGTAGTTGTGCACGTGGCCGCTAAACACGGCATCGGGCAGCACACCACTTTCGGCATAGGCACTTTCCAGCATTTCTATCATCGGCTCGCTTGATCCGTGGTTAAAATCGGCCGTGTAGGGTGCATGATGTATGCACACCAGTATCATTTTGCCGGGGCGTTCTTTTACAGCAGCCTTAAGCTCCTCCACAAACCACTTGCGCTGGGCTTCGTCTACAAAACCGTATTTTGGCACGTTGCTGTGCAGACCAATAATGTTAGCCAGGGGCGTTTGCAGCGTCCAGTACACATGGGGCTGGGTAACGCTTTTGCGGGTTTTACTGGTACTAAAGCTGATGTCGCGGCTTTCGGAGTCGCAAAATACGGCTGTAAACGCATCCAGACTGTTATACGGCACCGGGTTGCTCGGGTTTACATCGCTGTCGTGGTTGCCCGCTATGGCAAATATGGGGCCGGGGTAGCCACTGTATGGCTTAAAGAACTGCCTTTCGTAATACTCCGCTTCACCAAAGTGGTACACCACATCGCCCAGGTGGTACAAAAAAGCAGGTTTCGCCACGCCCTCAGTTGCCTGTTTGCTCATTTGTTCTGCCACGCTTTGCTGGCCGTTCTGGTAGCGCATACCGCCGGTATCGCCCACCATGTGGAAACTGAATGCATCATGTGGCAACTGTACAAACTTAGCCGCATCCAGGCGGTACGGGTACGCACCCGAAGGCTTGGGCAGCGGTTGCACTTTATAACTGTCGTCGGGCTGGTAGAGTTTCAGTATGGGGCGGTCGTATTTTTTATCGGATTTAAAAGCCATGGTGTAAAAATAAAGGAGATTATCTTCTGCCTGCAAGATACGGCTTGCACACGGAAAACCCTTAATTTTATTGGGATTTATAACCTATTAATAACATTTGGCAGAAAAGAAAAATTAAAAGCAGACAGGGAACAACATTGTACCAGATTCCTTATCTTTCCGGGGAGCAATGCGGGGATTTTTGCACAATGCCCATATAAGCAGAACACACCAACAGACAATTTAAACCAAACCAAAATGAAAATATCAGAAATAATGTATGCGCCAATGGCAGTAGAGCAATACACCTTTAAATTTAACAAAGAAAACAACACAGATATTTCTGTAACAGATGAGGTACTAGATGGTTCACCATTTGTGTATATAGACTTTAAAGATACAACACCAGAACTTATTTTTAAATATTCTTATACATTGGGAGAGATTCAAGGCTATTTAGCTACACATCAAAAAAGGTGGCTACCTGTAGAAGATTACCCTCTTCCTCCTGATGAAGATGAACAAAACAAAAAAAGCTAAAAACCTCCATACAATACCTATACTTTATTAAGTTCATAAAAATATATTCATGACACCAACCTACAGAAAAGACATTGACACCTTACGCGCACTGGCAGTTGTAGCTGTTGCATTATTCCATTTTGGCTATTGCAGAAACGGTTACCTAGGCGTAGATGTCTTTTTTGTAATAAGCGGATATCTTATTACTAAACAACTATACCATCAATCAGAAACAAAAAAACTTTCGCTGTCGCAATTTTATATGCGCCGCATCAGACGAATAATACCTCTTTTATTTATTGTAAGCCTCACAGCGCTAGTTATAGGTTATTTCATAATGCTACCCGACGATTATGAAAATCTCAGCGAATCGGTAGTGGCTACAGTCTTCTTTTCAAACAACATCTTACAATACCTCACTGTTGGCAATTACTGGAACACTTCTACACACTACATGCCTCTTATGCACACCTGGAGCCTGGGTATAGAAGAACAGTTTTACATTGTCTACCCATTCTTATTTTATTTATTAAAAAACAGAATACGGCTTCTCTCTATAACTATAATTGCACTTACCGTTATTTCTGCCGCTTTATTCTTTTTATCCGTAAACCCCGTAGCAGCATTTTTCCTTCTGCCGTCACGCTTTTTCGAATTATCTTTAGGAGGTATTACAGCCATTCTCCTCCAAAAAAGAACATTACCTTCTGCATTAAAAGTAGTCCTGGCAGTATTACTAACTGTACTGCTTTTTGCAAATATATTTTTACCTCAAAAACTACTGTTATTTTTGGTTGTTTTTATCAGCGCGGCATTAGTTATTACAACCGGACAAACAAAAACAAACAAATTCATTTTAGAAAACCCGCTGTTCACTTTCATAGGAAAAATAAGTTTCAGCATCTACATGTGGCACCAGGTTATACTTGCATTTACCCGATATTTCGTTACTGACAACTACACTCCACTACAGGCTTTGTGTATGGGTTTGCTGATTTTATTTCTTTCCGTTGTCACCTACTATTTTATAGAGCAGCCTTTCCGTAATTTAAAAAAAATAAACAACAAAGCCGTTTTATGCACTACCGGAATCTTAGGAACTTTTCTAACTATTACCGGACTTTACATCTATCTACATGCAGGCGTGGTGCGCGATGTACCGGAATTAGGAATCACCAAAAACAACATACAGCGAAACATGCACGCGCAGTATAACGACAGCATCTACAAATTAGACAAAACCTTTTGTAGCAATAATAAAATTAAAGTTTTAGTAATAGGCCACAGCTTTGCGCGCGACTGGGCCAATGTGCTGTTAGCTTCGAAATACAGCGACAAGTTAGACATATCCTATATTTTCGATTTACAAAAAGCAAAGAATGCAAAACAAAGGATTGCTGAAGCAAGCATTATTTACATGTCTCATCTTAATAAAAAAGAGTTTACCCCACTATCAACCAAATACAATATAGATATAAACAAGGTAAAAATTATAGGACTAAAAAACTTCGGCACTAACAACGGGCTTTACTTTAACCGCAAGCACCTTCCCGACTATTGCAGTCAACGCGTAAGAGCAAAAACAGCTATAATTAACAGAAACAAAACCCTTGCAAACGAATGGGGCAACCATTACATTAACATACTTGCTGCCGTAGAAAAAGATGGGACTTTACCGGTTTTTACACCCGACTGTAAATTTATAAGCCAGGACGGAAAACACTTTACACGTTTTGGCGCAAAATATTTTGCTGAAATATTTGAGGATTCAAACGCCCTACCCTTCTATAAAAACACATTACAAATTAAGGACCAGCCCTAAAACAATGATACAGGATTAATAATAGTAAAAATACATTTTTTAGACAGAAGCAGCTTTCAGGTTGCTCCACATTTATATACCCTAATCAGCCTGCACAGTGTATGATTTACTTTGCTGCAAATATAGTTACATTTTTTATACTTGATAAAGAAGGGGATCTTGGGATAACCTAAATGATTAATAACCATTATGCTAAACGAAAAACAATACTATGGCAATAGGAATAATACAAATAGATTTACTTAAATCTAAATCAGGATTTTATTTTAAGAAAATACAAGAATTAATTGATGAATATTTATTGGGGAATCATTCTTTAGAAACAGTTAATATATTGATTGAAAAGCTTTTAGATGAAGAGCTTATATTCTTTGTTGAAGAAAGTTTTGAATATTCGGCATTAAGAGACACAAAATATAATGTTGTTTCTCAGGATACTTTTATTGAACTGCAACAAAATGAAATGCTACCTCCTTCATTAGAATATTCTGTAACCATGTATGGGAATTTTAAATACGCAGATAAAAAGTTTACACACCCGGAAGGGAAAGATAATTATTTAGACACTAATTTGCCGTGTATGGTTTACTTTGCGGGAAATACAGTTACGTTTTTTATACTTGATAAATATGGAGATGTAGGGATAATTTAATGAATATAACCATTATGCTAAACGAAAACAATAAAGCATGATAATAGGAAAAATAGAAATTCAATTGAATAATTTAAATGGCTATCTGGAAGACAACGAATCAGAAGTAATTAATCGATATTTAAACGGAGACAGAGCGATAGGAACAATCCGGGAATTAATAGAAATTATAGCGGATACTGATTTATTGCTATATACAGTAGAAGAATTTTCTCCATTGTATGTTTACAAGAGATGCGAATACAAGCCTGTATCGCCAGAGCAGTTACAGGAGTTTATAAATCATAAAGCTATAGATCCCTCTAAGGAAGTATCACCGAGTTATTATGCTAATTTCCTGTATAAAGATGGTAAAGCCATAGACCCGGTAACCGAAAAAGAGCCAATAGATGTAGGTTTTATCCTTGTCTGATTGAGTTTTCTCACGGTACAATGATGACGTTTTATATTTTTTATTGGTATAAAGAGGATGGTTATTATATTGAAATAGAAGATTAATCTATAAAAAAAACGAAATTCAACCCAAATATTAACAACCACCCTACAACGTGCTAAAAATAAAAAAGCCCCTGATTTCTCAGAGGCTTTTGTGCGGGTGAAAGGACTCGAACCTTCACACCGTGAGGCACCAGATCCTAAGTCTGGCGTGTCTACCAATTTCACCACACCCGCAGGCTGATAATAACTATGTAGCTATTGTTTCAGTAAGTGGGTGCAAATATACAACTGTTTTTAAAATTAGCAAGCGTTTTTGAAAAAAATTACTCCGTAAAAAAAATCAACACTACGCTTATTATTTAAAGCATGAATTTTTACCTGTTTTTTAAAACCGGGTGTTTTTTGAAATTCAAAATTTTTAACTTCGCATATCGCGCGTTAGCACAATTACGCCACAAACATTATAGCCCCCGCTATAATACCTAAACTTAAATTTTAAAACCTACCTAATGGAAAAACAGTTGTTTTTAAAAGACGTAAATGAAATTTTTGCAAAAGAGCTTGAGGAGAAAAACTTTTATAACCAAAACGGAACTCCCACAAGCATGAGCGAAGCCGCCCTAAAAATTGAAGCGCTTATAAAACGCTACAAAACCACCTACAACATGGGCCCGCTGGAAATAGCAAAACTTAAAGCCATAGCCATAGAACGTTTTGACGCTCTAAGAAAGAAAGATGACAGTGACTAGTCCCAAAATAAAAAAGCCCTCCAAATAAATGGAAAGCTTTTCATTGGTCTAACTACTAAACCTATCCGCCGAGGCGGACATAAACAACACAACTATCTTTACACTTCCCCGCGTGGGAAGTAATGTATTTTGGCGCAAAAAGCCCCGCTTAAAGCAGGGCTTCTCTTGCATACTGGCGGTCTGGACGGGACTCGAACCCGCGACCCCGTGCGTGACAGGCACGTATTCTAACCAACTGAACTACCAAACCAGCGTCCTAAATGATTAGCAACTTGTCGTTGTTTGTTTCATTATTACGAGTGCAAATATACGGCTGTTTTTGATATCTGCAAGTGTTTTGAAAATAATTTTTCGATATTTTTTTTGTCAATTATCCAAACTTTTGTTTCTCAACAAGGTAGGTGGTTAATATTTTTTCAAATTTTTCATCTACCGATACCGGAACGTACTTAATTCGGTACTGCATGCAGGTTTCTTCTACCTGTTTAAAGTAGGCTTCTACCCTTTTTTCGTACTCTTCCCTGATATTTCCGGCAAAAAGGTTCACCTGTTCGCCCGTTTCAAGGTCAATAAATTTGCGCGGACTGTTATCAAAATCAAAACTGAACTCCGTTTTTTTGTCAATTACATGAAACAACACCACCTTATGCTTGTCGTGCTTCAGGTGTTGCAGCGCATTAAACAGCGCTTCGTTCTCCCCCGGCTGAAACATATCGGTAAACAAAATAATCATGCTGCGGCGGTGCATCTTTTGCGCTATCTGGTGCAAAAAGGTGGTGGTATCGGTAGGCTTTGCCGCCGATGGTGCCGCAAGCAGTCCTTCCAGCTTATCCAGAAGCATGCGGTGGTGCCTGCCACTGCCCTTTTCGGGCGCGTAGTACTCGTAGGTATCACTGTATACGCTAAGCCCCACAGCATCGCGCTGGCGTTTTAGTAAATCCATCAGTACCGCCGATGCCAACACCGAAAAACCTATCTTGTTTTCGTAAAACAGCTGCCCGTCCTTTAGCTTAGGGTAGTGCATACTGCTGGAGTTGTCTATAATCAGGTGACAGCGCAGATTAGTTTCCTCCTCATAGCGCTTGCTGTACAACCTGTCGGTACGCGCATACAGCTTCCAGTCGATGTTTTTAGTACTCTCGCCGGGGTTGTACACCTTATGCTCGGCAAACTCCGACGAAAAGCCGTGAAACGGACTCTTGTGCATGCCCGAAATAAACCCTTCAACAATCTGGTTGGCCAAAAGCTCCAGGTGCGAAAAGGCCGATATCTTTTCTAATTGTGCGTCTAACTTCATATCTTCAAATATAGCGATTATTTGCCACTGCAAAATTTGGGGCATGCCAAATAAAAAGAGAGCTCTTCATTTGCAGCACCCGACCGGAGATTTCTCGGCTACACTGCGTTTCGCTCGAAATGGAAAACCCCATAAAATACAAAATCCCGCCAATGGCGGGATTTTGTATGCAAAGCGGTACGTTCTTTAATTAAGAAAGTAGCGCGTCAATAGCTTTAGTGTACGTATCTTTTGGTGCAACACCTACCTGACGGCCTACAACTTCTCCGTTTTGGAAAATAAGCACGGTAGGAATGTTACGGATACCGTATTTAGCAGCAAATTCCTGGTTAGCATCTACGTCTACTTTACCAACAACTGCTTTACCTGCATACTCTTCACCTATTTGCTCGATGATAGGACCTACCATACGGCATGGACCACACCATGCTGCCCAAAAGTCTACAAGTACCGGTTGTTCTGATTTTAATACTACTTCTTCAAAAGTAGCATCTGTTATTGCTTGTGCCATATTCTTACTTAGTCTTGTTAATTAGTATTATGCTACAAAGTTAGTAAATATCATTATAAAAAGATGCGCCAAACGCATAGCTTTTGGTTATACATTGATAATCAAAAGCTATCGCTTTAATTCAGCTTAAAGCTTACCTGTAGCCTGTCCAGTTCCTGCAGCAATTCGTTGCTTATTTTCACTTTCAACTTACGGCTGGGCATGGTAAGTTTTGTAACTACCTGAATGCTTTCGGTTTCCTCTTCGGCCACCTCCACATCCATTTCTTCTTCAAATTCGGCATCGCCTATATCGGCGGCATCCTCAAATTCCTCCGAAGTTTCGCGTATAGTTACCGCCACGGGTGCTACCGGCACGGAGCGTTTTACCTTATCCAGCTCCATTACTTCAAATGTTACCTGGTGGTCGCCCTTGTTACCGGTGAACAGTTGGAATAACTCGTTTACCAACTGTTCCTGCAAATCAAGGATATTAAACTGAATAATCAGCTTTTTGGCAAAGGTAGGCAGCACGTCCTGCAAATACTGTATGGCCATATACTGCAACCTCGGCTCTCCTTTTTTTCCTTCAGCATTCGTCCACCCTTCGCGTACCATTACCCTTATAAAGGTAAAATTACTGTTTATAAGGAAGTGGCGGAACTTCAGGTATTCTTCGCCGTATATTTTAAACTCGTAACTCTCGTCGTACCCTTCCAGGTTGAATATAGCCCAACCCTTACCGTTCTTTGCCGTTTTGTGCTGCACATTACTTATGATGCCTCCAAAACTAAGGTTCTTATTCACGTGCGGTTCCAGATTCTTCAGCACCTCAAGGCGGGCGTTACAGAAGTACTTCATTTCAAACTTATAGTCATCCAGCGGGTGACCGGAAATGTAAATACCTACCACATCTTTTTCGCGGGCAAGTTTTTCCATGGTGCTCCATTCTTCGCATGGAGGCACTACAGGTTCGGGTATCTGTACTTCGCTGGCTTCACCAAAAAGGCTCACCTGGCTGCTGTTTGCATTATCCTGCATTTTAGCACCGTAGCGCATGGCTTTTTCCAGGAACGAAATATTATCCGTGGCATCCATATGGAAATACTGTGCACGATGCGTATCGGTAAAGCAATCGAAACCACCCGAAAGGGCAAGGTTTTCAAAGGCTTTTTTATTGGCCGAACGTAAATCGATGCGCTTTGCTAAGTCGAAAATCGATTTATAGCTGCCGTCTTTACGGTTTTGTACTATAGTATCTACCGCACCGGCACCAACACCTTTTACGGCACCCATACCAAAACGAACTGCCCCGGTATCGTTTACCGTAAACTTATAGTACGATTCGTTTACATCGGGGCCAAGAACGGTTAAGCCCATGCGCTTACATTCTTCCATAAAGAAGGTAACCTGCTTAATGTCGTTCATGTTGTTACTCAGCACCGCTGCCATATATTCGGCTGGGTAATGCGCCTTAAGGTACGCCGTTTGGTACGCTACCCATGCATAGCAGGTAGAGTGGCTTTTGTTAAATGCATAACTCGCAAATGCTTCCCAGTCTTTCCATATTTTTTCGAGAACGGTAGCATCATGCCCTTTTTCCGAAGCCTGTTTTACAAACTTAGGCTTCATTTTGTCCAGTACGTCTTTCTGCTTTTTACCCATCGCCTTACGCAGTACGTCGGCCTCACCTTTAGTAAAGCCCGCCAGCTTTTGCGACAGTAGCATCACCTGCTCCTGGTATACTGTAATGCCGTAGGTTTCCTTTAGGTATTCCTCACAGGCATCAAGGTCGTATTTTATTTCTTCCTCACCATTTTTACGGCGTACGAAACTCGGAATGTATTCCAGAGGTCCCGGACGGTACAAGGCGTTCATGGCAATAAGGTCGGCAAACACAGTAGGCTTAAGATCCTTCATGTACTTTTGCATCCCCGGCGATTCGTACTGGAACACCCCCACGGTTTCACCCCTTTGGAACAGCTCGTACGTTTTCACATCATCAATCGGAAATGCTTCCGGATCCAGGTCTATGCCGTGCTTGTATTTTACCAGTTTTACGGTGTCCTTAATCAGGGTAAGGGTCTTCAGACCCAGGAAGTCCATCTTAAGCAATCCGGCACTTTCCACCACCGAGTTATCAAACTGGGTAACGTACAAATCTGAATCTTTCGCTACCGAAACCGGTACGAAATTGGTAATATCATCGGGCGTAATAATTACCCCACAGGCGTGTATACCCGTGTTTCGCATAGAGCCTTCCAACACCTTAGCCTGCTGTATGGTTTCGCTGGTAAGATCGCCACCGTTAGCCATAGCAATAAGTTCCTGCACGCGGTCGTACTCATCTGAACGCAGCGCGCCACGCAGGGCATTCTGGTCCATGGTGAATATCTTGGCCAGCTTCATGTTCGGTATCAGCTTGGCTACCTTATCGGCTTCAAACAACGGTAGGTCGAGCACGCGCGCGGTATCACGAATAGACGATTTTGCCGCCATGGTACCGTAGGTAATAATCTGTGCTACCTGGCTGGCTCCGTATTTGTTGATAACGTAGTCCATTACGCGGCTACGGCCTTCGTCGTCAAAGTCGATATCAATATCGGGCATGGACACCCTGTCCGGGTTCAGGAAACGTTCAAAAAGCAGGTCGTACTTAATCGGGTCAATGTTAGTAATGCCAAGGCAATACGCCACGGCACTACCCGCCGCCGATCCCCTGCCCGGCCCTACTGACACCCCCATATTTCGGGCTTCGGCAATAAAGTCCTGTACTATAAGGAAGTACCCGGGATAACCCGAGTTTTCAATGGTTTTCAGTTCGAAGTCAAGGCGCTCGCGGATGTCATCGGTTATCTCGGTATAGCGCTTTTCGGCACCGCGATAACACAGGTAACGCAGGTAGTTGTTTTCCCCGCGCTTACCACCATCGGCAAGGTCTTCGGCTATCTGGTATTCTTCAGGAATGTCGAATTTAGGCAGCAGTACATCGCGGTACAGCGAGTAGGCTTCCACCTTTTCTACAATTTCCTGTATGTTGTAAATGGCTTCGGGAATATCTTTAAAGATTTCCTTCATTTCGTCGCCACTCTTAAAATAGTATTCATTATTAGGCAACCCAAAGCGGAAACCGCGCCCGCGCCCTTTAGGCGTAGCGAGCTTCTCACCGTCTTTTACACACAACAGGATGTCGTGCGCGTGGCTGTTTTCTTTTTCCGCGTAATAGGTATTGTTAGTAGCCACAAGCTTTACGTTGTGCTTGCGTGCCAACTTAATAAGCGAGGCGTTAACACGATCTTCATCTTCCTGACCGTGGCGCATCAGCTCCATGTAGAAATCATCTCCAAAAAGGTCTTTCCACCAAATCAGCGCTTCCTCGGCCTGGTTTTCACCAATGTTCAGCACCTTGTTTGGTATCTCTCCGTACAGGTTACCCGAAAGCACCATAATGTCTTCCTTGTACTGCTCTACCACCCTTTTATCAATGCGCGGCACGTAATAAAAACCTGCGGTATAAGCTATAGAAGCCATCTTGGCAAGGTTGTGGTAGCCCTTTTTGTTTTTTGCCAAAAGCACCACCTGGTAACCGTTGTCTTTACGGCTCTTGTCTTTATGGTCTTCGCAAATAAAGAACTCACAGCCTACAATAGGCTTCATCAACACTTCGGCAGGCTCCTCTCCTGCTTCAATGGCGGCTTTGTTTTTGGCTTCGGCGGCTTTGTTATGGTTCATAACATTGCTCACAAAGTGGAATGCTCCCATCATGTTACCGTGGTCGGTCATGGCTACGGCAGGCATTTTGTGCTTGGCAGCAGCCTTAACAAGATCGGGTACACTTATGGTAGACTGTAGTACCGAAAACTGTGTATGGTTATGCAAATGCACGTACTGTACATTGCTGATGTCTACCATCTCAGCCGGGGCTGCAGTTTCGGTTCCCTTAGCCGACTGTAGTTTTTCCAGGCGCAGACGAACTTCTTCACTCGCCTTTTTTAGGTTGATGTGCTTTAACCCGATAAGCTGTATGGGCTGCGGGTGCTTGTTACGGAATTCCGTAAAATAGCCCGGATGCACATCAAGCTCCTCAGCGGTAAAAATATCACGCTTAAGGAGTTCCAGGAAACAGCGGGTGGTAGCCTCCACGTCGGCAGTAGCGTTGTGGGCTTCGGCAAACGGCTGGTCAAATAAATATTGGTGGAGCTCGGTTAGTGTAGGCAGCTTGTAGCGCCCGCCACGACCACCGGGCAGTTTAAGTAAATCAGCGGTAATTTCAGTACAGGTATCCAGCACCTTCATGCTGCCCATGCGGGTTTCCACACCGTAGCGGTAAAACTCCGAGCCCATGATGTTCACGTCGAAGCCTACGTTTTGGCCTACGATAAACGAAGCCTTAGACAACGCTTCGTTAAACTTGCCCAACACATCGGTAAGCGGAATACCCTGCTCCAGGGCAAGGTCGGTACTAATGCCGTGAATACGTTCGGCATCATAGGGTATGTTGAATCCGTCGGGGCGGATAAGGTAATCCTGGTGCTCTATAAGCTGCCCCATATCATCGTGCAGCTGCCATGCTATCTGTATACAGCGTGGCCAGTTGTCGGTATCGGTAATGGGAGCATCCCAGCGTTTTGGTAATCCGGTTGTTTCCGTGTCGAAAATCAGGTACATAGCAACTAATGGATTTTAAAGCGATTAAAGGTCGAGAGGGATAAAAAACACCCTTCTACAAAAATAGGTTTTTTTTGGTTATTCGGTGATTCGGTTATAGGGTTATTCGATGCCATTCTAACCCCAGATTGAAAACGAGGTTTTAACGAATACACGAATTACCAAATCACCGAATCACCCTTAAAAAAGAAACCCCGCGACACACAATACGCAGGGTTTACACAACAACTTAAAAACCACGGGAAACAAGGGTTTCCCAAACCTCATTTTTATATATCAGGATTTGCATCACTTCATCAGTCCGCGTTTTCCATTTTGAGCGCAGCGCAGCGGAGTCGAAAAATCTCAAAAAAGACACGAAATATCTCTACTTCGTCGCACACTTGATGGCGCGGATTTGCAATCTTGGTGGCGCGGATTTGTAATCCGTGCCGTTAATTTAAAAGCACGGATTGCAAATCCGCGCTATCAGAGAGGAATGCTCACTCCGTCCCATCTTCGAACTTCGGACCTCGGACAAATCAACACATCCAAAGAAATCGAATAACCCTATAACCGAATCACCGCATAACCATCAGCTTCCCCATACCTTATTCTTAAACAGGTCGGATGAGAAGCGTAATTGCTTATTAAACAACAACAGTATTACCACCGCAAACAACACATAGCCCATTACGGTAAATATTTCCATGTTTGATATAAGCAGCGATTGCGATCGTGCCGACTGTGTCAGGCTTTTTATAGCAAGTTTATAGGCTTCGGGTTCGGCGTAGCCTTTTGCCATGAATCGTTGTACGGCGGCGGCATTTCTATCCTGCATTTGGGGGCTTTCGGGCAGTACGAATGATATAATCTTATCGTAGTGTTTTTGGGTAAGATAGATTTGTGCATTTTGCATGATGCAAAACCCTACGGTACTTCCCCAAAACCGACCTATAACCCCCGATGTACCCGAAAATGGCGCAAGCTTTTTTGGCACCGACGACACCGTAAACAACACCAACGGCACAAACAGAAAACCCACAGCAAACCCCTGCAATATATAAGGTGCAGCAACATCGGACAATGAAGCATCGGGTACAAACAAAAACGTCATCCAGATGTGGTGGATAGCCAGCAGCAAAAATCCTACTATAAATATGTAGCGACTTGCCACAGCCTTTGCAAGGCAAATACCGGCAACCGTCATACCTATAACATTGCCCGCCACATTTATAAACTGCACGTGTGCTACCCGAGAGGGTTCCCAGTTCCAAACGGTGAACATGGTGCTGTGGCAAATGTTTAGCGTGGCACGGGCTATATAAAGCACTACAAAAAGGAAGAAACCAATGCGCAGGTTAGGATACCCAAACACCGATAGGTCAAACGAGGGGCGTTTTACCGTTACCTGCCTCATAAGGAACAGGGCGCCAAACAACAGGAAAGCAACCGCCGCTATGATGATTTGACCTGATTGCAGCCAGTATTTTTTTTCACCATAAATAAACACAAAAGCTCCGGCAAGGATAGTAATATGGATAAGGATGAAACTCGCCCAATCGATTTGGTACAACGGTACTTTTTTGTGTACCCTGTTGTTAGTAAACGTTATCAGGATAAACCCCACGCAGGTTAGCTGAAACAATGCCGAACCCCATGCCATATAGCGCCAGTCGTAATTTTCCAGCATGTATACAGCAATGTTCATAATAAACGGCGAGGCCAGCAGCAGCGCCCCGTATGTAAAGCTAAAACCGATGATTATAGCATTTCTCGTTTTAAATCGGTTGATCAGCATTTGCCTTAGCGGCAGCCAGGGCAATGCCATAAAAATGCCTTCGGCCACCCGCAGCAGCAGGAACACCACGTAGTTACGGGTGTACGCCGACATTACAAACGTAATGGCCGAAAGGCTGAAAATCACGAGAAAGTAGTTTTTTGGCGGAAAAAATTTAAACAGCCTGCTCTCTACCAGCAGCGTAGCCAAAAAGGTACCATAGGTTACACACAGTGAAAACTGCAGGTCCTCCACCTCCACATCCAGGAAGCTTGCCGAATAGGTAATGTTACTGGTATACACACCCAGCAGCACCATGCAGTGCAGCAGGCAAAAAAACAACACAAAAACAGCGAGCCAGTTTGGCACCCAGGGCTTAAAAGCCCCGTCGTTTTCTTTAGACATAACAAAGTGTTTTGGTTAGTCCTGATGTTTGGCTACGACAATCACGTTCATGCCGGCACGAAGAAAGTCGTTATCCTCTTCGGTACCCGTAAGTACTATTTTTACGGGAATACGCTGTTCTATCTTTACAAAGTTACCCGTAGCATTATCCGGAGGCAGCAGTGAAAACCTTGCCCCACTTGCCGGCGACAGGGACTGTATTTTCCCGGTATATTTTTTATCTCCCAGGGCATCTACCTCAAGGGTTACCTCCTGCCCTACTTTCAGGTATTCCAACTGGGTTTCCTTAAAGTTGGCTATTACCCACTTTTCGCGGCTTACCATGTTTACCAGCGTTTGCCCTTCCTTAACCAGTTGCCCCGGTTGCAGGGTACGCTTGCCCACATAGCCATCGTAAGGCGCAGTGATTACAGTATATGAGTAAAACAGCGCGGCATTCTCGGCCTCGGCTTTTTTAGCCAGGTATTGCGCTTCAGTTTCGGGTATTACGGTGGTAGCCTGTACGGTGGTGAGCCCGGCACGGCGAATGCTGTTGTTCACCTCGTCATAATGCGATTTTGCAGCATCATAATCGGCCTGAACGCGCTGCACCTGTTGCAGGGTTGTTGCTTCTTCCTTATATAAGGATTGGTAACGATCAAGATCCTGCTTGGCCTTAACCATAACGGCTTTGGCTCCAGATAATCTTGCCGTTTCTATAGCACTCATGGTACCGGCCGCCTGCACCGAAGCCTTACTCACCGAAATGGCATTCTTGGCCGTAAGGGCATCGGCTTCAGCTTTGGCAAGCCTTGCCTTGTATTCCCGCGGGTCTATAATTATAAGGGTATCGCCTTTGTGTACAAACTGGTTTTCTTCATAGCGCACCTCCTGAACATAACCCGGTATGCGGGCCGCAATGGGGGTTATGTACTGCTCTACCTGGGCATCGTTAGTTTCTTCGTGGTTGCGGTAGTAAAAAAAGAACCACAGTGCCAGCACTATACCGGCAATAAACAAAGTGGAAGCCACCAGCGTAACAATGGTATGCAGGTAGCCTTTAGACGTGGCTGAACGGAAAAGTTTCATATCAATGTAACAGATAAGGTGAATTATTTTGTAAAAGGCAGTCCTGCGGTGTGCAGCATTTCGTAGTATTTCATCTCGGCATCTATCCGTGCCGAAATACGGTTGTACTTGGCCTGGAGCAATGCATTATCAGCATCTATCATTTCGGTAATTACTACCAGCTGATTTAAGTATTGTAGTTTTACCAGGCGGTAGTTTTCTGTAGCCAGGGTTTCGGCAGCATCAGTTACCTTAAATTTATCCAGCAACTCCTCATATTGTTTAAACTGCCTGAAAATACGGTCGCGGTTTTCGTCAGCCACAATACTGGTTTGCTGCGCTGCGGCTTCAGCTTTTTTCTTGGCCAATGCTATACGGCTTTTGTTTTTATACAAACCCGAAAGGCTATAGGTAGCCTGTATGCCCACCTGCCCAAAAGTGTAGGCGTTCCAGTCGGGTGGAAAAAACATAAAGTTAGGATACTTATAGGTATAGCTTCCGTACATACTTATTACAGGGAGGTAGTTTGCCTTAGCGCTTTTTACATCAATGGTCCCCATTTGTTGCTGCTGCTGCGCAATGCGAAATTCCTCATTGCCCAGGGCAGCATTTTGCAGTTCGGCAAAATCCACAGCCCTGCTATCGGCTATAAGGCTCACAGTATCTATAACCATGGGTTGGTCTTCAGGGAGCTGCAACAGTGTTTTGAGGTCATTATACGCTATTTCAATATCCTTGCGATTGTTTATCAATTGAATTTCACGGTCTTTAAGTTGCAGCTCGGCCCGAAGCACCTCGTTTTTAGTTATGGTTCCGTTTTTAAGTAATGCTTTTACTTCTTTTAAGCGCTCTTTTTCCTCGGCTACATTCTCAGTAAGCAGTTTATCTAACTGCATGAGTTTGTAAATACCCAGGTAGTGCGCTGTAACATCCAGCTTTACATCCTTTTCGGTTTTGTGCAGCAACAGGCCCGCTACCTCGTGGTTCAGCTTAGCCTTGTCTACCACATTGTTTAGCCGATTGCCCTGGTATATGGGCATACTGCCGGTTACGGTAGCATCGTACTGGTTGTTGTGCAGGTCAGTAACCTTCATACCGCCAAATGCCCCATCCCTAAACTCGGTAAGGTTAGTAATGCGGGCATAAGCCGTGTGAAAATCAAAATCAGGCAGCCTGGTTTCTTCAGCTTCCTTAATTTCTTCTTCGGCAATGTCTTTCTGGATTGCAGATTTCAAAACCCTACGGTTTTGGGTTTCGCTCAGGCTAAGTGCCTGTTTTAGCGGCAACGGCACCGGCGATAGCTGTGCTGTTGCGGTTTGGCAGGTAAGGGCTGTAACTGCTGCCAGTGGCATAAGCAGTTGTAGCATCTTGTGGGGGTGCATAGTTTAAGTAACAGTTGACACTGCAAAGTTCTGCAGTTTTACACAAGTCTTACATATAACAAAAAGACAACAATTTATTAAAATAAGACAAATGTTAACGCAATCGTTTTATTAAAAACTATGCCTGAAAAAGAAAAAAACCGGCACAAGGCCGGTTTAAAAGATTATCTCGAAAAAAGATCATCAGCTTAGTAACGTCCGCCACCGCGGTTGTATCCGCCACCACCATTACGGTCTGAACGGTCGCTGTTATAACCACCTGAACGATCGCTGTTATAGCCACCGCTGCGGTTGTTATCACGGTTAAAGCCTCCGCTGCGATTGTTATCGCGGCTAAAGCTGCGGTTACCACCACCACCGCCGCCGAAAGACTTGCGTTGTGGTTGTTGAGGCCTTGCATCGCTTTGGTTCACAACAATTGTCCTGCCGCTTACCGTAGCACCATTCAGCTCAGATATGGCTCTTTGGGCTTCTTCCTCGTTTAGCATTTCAACAAAGCCAAAACCTTTACTGCGACCGGTTGTCCTGTCAATAATAATCTTTACAGAATCTACCTGGCCGTAGGCCTCAAAAGACTCTCTCAAATCTGCCTCGCCCAAGCTGAACGGAAGGCTTCCAACAAAAATGTTCATGGAAAAAAAATTAAAAAAATTAAAAAAGCACTTAAAAAATCCCGGGCCTGAACGTTTGTGGCCCAGGTTATAACAAATATAAAATTATTTATGACACAGCAAGTAAAATTATTGTCATTTAATAAAACTTTAATAATAAAAATTCTGCTGTTTAAAAAAAAGCCCTTCTGCAAACACAGAAGGGCTGTATATTATAAAGTAGTTTTTATACCATATTAAGGAGCGGTTGTAATAGGAATTCTGTAAAAGTTACCATTAGTAAAAGAAACTTCGTTACCCTCGCTGTCTACAGCAGTAAACGCAAATGTACCTACTATGTAACCTGCTGTTACATTTGTTTCGGTAATTATAAGCCTGCCCAGTCCGTCTGAATCATCTGTAGTATAATCTTCTATTTGTCCGTCAGCTTCAAAATGATAGCCGGCTAAGTTTTCCGAACCTTCACCCAGGTCATATACTCCGGGGTTAAAAGAATCAGTATGTAAGGTAAGGGTTTCAAAATCCTTTACAGCTGTTATTGTAAGCGACATATCGCCTCCCATAGTGGCGGTATAGCTGTCTGCCTTCCATTTTTCCCTGTCTTTGAGAGCCTGTACGGCAGGAGTGTTAAATTTCACGTCTTCTTCACAAGAACTCAGGACTGCCAGCAACACACAAAGTGACAAAATTTTTTTCATTATCTTTAACTTATAGAAGGGTAACTCAAATATTCCAACGACAAAAATAGCTTTTTATAGAATATATCCTAATCAAAAAGACATAAATCACAATAAAATTTTAAATTTTGAATTTAGTAGCGATAGAAAATCATAAAATTCAATGATAACGCCCTAAAAATTAAAATCTTTTATATATTTGCACGCTAAAATTAACCGGGGTCGGGTACCCCACTAAATCTAATAAGATGCCTGTAAGAATCAGACTACAACGCCACGGTAAAAAAGGAAAACCTTTTTACTGGGTGGTAGCGGCAGACAGCCGTTCAAAACGTGATGGTAAATTCCTTGAGAAAATAGGAACTTACAACCCTAACACTAACCCTGCAACTATAGACCTTAACGTGGACAGCGCTGTTAAGTGGCTATTTAACGGTGCTCAGCCATCGGATACTGCAAGGGCTATCCTTTCTTACAAAGGTGCACTTCTTAAACACCACCTAGAAGGCGGTGTACGTAAAGGTGCTCTTACAGCTGAACAAGCTGAAGAGAAATTTACTAAGTGGCTTGATGAAAAAGCTGCTAAAGTACAAGGTAAAAAAGACGGACTATCTAACGCTCAGGCTACAGCTAAAGCTGAAGCTCTTGCTGCAGAAAAGAAAGTTAATGAAGACCGTATTGCTGCTAAAAAAGAAGCTGAAGAAGCTGCTGCCGCTGCAGCTGCTGCTGAAGCCGCTACAGCAGAATCATCTGAAGAAACTACTTCTGAAGAAACTACAGAAGAAACCGAAGCTTAATTTACTACTGGCGAATGCGTAAAGAAGATTGTTTTTATTTAGGCAAAATCGCCAAAAAATTTAGCTTTAAGGGCGAAGTACTGGCTTGGCTGGATACTGACGACCCGGGTTATTTTCAAGATATGGAATCAGTGTTTGTTGAAAGAAACAAACATCTGGTTCCATTTTTTATTGAAACAAGCCGCCTGCACAAAGGCGAGTTCCTTCGTATAAAATTTGAGGATATAGACAGCGAGGAAGATGCCGATGCTATTATGGGCAGCCCACTATACCTACCGCTTACCATGCTGCCTAAGCTGGAGGGTAACAAATTTTATTTCCATGAAATCATCGGCTTTAAAGCCATGGACGAGCGCTTGGGCGACATAGGCGTTATAGCAGGGGTAAACGACACCTCATCTCAGGCACTTTTTGAAATTAAAAAAGGCGATATAGAGATACTGGTACCCATGATAGATGATTTTATTGTGAAACTGGATCGCGAAAACAAAACCATTTACCTTAATACCCCTAACGGACTGGTAGACCTATACCTTGGCTAGTTTTTTTGTTTCAGGTTTAAAGTTTCAGGCTGCTTACTCAATCTCTTTAAAGATTGAAAGATTCAGAAATGTCTATTATCTTTCATCTGTTATCTCACAGTCTTCAATTTAAAATATAAAATTCAAAATTTAAAATAATAAATTGTTCCAGTTTAAGCAATTCAGCATACAGCAAGACAAAACCGCTATGAAAGTAGGTACCGATGGCGTACTGCTGGGCGCTTGGGCTCCCATAGCACACCACCCGTATAACGTACTGGACATAGGTGCCGGAACCGGGCTGATTTCGCTGATGCTGGCACAACGCTGTGGCGCCGAACAGATAGACGGACTGGAAATAGATGCTGCCGCGCATGAACAGTGCGTGGAGAATTTTGAAGCCTCACCGTGGGGCGACAGGCTGTTTTGTTACCACGCCAGCCTGGACGATTTTATGGAAGAATGGGAAGAGGAATACGACCTGATTGTAAGCAACCCGCCGTTTTATACCGAAGACTACACCAGTGGCGACGAACAGCGTGATGCAGCCCGCTTTAACACCTCCCTGCCCTTTCAGGATTTACTGGAAGCTTCAGGCATTATACTGAGTGAAAACGGTATTTTGGCAGTAATCATACCTTTTAAGGAAGAAGCTAATTTCCGCCTGCTGGCAAAGGAAGAGGGTTTGTTCCCGTTTAAAATTACACATGTAAAAGGCACACCCGACAGCCCTGTAAAACGCAGCCTGCTGGCCTTTAGCCGTTATGAAACTAACGACATAGCCACAGACGAACTGGTTATAGAAACCGCCCGTCACCAATATACAGAGGAGTATATTGAGTTGACAAAGGATTTTTATTTGAAGATGTAGTTAATACCCTACTATTAAACCTATAGTAGGTGTCCAAAGGTTTTTGGGATTAAGTTTGCGTCCCATAGCCTTCATGTCGGTGGCGTGCCATTTATTTATATTCACCCAAAAGGCATCCCAGGTAGTACCTCCCACTGTAATCTTTTGGCAAAAATTATCATTAAGAGCCTGGTGCATTTCTATCCAGGTTAATTCTTTTCCTGATGTAGTTTTTACAGCCTGACCCGATTCGTCAAAATACCCCAGCACTTCCAAGCCAATAAAAGCACCTTCCTTTGGCAAATCAAGGTTATACCCTGAAAGGTCGATCTGCAACTCCTTCTTATCTTTAGGACTTATGCTTACTATGATATTTTGCTCATAAATATCTTTAAGAGGCACAAAACTATCATAGGAATGTTGATCTTTGGGTTCCTTTGTATCCCAATACACCTGCCCATAATCTTTCCGGCTATATACATGAACACGCACTGTAGTCGTATATTTTATCTTAGCCAGCTTTAACCAAAGCGAACGAATGGGCACATCCTTATCAAAAGTATTTTCAAAAAATACAGCAATACAACTGTTGGCATCGCCGATAGTAGTATTCCTGAGTTTCTTCTCTTTATACTCCCCTATCAGCGTATCTTTCAGTTTTACCGACGATACCATAACCTCATCAAGCACTATGGCTTTTGGTTTCAGGTATACCATCTTTTCCACTTTCGCTTTATCAATAATCTGCGTTTCAAAACCCAGGCAACTGAACTCTGCCGTATCATACGCCGCATTAATATCGGCAACACCGTTCTCACCACAATAAAGACCACCGGTTACTTTGCCGTTAGTTTTTAGGATAATTGTAACAAAAGGTACCGGCTCGCGGGTATCGGCACTAAGCACGGTAATGTTTTGGGCAGAAAGTGCCGCCGTGAAAAATAAGAAATAAAAAAGGTATTTCATTTTGGTGTCAATTGGTTTGTGTTCTTTTTAGCTTCCCGAAGGAAAGTCTTTGTGTCCATTCGGCAATTACATCAGTAAAACTTCGTGAACTTTGCGAAAAAACATTGTGTACTTCGTGGTAAAACTATTTATCCACATTTACATCGCAAGCATCACAATAATACAAAAAACCTTACACGATATTATAGTCGTACCTTACTTTAACAGCCTGAAAAATTCGTAAAAACACTTGCCAAAATTCACTGTATTTATTTAATATCCTCAAAGAATATCTGCAACCACCTACAAATACATAATTCATCACAAAATATAAAACAATAAATTATTGAATTGTTACATTTCTTTAGTTACATTTGTTTTAAACTAAAAACAAACAAATGAAACCCGATCTTTTTCAGGCACCTGATTACTACCTGGTTGATGACCTGTTAACCGACGAGCACAAAATGGTACGCGATGCTGCCCGCGAGTGGGTAAAGCGCGAGGTGTCACCCATTATAGAAGACTACGCCCAAAAGGCAGAATTCCCGAAGCAAATAATAAACGGCCTTGCCGAAATAGGCGCTTTTGGCCCGTACATTCCTGAGGAGTACGGCGGTGCCGGGCTGGACCAGATAAGCTACGGCCTTATTATGCAGGAAATAGAGCGTGGCGACAGCGGCGTGCGCAGTACAGCATCGGTACAGTCGTCACTGGTTATGTACCCTATATGGAAGTACGGCAACGAGGAACAGCGCAAAAAATACCTACCTAAACTGGCCAGTGGCGAGTTTATGGGCTGCTTTGGGCTTACCGAACCGGATTTTGGCAGTAACCCGGGCGGTATGATTACCAACTTTAAAGACAAAGGCGACCACTACCTGCTGAACGGCGCCAAGATGTGGATAAGCAATGCCCCCTTTGCAGACATTGCTGTTGTTTGGGCTAAAGATGAAAGTGGCCGCATTCACGGACTTATCGTGGAGCGCGGCATGGAAGGCTTTACCACTCCCGAAACACACAACAAATGGTCGCTTAGGGCTTCGGCTACGGGCGAACTGATTTTTGACAATGTAAAAGTCCCTAAAGAAAACCTGCTGCCTAACAAGAGTGGCCTGGGTGCACCTCTGGGGTGCCTGGACTCGGCTCGTTACGGTATAGCGTGGGGTGCCATTGGTGCCGCTATGGACTGCTATGATACCGCACTGCGCTACAGCAAAGAACGTATACAGTTTGACAAGCCTATAGGCGCTACCCAACTACAGCAAAAGAAACTTGCCGAAATGATAACCGAAATCACCAAGGCACAGCTGCTTACCTGGAGGCTGGGCGTACTGCGCAATGAAGGCCGTGCCACCAGCGCACAGATTTCTATGGCAAAACGAAACAATGTAGACATGGCCATACACATAGCCCGCGAAGCACGCCAAATGCTGGGCGGTATGGGTATTACCGGCGAATACAGTATAATGCGCCACATGATGAACCTGGAAAGCGTTATCACCTATGAGGGTACGCACGACATTCACCTGCTTATTACAGGTATGGATGTTACCGGATTTGCGGCTTTTAAATAAGACTTACATACTCCCCAAAAAAACAATCCTGGATATTGGTTCGCCCAATGTTCAGGATTTTCATTTTAAGCACCTTAGCATTCCGAAAATTATTTTCCCTGAAAAAATAATGCTTCAATGTGTAACAATACCCATAGTACCGTCACTAATAGGCAAACCTACGATTATTAACAATGAGAAAGCTAACACTGAAAGCCGGCCTGCTTATGGCTGCCGGGTTCCTTTGCTTGAATGCGCATGCACAAAACCAACCTAAAACCTTTAAACAAGCCATTAGCCAACCATGTGGCACCGCTGAATACCAGCAACAACTGGAACAAAAATCGCCTAAACTATCTGCACAGCAATTTGAAAGCTGGATCTCTAAAAAAATAGAGGAGAAAAAAGCGGCCCGCTCAGCAAACGATGCTTCGGATGACCAAACCTACAACATACCTGTAGTAATACACGTAATGCACAATGGCGACCCCGAAGGCGTAAACGAAAACATAAGCGAAACACAAATCCTGTCGGAACTACAGGTATTGCAGCAGGATTATAACCGTATGGTAAATACCCCGGGCTATAACGACAACCCTGTAGGCGCTACTATTAATGTTAACTTCTGCCTGGCTAAGCGTACACCCGACGGACAAAATACTACGGGTATTGTAAGGCACTACTCTGACCACACCGGTGGCTGGAGCCAAAACGACGCCAATGAAATACTGAAACCTTCTACGCAATGGGACCCTGAGCAGTACCTTAACATCTGGATTGTAGACTGGATATACATACCTGTAGCTACTTACAAAGTAGAGCTTGCAGGTTTTTCTACCTTCCCTATGCAGTCGGGTCTTGAAGGCATTGACAATGTTACACAAACCATAGCCGACCAGGATGGTGTGGTTATAGGTCACAACTACTTTGGGTCAAGGGAAATTTTCCCTGAAGGCATTTATGACGAAACCCGCACCCGCGACAAAGGGCGCACCGCCACACACGAAATAGGCCATTATTTGGGCTTAAGGCACATATGGGGCGATGGTGCCTGTAACGTAGACGATTTTTGTGAAGACACGCCTGTAACCGGACAGGCTAACATGGCTTGCACCGAAGGTACCGATACCTGCCCCGACAGCCCCGGACTGGACATGCTGGAAAACTACATGGACTATACGCCCGAAGGATGCCAGAACATTTTCACACAAGACCAGAAAAACCGTATAGTAACCGTACTGGAAAACTCGCCACGCAGGGTAAACCTGCTTACATCAGAAGCGTGTAACCCTGCTTTTGTTTATGAAAACGATGCGGCCCTGTACATAGAGCAAATTAACCTTACACCGTGTACTAATGCATACGCTCCGCAACTGAAACTGGTAAACAACGGTACAAGCCCGTTAACATCGGCTACGATTGCTTATAATACAAGCGGCGAAAACAGCGGAACTTATGAATGGACCGGGAACCTCGCCTCACAGGAGTCGGCTATTATTACCCTGCCCGAACAATCGTCTTCTACAGGTGTAAAAGCATTTAATGTATCGCTTACCGAAGTAAACGGTACTACTGATGCCTACGCAGAAAACGACACTAAGGGAACCGGGTTCAGGATCTTTAATAACGTTACAACAGCGAATGTGGTATTTACCCTGCAAAGAGACAGGCGTGGTGCCGAAACTACCTGGACCATATACAACAGCAGCCATGATGTAGTGGCATCGGGTGGACCATACAATACCATTGCCTCATCGCAGCCCCTGCCTGCTCCTGTGGTTACAACCATTCCGTTACAACCGGGCGAATGCTACACCTTTATGATTATAGACACTAAAGCAAACGGTATTTGTTGTGCTTATGGCGACGGTTACTACAACCTTGCCGATGAAAACGGTAACGTATTTGCCTCAGGCAGTAATTTCAGCATGCTGTATGACCTGGCTTATTTTGGAGCAAGCATGACACTTGATACCGAAAACCCTGAGGCTATTGCCAAAACAGAAGTGGTACTGTACCCTAACCCGGCTAACAGCGTTATTAATATTGCTTCGCCTAAAAACAGCACCCTTGCCGATGCCTATGTGGTATACAACAACCTGGGGCAGGTGGTAGCACAGGGCAAAGTAGCATCGTACAATCAGGAAGTAAACATAAGCGCACTTACAAACGGTGTGTACTTTATAAAACTGAATAACAACAACCAGGCATTACGCTTTGTAAAATACTAATCAGGTTATGCCCTGCATTTCTTTAAAATCCTGCCATAGTGCAGGATTTTTGCTTTAGCATAAAAAAGCCCCTGCACGGGATAATGCAGAGGCTCTTTTTTAACAAACAGAAACTGGAACAGAATGGTTTTTATCAAACCAGGGAGCCCTGAAAGGCGTCATGGATTTCGTCTATCATTACTTCTCCCTTTACTATATTAAGGCCTCGTCCCAGGTCCGGGTACTCCCTACAGGCAGTTTCCCAGCCCATGTTGGCCAGCTTTAAAACATACGGTAATGTTACATTGGTCAGCGCCAGCGTACTGGTATACGGCACCGCCCCCGGCATATTGGTTACACAATAGTGCACCACATCGTTTATTATGTACGTAGGATCCTCGTGCGTGGTAGGACGCGTGGTTTCAAAACATCCACCCTGGTCTACCGCCACGTCTACCATTACAGTACCGGGACGCATTTCCTTTAGCATGGCGCGGGTTATAAGCCTTGGCGCCTTTGCCCCCGGAATAAGCACCGCACCTATTATAAGGTCATGGTTTTTTATATGGCGTTTTATGTTGTACACGCTGCTGTATTCGGTAACCACATGTGGTGGCATTACATCGTTTATATGGCGCAGGCGTTTCATGTTTATATCCAGTATGGTAACGTGGGCACCCAGTCCGGCAGCCATTTTAGCTGCCTGTACCCCCACTACCCCGGCACCCAGTATAAGCACCTTACCGGGAGGTACACCCGGTACACCACCCAGCAGTACGCCACGGCCTTTAATAGGCTTTTCAAGGTACTTGGCACCCTGTTGTATGGCCATACGCCCTGCTACCTCACTCATAGGGGTTAGCAGCGGCAAAGAGCCGTCTTCATCGCGTACGGTTTCGTAAGCTATACATACCGCCTTGCTGGCTATCATGGCACGGGTAAGGCTTTCGCTGCTGGCAAAATGGAAATAGGTAAAAATTACCTGGTTCTTTTTTATCAGCGGGTATTCCTGTTGTATGGGCTCTTTCACCTTTACAATCATCTCGCTCATGGCGTATACCGCCTCCAGGCTGGGCAGCATTATGGCGCCTGCCTCCCTGTAATCCTCATCGGGGAAACCACTGCCTACCCCGGCCGACTCCTGTATAAATACCTCGTGGCCGTTGTTTACAAGTTCGTAAACCCCACCCGGAGTAAGGGCAACACGGTTTTCACCGTTCTTCATTTCTTTAGGCACCCCTATTTTCATGACGGTATGAATTATTTTTTTGCAAATATACCGCATCATCCCCCTATAAAAAAAGGGGTTTAACTAAAATAATTATAAACATTTTATTTACACCCCTAAAAACACAAGGGTAAGTATGTTGAAAAATACACTTTTAACCACACCACCCCCTTTTAAACAACTATTGTATGGACACATCTTTGCGACTTAGCGAGGAATTTTCTACCACAAGGCGCACAAAGTTTTTCACAAAGGGCACAAAAGGCCTAAATTATGCTTAATACGAACACGAAGGCTTTCCTTTGGAAAGCAAAAAAGTTCACAAAGCGATTTGTGTCCACACGATAGTTTAAACAAGGGGCATTATACCAAAGCAACAACATTCGGTATAAACCGTTATCTTTACCCTAACAATAAAACCAATGAAAAAACTCCTCATTATCTCCCTGTTGGCACTTGCTGCCTGTAAAAAAGAAAGCACTACAACCGATACGCTAACCGACAGCATTAGTGCCGATACTGCATTGGCACCCGCTCCGATGGCAGATACTGTAGCGGAGGATAATAGTGAAACCGTAGCCCCCGAACGCACCACGGCTAATCCGGAGGAATCGGTTACGGGAAATTTTACAGGGAAAGAGCTTACGGCCATGGGCACACTTATACACGAGGGCACTGATGGCGACGAAGACCCATCGGAATACAGCATTACGTTTAACGACCCTGCCATAACCTCACTGCCGGGTGGCTGCTGCGGAATGATACTGGTTAACGAGGGCGACCTTGACGGTGATGGCCTTGACGAGCTGGGTGTAGCGCAGGCGCCCCTGCATGGATGTGTATACGACTATATGGCATACACCTATAAAAACGGCAAGTGGAAACGGTATGTAGACATGTTTTTAATTCCTACCGCATGTGAAGGCATAAGCCGCGAGGATGTACAAAAACTGGTTTTTAAAGAAGGGAATACGGTATACTTTATGCAAGCCGACCTGAACGATGAAAATTTTAAAAAGGTAAAGACCAAAGCGAAGTAGCCTTACCCCCCAGCCTATCCGAAAGAGAGGCCTAGACACCTTTCAGAAATCTTCGAATTATAAAAAAGACATCATTAAAATTTAAGTCCTGTAATACTCAATAACGTTTTAATAATTCTTACAAAAACTGTAACTTGCCAAAAACTAAAGACAATAAAAATGGGACTCGACATTTATTTAAGAACTGACAACATTGATGAAATATACGATCTTCTTAATGAAAATGAAGCTAAATATAGTTTGAGCCGTACTTTTTGCAACTTTATGTGCAGAAGAAATGTGCTTGAAAATCATGAGGCAGAACTTGATCAAATTGGCGCAATAACAAATGTTGATATTTCTCCAATTTATGATATGGAAAATTATGTCGAGGAAGAAGAACTTGAATATTACCTGGAAACATTCGATACCGAAGATGAAAAACAAGAAAATCGAATTTCAGTTGAATATGACCGAAAAAAACTCGAAGGAAACATTGATATTGTATTAACAACTATAAGTTCACTTATTTCGAAGTTAAACAGTATTAATAGTATCCAGAACCTGTTGATAAAAACTGATTTTGACACACTTAACAACGATGTTTATTTCAGTGATTTTGAAAGCAATAAAGGCGATGGCTACATCAACAATAACTTTGGACACGACCTAAGAAATTTTAAACTTTTTCTGGAACTAGCAAAACAAAATAATGCTACAACAGTATGGTTTATGTACGGATAATATTTACCCCCTCACCCAACAATTTTCTACGTGGTCATTTACCATACCGGTGGCCTGCATGTGGGCATAGATTATGGTGCTGCCCACAAACTTAAAGCCGCGCTTTTTAAGGTCTTTGCTTATGGTATCGCTTAGGGGTGTAGTGGCGGGTACGTGCCCTAAGGAAGCAGGTACGTTATCTACAGGCTTACCATCAGTAAAGTTCCAGAAGTAGGTACTGAAACTACCGAACTCCTGCTGCACTTTTATAAAGTTCTGCGCATTGGTTACAGCGGCGTTAACCTTTAGCTTATTACGGATGATACCCGGGTCGGCCATAAGGCGGTCGATGTCTTCCTGGGTGTAAGCGGCAATCTTTTTATAATCGAAGTCATCAAAGGCTTTGGCAAAGCTTTCGCGGCGGCGCAGTATGGTTATCCAGCTCAGTCCCGCCTGAAAGGTTTCCAACAGCAGGAATTCAAACAGCTTATCGTCGTCGTACACGGGTTTGCCCCATTCTTCGTCGTGGTAGATTTGGTACAGCGGGTCGTTTCCGCACCAGCCGCAGCGTATTTTATTGTCCATTGTTTGCAAGTTGTTTTTTACGATCGTGTTCGTGGATGTATTTTTCTATGAGCCAATGCCCCAGGTATATAAACGGCGTCATCATTACGGCTATTACCAGTTTTACGGTATAGTTTGTAAAACCGCTGGTTATGTATTCGCTAAAGGTCATTTTACCACTCAGGTAAAACGCGATGCCCAGTACTATAAACGAATCAAACAACTGCGAAATTACGGTACTGCCTGTGCTGCGCAGCCATATCATTTTTTCGCCGGTTAGCCCCTTAAAAAAGTGGAACATGGTAACGTCTATAATCTGCGAGGCTATGAATGCCGTGATACTGCCCACAATAATCCACTGGCTTTGCCCGAAAACGGCATCAAACTGTGCATCGGTTACCCAACCGGGGCCTTTGGCGGCAGGTATCATCATGGCAAAGAACAAGAGCACAAAACAGTAGGCAATAAGCCCCGCCGTAATTACCGAAAGGCGCTGCACACCCTTACGCCCGAAGTATTCGTTAATAAGGTCGGTGGTAACAAACACCACAGGCCATGGCACTACACCTATACTCATAAGGTACGGCCCGAAATTACCCACAGGCCCGAGGAAAATAAGTTTGCCTCCTATAAGCTCGGCAACAATGGCATTGGTTATAAATATCCCTGCAAGGATAACGTACAGGGTGCTTTTGCGGTTTTCAAACATAATTATCTGGGTGAATAAACCGTAAAGTTAAGGAAATTGTGTTCCTTATCCAAAGCCACTGAGCTACTAAGCTTCTTAGCCGCTGAGCAGCTTCGAAAGAAAAAGCCGCTGAGCTTCTGAGCGACTTAGCCTCTTAGCAACTTTAAAAGAAAAAGCAATTAGTTCTCTAAGTAGCTCAGCAGCTAAGAAGCTTAGTAGCTTAAAAAAAGCTGCTGAATTTCCGGGCAACCCGAAAACTCAGCAGCTTAGCGGCTCAGCAGCTTTTTAAAACTACTTTACGCTTATTTTATACAGTCCGCTGGCATGTGGCGCCAGTGACTTTGTAAACTGTCCTTTAAAGCTACCTTCGGCTTTACCACTCCACATGTCTGTAAATGTAGCCTCCTTAGTAATACCTATCTCGGCAAGGTTTACGCTTACATTTACCGGTGCAGTACCGTCGGCCATATTAAACACCGCCAGGTATACCTCACCCGTATTTGGGTTTTTAGAGGTAATGGCTACTTTGCCATCCTGCTGAAACAGTTGCCTTACACCCGTGGCTTCGCTGTGCATTTTCAGCACATCCTTATTGGTAAGCAATGAATACGTAAAGGCGTCGTTGCTTGGCAAATCGCCCCCGAAGAACAATGGCGAACGGAATATGGTAAACAGCGTCATTAGCGTGTACTGTTCGTCTTTTGTAAGGCGGGTCATGCGGTCGTTACCACGCTCGCCACGGATAGAGATACGTCCCAACGGAATCATATCGCAATCGGGCCAGGTGCCGGGCGCTATGTGCGGATACCATTTTTGGCACACTTCCATCAGGTGGGTTATGTGCGGCCAGGTATCCCATACGTCGTCTACCATACGCCACATATTAGCGTGGGTTTTTACGTGTTCTGCTTTTTCTATTGGGGTTTCTCCCGGCGATGTGCTCAGTACAATCTTACGTCCGCACTTGTCTATCGCCTTACGGATAAGGTTAATTTCATCTTCGTGGTACGGACGCGAAAGGTCGTCTATCTTCACAAAATCGATTCCCCATGAAGCATACAATTCAAAAAGCGAATCGTAATACTCCTGTGCTCCCGGCTTATCGGCCAGTACGGTGTAGTTGTCCTTCAGCCATTCGCACTGCATAGCAGTGGTGTAAATCTGGTCGGCAGTAACACCGTTAGCGCCTTTTATAGGCAATTTATCCTGTACCGCCTTTTTAGGGATACCACGCATAATATGGATACCAAATTTAAGCCCTTTGCCGTGCACATAATCAG
Organism: Flavobacterium sp. RHBU_3; assembly: GCF_046613565.1. NCBI lineage: Bacteria > Pseudomonadati > Bacteroidota > Flavobacteriia > Flavobacteriales > Flavobacteriaceae > Flavobacterium > Flavobacterium sp. RHBU_3. The sequence continues at coordinate 80,833 of NZ_JBKJHC010000001.1, read as the reverse complement.
CCAGCGGTTTAAAGCCCTTGCCATCCTTAGCCGAAGGAAAACGGTTTACCGCGGGCTGGTACCTGCCGTATTGATCCATAACATAGCGCGGGTCGGTTTGGTTGTAGCCGCCTGCCTTATCGTTTTCTACAAACCAGCGAATGTCTACTATTATGTACTCCCACCCGAATGGTTTCAGCTTTTCGGCCATGTAATCGGCGTTGGCTTTTACTTCGTGTTCTTCAACGGTGGGTCCGTAGCAGTCCCAACTGTTCCAGCCCATAGGCGGAGTTTGCGCCCAACTCCTGAAATCGTCGTTGCTGCTTACCTTAGAAGACGAGCAGCCTGCGAGAACCAGAGCCAGTGCAGATGAAAAAACTATTTTTTTAATCATAATTATAGTAAGTAATTTGGATTTACATCGGTAGTAAAATTAGTGTTTAATACACACTTAACAAAAAATAGGTTAGTTTTTAAACATATCTTAAAGTTAACCCCAAATATAACCACCTCTTTGCGTCTTGGTGCCTTTGCGAGATTTTCTTTACCACCACGTTCACAAAGGTTTTTACAAGGTCCACTATGTTTGGTTCAAATAAGGCAAGCCATACTTGAATGGTCACTAAGGCTTTCCTACAGAAAGCCAAAAGTACATATAATTATCCTGAACAACAGGAATAAAAAAGGGCCACCCTTTCGGGCAGCCCTGTGGTTGTTACACCAATTTCAAGAACATTACTGCTTAATAATTTTTTTATTAGCAACAGTACCGTTTTCAAAGGTTACTGTCATTATATAATTACCTGAAGCAAGACCCGAAAGCTGCACCTCTTTTGCAGTAGTGGTGTACAGCAGGCTGCCTAGCATATTAAACACATTTACTTCTTTTACCGTTTGTGTAGTTTTAATGAATACTACATCGGTAGCAGGGTTAGGATATACGGTAAACAGGTTAGCGTTTACAGTTTCTGTACCCAGTGGAATATCGATTGTTACTTCTATTTCGCCGTAGATGGTTCCGTCAGCGGCAGTAGCCCTAACCACTACAGTACCGTTTGCAACAGCCGTTACAAGTCCGTTCTCATCAACAGTAGCGAAATCTGAACCTGAAACTACACTCCATGTTACATCAGCATTGGTAGCATCGGCAGGAAGCACAGTAGCCACAAGCTGTAGTGTACCGCCCGCAGTAGTGATTGTAGCAGCAACATCGCCTTCGGTAGTTACCGTAACTGATTCTACAGCCACAACCTGACCTGAAACCGTGATTTCAATTTCGCCATATATAGTTCCGTCAGCGGCAGTAGCCCTAACCACTACAGTACCGTTTGCAACCGCAGTTACAAGTCCGTTCTCATCTACAGTAGCATATTCAGCACCCGAAACTATGCTCCATGTTACATCAGCATTGGTAGCATCGGCAGGAAGTACTGTAGCCTCAAGCTGTAGCGTACCACCCGCAGTAGTGATTGTAGCAGCAACATCGCCTTCGGTAGTTACCGTAACTGATTCTACAGCCACAACCTGACCTGAAACCGTGATTTCAATTTCACCATATATAGTTCCGTCAGCAGCAGTAGCCCTAACCACTACAGTACCGTTTGCAACAGCTGTTACAAGTCCGTTCTCATCTACAGTAGCGAAATCTGAACCTGAAACTATGCTCCAAGTTACATCAGCATCAGTAGCATCGGCAGGAAGTACGGTAGCTACAAGCTGTAGTGTACCCGCATCGGTAGTAATTGCAGCAGCAACACCGCCCTGAGTAGTAACCGTAACCGATGTTACAGCCACAACCTGGTTAGTTATAGTAATTGTAACCTCATCATATATATCAGGGTAACCAGCAACGGTAGCCCTTACGGTAACCGTTCCGTTTGCAACAGCTGTTACAACACCTGTAGTATCTACAGTAGCATTGCCAGCACCTGAGGTAACACTCCATATAACTGAAGCACCTGCAGGAGTAGCGGTAGCCACAAGTTGTAGTGTACCACCGTTTGTTGTTATGGTAGCATCGGCACCGGCCTGAACCGTAACATCTACAGTTGGCAATGCATCCGGCTGACCGAATTTAGATACTGCAAGTACCGAAAGGCGGATTTCACTGGCGTATTCTGCACCCTGGTTACCTGCAAAACTGAAGCTGATACCTGTAATGGTTTTTGTTTGGTTAGCTTCATCTATATCAATACTGTATTGGTACAAACGTGGGTTAGAGCTATCGCCTTCAAGGTTGTTGTTAGCACGGTTTACGCGGCCCATACCCTGTATGGCGTAATCAGTACCATTGTACCAGTCTGACACCGATGGAGTAGCCTGCTGTGTAGTACCGTCGGCAAAGTTAACGGTAGCCACCAGTGGAAGATATTGCACACCACCACCGGCAGTACCGGCCAGGAGATATAAGGTAGTAACATTAGACGAAAGGAAGCTAAGCGTACCGGTGCTGCTGCCTGTACCTACATAATCTGGTGTAAGGAACAGTGCGTTATCGCCGTTGTAGTCTGCCAGCTGGAAGCTAAGTCCGGTTGTAGCTACACTGTTTATAAGACCGTTTACCGGAAGGCCGTAAGTAGGTGTAGTAGATGAACCCGGAGCCTGGAAGTCTAAAGACACAAGTGCCCTTGAGTTTGTTTCATCAAAACCGATGTCTGAACTGTCTGAGGCATTGCCCATACCGTTTGCAATGATATCGTGGTTAAAACCACCTGTAATTGTAATAGGTGTATAAGTATCTGCTACTGCCGTAGGGGTTTCGCAGATACTAACACCTAAAATTGCTGTTGTAGTAGCAGCGTTTGAAGATGTTTCTTTAGAGAAACTCACCGATGCTATCAGTTTATCGTAGTTTGCACTGTTTAGCAAAAACTCTTTCTGGAAAAGGTAGGTTTGGGTAAGGCCACTAAAGCTGTTTACCGGAGCCCACGATGCTGTTGTAATAACAGAAACCCTGCCCAGCGGGCCTGCTGTAGTAACAGTTTCAGAAGGTGTAGCATCTGACCACCAGTCTGTAGCCTGTTGCGCCGCAAATACCTGCGATGTACCATCGGCAAAGTTTACCGTTACATCTACGTTGTTAGTACCTTCTGCACTTACCCATGCCAGGTAAAGTTTCTGGGCTTTCTTTTGTTCTGTAAAAGTTAGCGTACCTGTATTGCTAAGGCTGTTCCTAAGAAGCAGCGCGTTGTTTCCGTTGTAATCGGCCAGCTGGAACGAAAGTCCGGCAGTAGCAGCACTTGTAATAGTACCGTTATTTGGCAAACCTGCTCCATAAGCAGCAGCACTTGCACCCGATGAGTCCGGGTTTGTAGGAACAAAATCCTGTGCATAATATCCGTTAGCACCGTCTATAGGCTGTGTAGCTTTTTCATTAGCATTACCTCCGGTGCCTTCTGCAATAACGTCGGCATTAAAACCAGTAACTGCTACTGTAGCAAATGTACAGTCGGCAGATACGGGTGCACTGGTTACAGTAACCGTAAATGTAGCACTAAGCGATGTGCTTGCCGTAGAGGTAGCTGTTACCGTAACAGTTCCTGTTCCGTTTCCTGAAGCCGTTAAAAGTCCGTTTGCATCAATAGTTGCAAGGGTGGCCCCATCGGTAATTGTCCATGTTACTCCCTGGGTTGCCTCAGTAGGGTATACTGTACCTACAAGTTGTAGCGTACCACCGTCTGCTGTTACCGTTGCCGCTACATCATTAAGAGTAGAAACAACTACATACTGACCGGCAACACCTTCGAGGTTAAGTGTTTTAACCGAAATTTTTCCAAGTGAAGAATCGCTAAAAGCAAGATACAGGTTCCCCTGGCTGTCTACAGCAAGAGAGTTATATGTAGCTTGTCCGGCACTTACATAACCCGGTGAAGGCTCTGTCCAGCTATTGGTATCCGCATCATAGCCTACTACGTAGTTTTTAAGATAATCTGTATTTTCCCAGATACTTGCAGCCACATATACGCTGCCGTTAGGGCCGGCCGCTATACTGGTGTGCTGTACTTTACCGGCAGAAAAGTTTTCGCTGCCCAGCTGCGTCCACTCACCGTCAAATTTCTTAACGTTTAGCTTGTTACCACCTGCACTACCCGAAACATAGGCAAGATATAGTGCATTATTAGCACCCACAGCGATACATGAGTTGTAGTTTTCGCTTGAAGAAGCAGCTGCAAGGTTTACTGCTCCTACCGGAGTCCACTCGTCTGTAGCCGACGCATTAACGTTGTTTTGATACACGTGTACATAACCGTTGTTATTAAAGCTTACGTATACTTTTCCGCTAGCGGTTATGGCCAGATCCAGGTAAAATGCTGTTCCTCCAAAGAAACCGGCTGTACCTACTTGCTCCCACGCACCGTTTACATAACGTTTTATACTTCCGGTACCATCGCCACTGGCTACAAACAATACGTTATCTGCAGATACTGCAGATGCCTGGTAGTTTATGGTGTTTGTAGTTGTGTTAGGCAGCTGGCTCCAGCTGGTGCCGTTATATTGCCTTACCTGAAGACCCGAATCTTGGTTAGTAAAATATACATTACCAAGCGCATCTGCCGAAACAGAATTGTACGTAGCATAGCTGGTAGTAATACCTGCCGAACCACCCAGGTAAGACCATGCACCATCACTGTACTTTTGTACACTGCCCTTAGTTACCGAAACATCATAGTAACCTAACAACAGGTTATCCTGGTAGTCGCTTATAAGGGTAAGCCGCCCTGATCCGCCGGCAGAAACACCATCGGCTGAACCCACGGCCTCCCATGCCTGCGAAAATGCATTTGTGCACACCAGCAGCAGTGCTGCAAGCGTAATCATAAAATACTGTTTTTTCATAGAATAGAAATTGGTTAAAATCACCCAAATGTAGCGTGTGTGTTAACGTTGTGTGAAAAATCACCTACTTAACAGTTTACCTATCACACAAAACAGCCTACTCATTAGGTACTCACCTCTAAAAACCAGCTTTTTACAACGTTTTCATTTCATTGCAGTAACAAAATATACATGTATATTTTAAGGCTTAAAATTGCGTATTTCGGATATATCGAGGCATGTTTTTAGTCAAAATAAAAGATGTCACATAAATTATCTGCGCCGCCAAGGCCGGTATATTTATTTTGACACATATAGTCAAATCTATAAAAAACGCCATAATTTAAAGACACACCCCTAACCCCTCTCAAGAGGGGAATAGCTTCACTCTTTCTGATAAAAGCGACTATGTTTAAAGGCCTGAGTAAGCACATCCGAGTATTCCCCTCTTGAGAGGGGTTAGGGGTGTGTTATATAGAATAATTATGACAAATAGAAATGATTCAACTATACAACTGATAAAAAGGCACAAAACTTTGCGCCTTCGCATCTTTGTGAGATTTTTTAGCCATAATGAACGCCTAAGGCTTTCCTGCGGAAAGTTAAAAGGCTACAAAATAGCTTCCGGCAATACCCGTGGGGAGTTATAAAATTGAAAAAAGAAAAAGCACAATTAATCAAAAAACCTAAATACCGTCAAACCAGTTGTAGATGTCTGTAGACTGTGGAATATCGAGTTTCTTCCGTATACGGTATTTTTTGTTTTGCACCGTCCTGGTTTCTATGTAGGTAAACTGGGCAATCTGTTTGGTAGAAAGCTTCATTTTCAGCATGGCACAAAACTCTATTTCCGATTGTACCAGCTGTGGGTTTATTTCCAGCAGCTTTTTAGAAAAATCAGGAAACTGCTTTTCAAAGTTAAAAATGAACGAAGAATCGTCGCGTTTTATAAGCTCTAAAAGTTCATCATAATTAGCTAATGGCTCGGCATTACCATCTTCATTTGCTTCGGCTTCCGCCTCTCTTTCCTGTTTCTTGTTGCGCCTGTAAAGCCAAAACAAACCGGCTGCCAGCACTATACCTCCCCCCATCATGTACAGCCCGTAAGAAAGCCTGTCCTGTACAGGGGTTGTTTCCTTCTTTTTCAGTTCGCTCTTTAAAAGGGAATACTTACTCTTTAGCGCCTTTAGCTCAAGTCCGTCTAATTTGTTTTGGTAGTGGGCTACCGCCACAGAATCGCCTTGTACTTTATACACCTCAATAAGATTAGTATACAGGTCTTTTATATTCAGTACTTCGCCGTTTACCTTGTTTATTTCTTCCGCTTTCAGGTAATATTCCAGTGCTTTTGCGTTATCGTTTCGCTGCTGAAAAACCTGACCCAGCACATAATAATTAAGCCCCGTAACATCGTCATTATCGGCACTTTTTGGCTTAATAGCCATAGAAAGGTTAGCATAATGCTCAGCCGAATCGGCATTAATATGAATGTAGGTACTGGCAAGATTAGAATAGTTAAGGTACTGAAACCTTTTATACGCCTCAGTATTCTTTTTGCCGCGATAGCTCTCTACGGCCATGTACATTTTTTCCAGCGCCTTACGGTGCTCTTTAAGGTCGTTATATATATTAGCCTGGCTAAGAAGTATGTTTGTGCGGGTATAAAAAATGGTGGGGTCGCTGTCGTCAGCCCTGTCTAATACTTTAAAAGCGCTGTCCAGGTTAGTCAGTGCCTTATCGGGCATTTCGTTCATAGAAAACGCCTCTGCACGGTATATGTACGACATGGCATTGTACTTGGCATTCTTATACGCGGCTGCCTTTACATGAAGTGAATCGGCGGCATTTATAAGCTTAGCCACATCTTCCTTACTGTAAAAATAGCGGCAACGCCTGTCCAGCAACACCAGTTCGTTTTGTGTATCTCCTGCTTTTATTGCCTGCTCTATAAGTTCGTTTAGTTGGCTAAAAGCCTTATCAACATTATTCCTGAAAAGGTTTCCGTTCTGCTCCACACGCTCTGTAAGCGTAGCGGCAGGCGGCTGCTGGGCATAAAGTTGTAATGCCATCAACAAACAAAACAGGCTCATAAAACCTGTAACCTTTATGTTATATAATTTCTTTTTCATTAAGCGTTTCAATACCACTCTGCCTATGCGTAAAAGTATGATATTTTACAAAATTTTATACACTTTTTACACCATTAGCTACCAAAACAAGGTGAATATATTAAAATCACCGCACAACATTAACACATAAACACCGTATAAATTGTGGTTTGGCCGAACTTCTTTATTCGCTTACCAAACAGCACAACCCACAAAATTTTATTTATTTTTATTTAAACTAAATATAAATAGAGTTGCAATATTAGAAATTAAAACAATTGGAAACAAGTTTATAACGAAGAGAAAAACAAACAAAAAAATAAAACCTTACTTTTACAAAAACTCAACCACCTCAATATGAAATACATAACAGCCATCTTAATACTTTGCAGCAAATTGCTTTTTGCGCAAAGCCAAATACCCCCCGTCCCTGTTGTATACAACAAAATGTTAGTACTGCATGATACTTTATACGCAACAAACACGGCAGGTGAACTTCACGAATGGATTATTGGCGGTGATTCATTACATATTGTCATTAACAATGGAGTGCAGGCTATTGCAAAAGACAATCTTAATACGCTCTATTATATAAAAGATAACAGCATTTTTAAAAAACGTGAAAGTCAGGTTAAGGAACTTCCTAAACTACAAGGCGAAATACATGCCATGCTTTTTGATGCCGGCAATACACCTGTGGCAGTAACCTCAAAAGGAATATACATAAACGAAACTACTTATGATGCCACAGGGATAGGTTACGGAACATATAGAGAAGCAATAGAAAAGTACCTGCCCATAGCAAACAACTATTTCACGGACAGCAAAGGCTCAATCTGGATGGGATATGACAACGGAGAGTTTGGCGGCGGTATTACTTTTTTTAATCTTATCGACAAAAAGTATTATGATTATAAAACATTTCAGCCGGAAGACATAGCCGAAACAACCGGGAAATACTATGCCCCCAAAAGGAGCCGAAAACAACAAAAAGAAGCGATAAAAAAGAAGACCCGGCAAAGTGAAGGACAAGCTATACCCTATTTTGAAATTCCTGAAGCTACATTTCACCAACCTATAAAAGGGATTGCCGAAAATGAAAAAGGCGATTTTTTAACAAGCGAAAGCCTTATGCATTTTTACCTGAGCGGAAGCCTTACAATATTTGAGAAATACGAAGAAGGCTGTTACACAAGATACACTCTTAACAACCTGCTAAAATTCGACTCACAAAAAAAAGACCCGGAATTAATAGAGTACTTAGGCCCCGTAGCATACAACCCCTACAACAAGCATTTTTATTACTACAGCAGTGAAGGTTTTTTCAGGATAGAACGTAATACGGCGGGGCAATACAGCAAAGAATTTATATGTAACCCAAAAATACACTGGAACTATGGCATGGCGGCTTCTGTAGGCTATCGTATGAATGTTACCGAGTTTACTTTTACCGGGCCGGATAGTTTTGTTTTTCTCACAGAAAATTCCATAGGATATTACAATAAAGGAACCGTTAGCTGGTACAAATAGGCTTACAATAATCACTACACAATAGCTTTACGGATAAAATCGCTTACTATTTTCGCAATTTACCTTAGTTTTTGCAACCGGGTTTTATGCTATTTTTGTAAAAAGCATCAATCGTTATAGTAAACCTCTTAGCATAAAACTTCATATTAAATGAAAAGATACTGCCTTGCCCTTGACCTTGCCGATGACCCTGCCCTGATAGCAGAATACGAAAACTACCATAAGGCAGTGTGGCCCGAAATACAGCAAAGCATTACCGGAGCAGGTGTAGAAAACCTGGAAATATACCGTACCGGAAACCGCCTGTTTATGCTAATGGAGGTAAACGATAGCTTTTCATTTGAGGCAAAAAGCGCTTCGGATGCGGCCAACCCAAAAGTACAGGAATGGGAACAACTGATGTGGAAATACCAGCGTGCCCTATCCCATGCAAAACCCGGTGAAAAGTGGATACTGATGGATAAGATTTTTTCGCTGTAATACTCCCCCGCCATGATTTTAGACTCGCACATACATTTCTGGAAATACCACCCGGTACGCGATGCCTGGATAAATGATGACATGAAGGTAATACAGCGCGACTTTTTACCCGAAGATGCATTGCCGGTATTTAACGCTAACGGCGGTGCAGGCTGCATAGCGGTGCAGGCCGACCAAAGCCCTGAAGAAAATCGTTTTTTACTGCAACTGGCTGCCGAAAATGATTTTATAAAAGGTGTTGTAGGCTGGATTGATCTATCCTCACCCGGTATAGAAGAAGAGCTTAAATCGTATAAGAATCACGCCAAATTGAAAGGCTTCCGGTATATGGTACAGGATGAAGCCCAGGGCTTCTTGCAGCGCGAAACTGTACTGGAAAACATCGCAAAATTAGGACACTATGGCTACACCTACGATATACTTATCCTTGGGCACCAGCTGGCCGATGCCATTACCCTAACCGAAAAGCTACCAAACCAGCCTTACATACTGGATCATTGCGCCAAGCCATCGCTCCGTACAGGCAACATATCCGAATGGAAAGCACAGATAAAACTACTGGCACAAAACCCGAATGTATACTGCAAGCTGTCGGGGTTGCTCACTGAGGACCATTGGCGCAACTGCAATGAAGTACAGCTTAAAGATTGTATGGATGTGGTGCTGGACAGCTTTGGTACAAACCGTGTGGTTTTTGGAAGTGACTGGCCTGTGGTGCAGCTTGCCGGCACGTATACCCGTTGGCTCAATTTGGTAAAAACACACATTGCACACTTCTCCCCTGCCCAGCAGGAAAACATTTTATACCATAATGCTGTAAAGTTTTACGGGTTGTAATGTTTACTGTTATTTAATTCATTGAAAAAATATTTTAAACACAAAACCTGCTATTTTTGTTATAAACCAAAACAGCAAAAATGGAAAAGGATTTTATGCTTCAGGCTATAAAGAAGGCCGAAGATAACGTAGCCCTGGGCGGCGGGCCTTTTGGGGCGGTAATAGTTAAAGACAACAAAATAGTAGCCATAGGCAATAACCGTGTAACCCTAACCAACGACCCTACGGCGCACGCCGAGGTTACCGCCATACGCGAAGCCTGCACAGCACTGGGCACATTTGACCTTAGCGGTTGCGAAATATACACCTCATGCGAGCCCTGCCCCATGTGCCTGTCGGCTATTTACTGGGCACGGATAGGTAAAATATACTACGGCAACACCAAGACCGATGCCAAAAACATAGGGTTTGACGACTCCTTTATTTACGACGAAATAGAAAAAAGCACAGCAGAAAGAACCATACCGGCGGTACAGTTTATGCCCGAAGAAGCCATAAAGGCATTCAAGCTATGGCAGGAAAAAGACGATAAAGTAAGGTACTAACAAGTATGAAAAAAGAAAAAACAAATGGTTTTGTGAGAATATTTTTCATAAAACCATTTGTTTTTAAACAGAATTGTTATATTTGTAATGCATCGTGCTTGTAAACCAACCCAAGTAGGATAAACAACCAAACCAAGATTTAGGCTTTTTGCGATGATTATGCCGTGAGAGCCTGATTAAAAACCAAACCAAAAATTATCAGAACGCACATCTGTTAATCAAAAAGGATTTATAGCGCATTGTTATGAAATACAATTTGCATGTATTCTTATGCTTTTCCGTGGCGTTTTATGAATTAAAAAATTAATCAATAATTCATTTAATATCAACCAATCATGAAAAACAAAAAAATGATTCTTATGGGTGCCATTGCTGCACTAACACTACTAACGTACAGCTGTAAAGGCGACAAAGACACTAAAGCCGCCGCCGAAACCGAAGCTGCCGCCGAAAAGCCACTGGTTTTTGCCGAATTTACAGACCTGGACCTTAGTGCCGAAGGTATACCCGTAGTAATAAAAGCTCCAAAGGATGCTAAAGTAATTAAGAGTACTACCGATGGCGAACTGTATGTTTACGGAGGCAAGTTATTTAAGCTTACCCTTGCAAAACGCGACGGATCGGCTGAAGACAACGTTTCTTTAATTAAAGAAATGACCACAGACAAGGAGCTTAACCCAAGCTTTGACAAACTAACCGTAGATGAGCCAACGGCTTTTGTAAAAGCAAAAAAAGACGGCGAGCTTTCGTTTACAGTGGGTGTTAATACTGCCGAAGGCTGTATAATTATACAGGAAGGAATGAGCTACGACCAAAATCCTGACCAGTTTAGCGATTACAGCCCCGCCGATGTGCAACTAATGTTTGACGCGGCAAAAACAGCTACCGCTAAACAATAACCCTTACTGTAGTATAAGGTTAAAAATATTTATTCATTGTAGCCGGTGTATGCGTACGCCGGCTCTTTTTTTTGTATCTGTTGTATTAAACAACTTCACAAAGTAGTAAAAACAAAAAAGCTTCATATTTCTATGAAGCTTTTGTACCTGGAGTGGGAATCGAACCCACACACCGTAGTACACGAGTTTGAGTCGTGCGCGTCTACCAATTCCGCCATCCAGGCTTATTGCATTAGCAATTTTAACGGTGCAAAAATAAAAAATTATCTTTAAAACAAGGAAAAATACAAGGTAAATTACTTTCCGTATAAAATTAAATTTCTAAATTTGCACCCTGTTTAGAAACAACACACACTAACAAACTACTAAACAGCAGATTAAAATGTCATACATTGAACCTGAAGCTAAGATATTTTCGTGCTCACAAAGCACCTATCTGGCCGAAAAGATAGCCGCAAGCTACGGCATCCCTTTAGGAAAGGTATCGCTTTCGCATTACAGCGATGGAGAATTTCAACCTTCGTTTGAGGAATCTATAAGGGGACTAAGGGTATTTTTAGTATGCTCTACCTTCCCGAGCTCAGACAACCTTATGGAACTGCTACTAATGATAGATGCAGCCAAAAGGGCTTCGGCAAGGCACATTACCGCAGTAATACCTTACTTCGGGTGGGCAAGGCAAGACCGTAAAGACAAGCCTCGTGTACCAATAGGAGCTAAGCTTGTTGCTAAATTATTAGAATCGGCAGGTGCTACCAGGATAATGACCATGGACCTGCACGCAGACCAGATACAAGGATTTTTTGAGAAACCGGTAGACCACCTGTTTGCATCAACCATCTTTGTACCACACATTAAGGCGCTTAACCTGGACAACCTTACCATAGCCTCACCGGATATGGGTGGTAGTAAAAGGGCTTACGCTTACTCTAAGTTTCTGGGCAGCGACGTAGTAATATGCTACAAGCAGCGTAAGGAAGCTAACAAGATTGAAACAATGGAGCTGATAGGCGACGTTAAAGGTCGAAACATCATATTAATAGACGATATGATAGACACCGGCGGAACGCTAGCCAAGGCTGCCGACCTGATGATGGAAAAAGGTGCACTTAGCGTACGCGCTATATGTACACATGCCATACTAAGCGGCGGGGCTTACGAAAAAATAGAAAACTCGCAGCTGAAGGAGCTTATAGTTACCGACAGTATTCCACTTAAGAAGGAAACCCCTAAAATTAAGGTGGTAAGCTGCGCAGGCCTGTTTGCCGAGGTAATGCACATGGTACAAAACAACGTATCTATAAGCGGCAAGTTTTTACAGTAGTAACTTATTTTATTAATTATATAATTATTTCAAATGAAATCAATTACGATCAAAGGATCTGAAAGAGAAAGCGTGGGTAAAGCGGCAACGCGTGCAGCACGTAATGCTGGAATGGTTCCTTGCGTGTTATACGGAGGAGAACAACCAGTACACTTTACAGCTGAAGATAAGGCATTTAAAAGCCTTGTGTACACTCCAAACGTACACACAGTTGTAATTGAACTTGCTAACGGCGCTTCTTACAACGCTATCCTGCAAGACATTCAGTTTGACCCGGTATCAGACAAAATCCTTCACATTGACTTCTACCAGCTACACGCTGATAAAGAAATCACTATGGAAGTTCCTGTAAAAGTTGTAGGTAACTCTAAAGGTGTAATGGCCGGTGGTGTACTACGTCTTAACCAACGTAAACTTAAAGTACGTGCTCTTCCTGCTAACCTGCCAGACTTCATTGAGGCTGACATCACTGAGCTAGAGATGGGTAACAAACTTTACATCACTAAACTTCCTCAGGACGGTTACAAACTACTTCAGCCAGATAACACTGTTATCGCTCAGGTACGTATTTCTCGTGCGGCTATGAAAGCTGCTCAAGAAGCTGCAAAAGCTGCAAAAGCTCCTGCAAAAGGAAAGAAAAAATAATTTTATCTTTTCGATATACCAAAAGCGTCCTCAAAAGGGGACGCTTTTTTTTATGCCCCTATTTTATAACTTGTAACACAGAGAAGCTATTACCCAAAGTTTCCCTAAGGAAGTGCAAAGTCTGCCAAAGTCTTTAATCATTTTAGTGAAGCACACAGAGCATATCTTCGGAATGCGAGAAATACGTAAAACTTCCAAGTTCTTCCATGTCGACCGAAGCGCAGCAAAGTGGAGACATCTCAAAACCCCTACAACGTTTTCCGGCACCACCCCACACCAATCCTAAGGAAATCTTAATAATTCCCCGTTTTATTGGCACCATCTTTGGCATATCTTTGCCAGAGTTTTATACGTAAAGGGCAATTAACGTTAAAACAGCGGAATACATATATCCCGTTTTTTTCAGCAAATGCCCCCTCTGTAAAAACACCGGTTTAAAAATTTCGTGACCCGATGAAAAAATTGTTTGTAAAATATTTAACCTACCTGGTACTTGTACTGGTTACTGTATGCGGAAAGCTGCATGCACACACCGGCTACAGTAACCTACTGGTTAAAGACACTTTACAGGCTACACAAAGCATCTTTACAAACGAATCTCAAAAAACAACCACCCTTACCGAGGCGTCTTACAAAACAACCGTTTTTGAAACCGTTAAAGCCTTTGATAAAGTAGACCCTACTGATACCGAGGAAGAGGAAGACGAGCTAAGCGCTTTTAAAGCACTTACATTTAAAAAACTTGCTGCCATAAGCGGCAACTACACCCCTGCTTACAACCTGCTTGTACCGGCAGACGCATATACATTTACCACACTACAAAGCTTGCATACCTGCAGGCTGTTTTTATTTATACCGTCGGGTAAATGGCACATACTGTTTAGCGTTTTCCGCATTTGATTTTACCCTAACCCGGGCTGTACGCACCGTTGTATACACCGCCCTTTATACGCCACAGCGTATCTTATCCTGTAATACCATACAGTATCCTATAAAAATTTATTGAGAAAGTTGAATTGCATTAAAAAGCGAGTTATTATGAAGAAATTTGTAATGATAATGGGGGTATGTACCCTGTTATTTAATACCAGCTGCCAAAAGAAAGAAGAAGAAAAGGCAGAAGAGACGAAATTTTTAGTTACTAACCCTTTAGTAAAGGACACCACCATTACTAAAGACTATGTAGGACAAATTAAGTCCATACGCCACATAGAACTGCGTGCGCAGGAACACGGTTATGTAGAAAAAATCTTTATCGATGAAGGTCAGCACGTAAAGCAGGGGCAGTTACTTTTCCAGATTATGCCAAACTTATACAGGGCCGAAATGGAAAAAGCAGAAGCTGAGGCAAGCTATGCTGAAATAGAATACAAAAACACCAAAAGGCTTGCCGAAACCAATGTAGTAGCTCCTAACGAGCTGGCTATGGCCAAAGCTAAATGGGACAAGGCAAAAGCAGAGCTTAACCTTACAAAAGTGCACCTTCAGTTTACTGAAATACGCGCTCCGTTTGATGGTATTATAGACCGTTTCCACGTAAGGCTGGGTAGCCTTGTAGAAGAAGGCGACCTGCTTACAGAACTGTCTGACAACAGCCAGATGTGGGTATACTTTAACGTACCTGAAGCAGAATACCTTGACTACAAAACGGCGCTTTACAACGCTAAAGACAAAGTAAAAGTGGGCCTTAAAATGGCAAACGGAAAAGAGTTTAACCACAAAGGTGTGGTAGAAACCATAGAGGCCGACTTTAATAACGAAACCGGTAACATAGCATTTAGGGCCACCTACCCTAACCCTGAAGGACTGCTAAGGCATGGTGAAACCGGTAATGTGGAAATGACACAACCATACAAAAACGCTATGCTTATCCCTCAGAAAGCTACATTTGAAGTACTTGAGAAAAAGTATGTGTATGTTATAGACAAGAACAACGAGGTTAAATCACGTGAAGTTACCATTGCTGCCGAGATTCCGCACATATTTATTATAAGCAAAGGGCTTAACACAGGCGACAAAATCCTTCTTGAAGGCTTGCGTCTTGTAAAAGAAAACGAGAAGATAGAGTACACCCTGGAAAAACCGGAAAAAGTACTATCGCACCTGGAGCTTTATGCTGAATAAACGTGTAATTTAAAAACGAGAAAGCAATGTTCACTAAATTCATACAAAGGCCTGTATTTGCAATCGTAATTTCTATTATGATTGTGTTTATGGGTGTGCTGGCAATAGTACAATTGCCCACAGCGCAGTTCCCCGAAATTGCGCCTACTACAGTAAACATATTTATTACCTACCCCGGCGCAAGTGCTGATGTACTTGTAAAGTCTACCCTTATTACCCTTGAAAACTCTATAAACGGTGTTCAGGACATGAGGTATATGGCTACAGATGCTACCAGTGCCGGTGAAGCTACCCTAAGGATTATCTTTGAACCCGGAACCGACCCTAACCAGGCGGTAATCAGGGTAAAAACCAGGGTAGACCAAGTAATGCCGCTGCTACCGGAACTGGTACAGCGTGAGGGTGTGGTTATCACCCCTATTCAGCCGAGTATGCTTATGTACGTAAACTTATACTCTACGGATAAAAACATGGACGAAAAGTTCTTGTATAACTATGCTAACGTAAACATGCTTCCTGAAATTAACAGGATTAAGGGTGTGGGACGTAGCCAGATTCTTGGTTCAAGGATATATGCTATGCGTATATGGCTGGACCCGGAGCGCATGAGGGCATACAACGTATCTACCGAAGAGGTAATGGAAGCGCTGGGTGAGCAGAGTATCATAGGCCGTCCGGGACGTATAGGCCAAAGTTCGGGTATTGCAGCACAGTCGCTGGAATACGTACTTACCTACAAAGGGCAGTTTAACACCCCTGAGCAGTACAACAACGTAATTATACGCGCCAATGCTAATGGTGAAGCCATAAAGCTGAAAGACATAGGCCGTGCAGAGCTTAACGCCGAATTCTTTGATATTTACTCAGACCTTGACGGGCACCCGTCTGCGTCTATTGTACTTAAACAAAACTACGGTAGTAACGCTAACGAGGTTATTGAAAGGGTAAAAGTGAAACTTGAGGAAATGAAAAAATCATTCCCTCCGGGAGTAAACTACAAAATTAGCTACGACGTATCTAAGTTCCTTGATGCTTCAATAGAACAGGTTATAGACACCCTACGCGATGCGTTTATCCTTGTGGCGCTTGTGGTATTTGTATTCCTGGGCGACTGGAGGTCTACGCTTATCCCTATCCTTGCGGTACCGGTATCACTGGTGGGTGCATTCTTTGTAATACAGTTCTTTGGTATCTCTATAAACCTTGTAACGCTGTTTGCGCTTGTACTTGCTATTGGTATTGTGGTAGACGACGCCATTGTGGTGGTAGAGGCCGTACACGCCAAGTTTGAGGAAATTCCGCACATATCGCCATACAACGCAGTACGTTTAGTACTTGGCGAAATCAGTGGTGCAATTATAGCTATTACAGCGGTAATGGTTTCGGTATTCATCCCTATCTCGTTTATGAGCGGGCCGGTGGGTACCTTCTACCGCCAGTTCTCTATTACCATGGCCAGTTCCATTGTTATCTCGGCCATCATTGCGCTTACGCTTACTCCGGTACTTTGTGCCATGCTGCTTAAAAACCACCACGGTCATGAAAAGAAGAGTAACCTGTTTACACGTGCCATGGATGGCTTTAACCGCGGATTTGACAAACTTACAGGCAGGTATGTAGCCGTACTGAAAAGAATTGTAAGCCTAAGGACGTTTACTTTTATTGTACTGCTTGCCTTCTGTGCCGGTACATACTTTATAAACAAAGTACTTCCATCTGGTTTCATACCAAGTGAAGACCAGGGTACCATCTACGCTATTATACAAACGCCTCCGGGGTCTACGCTTGAAACCACAAACCAGGTGTCGCAAAGGCTACTTAAAATTTGTGAGGAAACAGAAGGTGTAGAATCGGTAACATCACTTGCGGGTTACGAGATTATGACCGAAGGTCGTGGATCTAACGCCGGTACCTGTCTTATCAACCTTAAACCATGGGATGAAAGGTCTAAAAAGGTAACCGAAATCATGGAAGAACTTGAGGAAAAAACCAAGAACCTGGGTGCCAAAATTGAGTACTTTGAGCCACCTGCAATACCAGGTTTCGGTTCATCGGGCGGTTTCTCTATGCGTCTTCTTGATAAAAACACTACTACAGACTACCAGGATTTTGACAAAATAAACAAGCAGTTTATGGAAGAACTAGGCAAGCGTAAAGAACTTACCGGCCTGTTTACCTTCTTTGCTGCAAACTACCCTCAGTACGAGCTGGTAATAGACAACAACCTGGCCATGCAAAAAGGTGTATCTATAGGTAAGGCTATGGAAAACCTTAACATCCTTATTGGTAGTACATACGAGCAAGGCTTCATTAAGTTTAACCGTTTCTTTAAAGTATTCGTTCAGTCTGACCCTAAATTCAGGAGAATGCCATCGGATATCCTTAACCTTTTCGTGAAAAACGACCAGGGCGAAATGGTACCTTACTCAGCCTTTATGACACTTAAAAAAGGACAGG
Source organism: Flavobacterium sp. RHBU_3 (assembly GCF_046613565.1). Classification (NCBI taxonomy): domain Bacteria; kingdom Pseudomonadati; phylum Bacteroidota; class Flavobacteriia; order Flavobacteriales; family Flavobacteriaceae; genus Flavobacterium; species Flavobacterium sp. RHBU_3. The sequence goes on along the minus strand of NZ_JBKJHC010000001.1, from coordinate 63,090 downwards.
GGCCAAACGAGATTACACGTTATAACATGTACAACTCGGCTGCTATACAGGGTCTGCCTGCTAAAGGATATACTACCGCCGATGCTATTGCTGCAGTACGCGAAGTAGCCAAGAAACTACCTAAAGGATATGACATAGCATGGGAAGGTCTATCTTATGACGAGTCTAACCGTGGTAACGAGTCGCTATACATTTTCGGTATTGTACTTGCCTTCGTTTACTTTGTACTTGCTGCACAGTACGAAAGCTTTATTATTCCGCTTGCTGTAGTGTTCTCACTTCCGGTAGGTATCTTCGGTTCGTTCTTCCTGCTTAAAATGATGGGTCTGGAAAACAACATTTATGCACAAATTGGCCTCATCATGCTCGTGGGTCTGCTCGGTAAAAACGCGGTACTTATCGTGGAATTTGCGGTGCAGAAACGACACGAAGGGCTTAGCATACTCGATGCTGCCATAGAAGGCGCCAAGGTACGTTTCCGCCCTATCCTTATGACCTCGTTTGCGTTCATTGCCGGTCTTATACCACTTATCATTGCCAGCGGTGCAGGTGCTATTGGTAACCGTACACTGGGTTCTGCCGCACTGGGTGGTATGCTTTTCGGTACTGTATTCGGGGTACTTATTGTACCGGGCTTGTACTTTATATTTGGCAAGCTTGCAGACGGAAGGAAGCTGATTAAGTACGAAGATGAAAATCCGCTTTCAGAACACCTTGCTCATGCTATTGATGATTTTAAAGAAGTAGACGAAACCGAATAACCATGCAAAAGAACATCATATATAAAAGCCTTGCCGCAACTATGGTTGCGGCAGCCTTTACGGCCTGTAGCGTACCCGGCGTAGTACAGAAGGCAGAAAACAAAAACACCCCGGGCTCTTATACCAGTACTACAGTAACCGATACTACCAGTACCGCTACTGTAAAATGGAAAGAATATTTTACAGACCCTAACCTGCAGGAACTAATAAACACAGCACTGACTAATAACCAGGAGCTAAACATTACCCTACAGGAAATAGAAATTGCAAAAAGCGAAGTACGTGCCCGTAAAGGGGAATACCTTCCGTTTGTAGGCGTAGGTGCCGGAGCCGATGTTACCAAGGCATCGCGCTATACCACCCAGGGCGCACTGGAACGCAACATAGACATAGTAGACGGTAAAGAAAACCCTGAACCACTACAAAACTATGGCGCCAGCCTGCGTGCCGACTGGGAAATAGACGTATGGGGTAAACTGCACAATGCCAAAAGAGCGGCAGTAAGCAGGTACCTGGCCTCTGTAGAAGGTAAAAACTTTATGGTAACTAACCTTGTGGCAGAAATAGCTAACTCGTACTACGAGCTACTGGCACTGGATAACCAGCTGCAACTGGTAAACCAGAACATACAGATACAAACAAACGCGCTTGAAATTGTAAAGCTGCAAAAAGAGTCGGCCCGTGTTACTGAGCTTGCCGTAAAACGTTTCCAGGCACAGGTGCTAAACACACAAAGCCTACAGTACGAAATAAAGCAGAAGATAGTTGAAGCAGAAAACCGCATTAACTTCCTTGTAGGCCGTTTCCCTCAGCCTGTAAAACGCAGCACTGATGCCTTTGCTACACTAATGCCAAACATTGTAAAATCGGGCATACCGTCTCAGCTATTGGCTAACCGCCCAGACATTAAGCAGGCCGAAATGGAACTTGCAGCGTCTAAGCTTGACATAAAAGTAGCCAAAGCGCGCTTTTACCCAAGCCTTAGCATCTCTGGCGGTTTAGGCTACCAGGCGTTTAACCCAAGCTACCTTATAAAGCCGCAGTCTATTATTTATACACTGGCAGGCGAGCTTGCAGCACCGCTTATTAACAGGAACGCCATTAAGGCAGCTTACATAAGCGCTAATGCTAAGCAGGTACAGGCAGCCTATAACTACGAGCAGAAAATACTGAACGCGTATATAGAGGTGGCTAACCAAATGAGCAAAATAGACAACCTGCAAAACAGCTACAGCCTGAAAGCGCAGGAAGTGGATGCCCTTACACAGTCGATAAACATATCTAACGACCTGTTTAAATCGGCACGTGCCGACTATATGGAAGTATTGATGACACAGCGCGATGCACTGGAGTCTAAATTTGACCTTATAGAAACAAAAATGCAGCAAATGAACGCCATGGTAAACATCTACCGCGCACTGGGCGGTGGGTGGAATTAATGCAAATACTTTCTCATACACAGTAGAGGCCCCCTGAGCAATCAGGGGGTTTCTTTTTTTACGGGTCCGGTTTATCTTGACAAAAAATTCATACATTAGCAAGACTAAAAAAACCAAGCAATTATGAAAACACCTACCCCACTTTACCTGTTAGCCATTGCCGTTACCCTACTTTCTGCACAATACATAAGTGCTCAAACCACAAGCATCCCCGACCCAAAATTTGAGCAGCAGCTTATAAATCTTGGCATAGACAGCGATGGTGTAACCAACGGGCAAATAGCCACAGCCGATGCTGAAGCTGTTACAGAACTAATAATTAGTCCACAACCCATGGTTTATCCTGATGATTATATCAGTAATGTTACCGGTATTGAAGCCTTTATCAACCTTGAAAAACTAACTATAGGCAACACCTTAATAGAATCGCTTAACGTAAGTACAATGTCTGGGCTTAAATATTTAGACTGTAGCGGGAATATGCTTACACAACTTGATGTTTCGGCAAATCCCCTTTTAGAATATTTGTATATATCATCGGGTGGCGATGTATATCCGTTTAACAGTTTCACCGAAATAGACCTGAGCAATAATCCAAATATCAAATACCTTTATGCAGATGGCGGCCTTAATTACATCAACCTGAAAAACGGGAACAACAATCCTGATATGCAAATAATTGTAGGCTATCCTTTCCCTGTAGAAGGAACACTAAGCGTATGCATAGAAATAGACGATGAAGACGTGGCACAGGCCGGGCAATACCCCTATTCTGAGTGGAATGTGTACGGATACAGCATGACCTATGGCTATACCGAATCGTGCACTATGGGAGTTAAAACCAATACGAAGCTACGGGCAGCGCTATATCCTAACCCTGCCACTGATGTACTCCACATTAGTTTAGGCAATACAGCGGCAGATAATGTAAAGTTGCTTGATATTTCGGGCAGGCTTGTTCGCGAATTCAGCAACCCGCAGGATAACACCATAAATGTTTCGGGATTAGATAAGGGCGTGTATATGGTGGTTATAGCTTCGGGCAATAGTGCGGTAACAAAAAAGGTGGTAGTGGAGTAGTTTACCTTTTTCACCCGCTTGCCTCCGCTTACCGCAAATCTGTTATCTTTGTCCCATGAAATGGCTTACCAATATATTTAGCGGTAAAAAAGAAATAGAACCTGTAGACCCGATGAAAAAATTCCTTATCGCGGGCCTGGGAAATCCGGGTGCCGAATATGTAAACACGCGCCACAACATAGGCTTTAAAATACTGGACCGTATAGTGCAGCAGGAAAACCTGAGCTGGGAAACTGCCAAGCTGGGCCAGGTAGCCGAGTACAAGCTGAAAGGCCGTACCCTGATACTGCTAAAGCCAAACACCTACATGAACCTGAGCGGCAAGGCGGTAAAATACTGGCTGGACAAAGAAAACATACCCAAAGAAAACCTGCTTGTGGTTACTGATGACCTTAATATACCCTTTGGTACCCTTCGTATAAAAGCCAAAGGCAGCGACGGCGGCCATAACGGGCTTAAGAACATTCAACTAATACTGAACAGTGCCGACTATCCACGTTTCCGATTCGGGATAACAGACGCCTTTAAAAAGGGCCAGCAGGTAAACTATGTGCTGGGCGAATGGAGCGATGAGGAAAAAACCACCCTTAGCGAACGCCTGGACAAATCGGCTGATGCCATACGCGAGTTTGCCTTATCGGGCATAGCCAATACCATGAGCACTTTTAACGGAAAATAATACATCTGTAAAATATACTCCGGGCGATGCCCGTTTAAAATAAAAAATGGCGCCCTTTTCGGGGCGCCATTCTGTTTTATATAGCGGGAGTGAATTACTTCACTACTACTTTACGGGTTTCGCTACGGTTACCGTCCTGTACAGTTACAAGGTACACACCATTTTGCACATTATTAAGGTTTATATCTGTTAAAAAAGCACCAGTGTTTTTAAAATCATTGCTATATACCTGCCTACCTGCCAGATCGTACACGCAAACATGTATATCATTATTGGTTAGCGAGTTAAAAGAAACTGTAAAAGATCCATTGTTTGGATTAGGAAATACTTCAAACTTATCTGGGGAAGTATTTTCTGGCGTTGAAAGAGATCCAGGTAATAAAGTTGTACAAAAATTTAAAGACCAACTGTTGATGAACCCACCATTACCCCCTACCAAATCTTCTACCTCTAATGTCCAGAAACCTTGCGGAAGGTTATATAGCGTTTGAAAACTTAACCGGACATCTCCGGAAATACCATTGTTACTACTGCAATCTATATCGGCTCCTGAATAATTAAATTGCGCGTCTATATTTTCTCCTCCACCACAACCATTATACAAAACCCAAACATCCCCCTGCGGTGAAACAACTTTAACCCTAAGTTCCTCTATATTCGGATGGGCAATATTGACATCAACGCTAAACAACTGATAAATTGCAGGAGTATAGCTTGGCACAGGAAAATATGCTGTAGAAGTTACAGTTGCAGGATAAGCTGCCGGAATTTCAACCGGAATATCAGATGAGGCATAGCTATTACATTCAGTTGAGCTTGCTACAAATGTATGTGTTGGATAAGTAACAGAGCAACCATCGGTAAATCTAAGTCGCCAATAATAAGTTTCATCTACCACAAAAGACATCTCAGGCAAATAGCTAACATAATCCATATAAATTCCAGAAATCTGAGGGTTAGGAGGAAGAGAACTTAAAGTCGCAGACTCAAGAATATTTTCAAAATTCATATCGCTGGCAATTTCAAGGGTAACATCTATAGGTTCTGTACCAAAGACCTGACCTGTATAATAGGCGATATCAATATACCAAACAAAAGGAAACTTAGTAGGTGCTATTCCTTGTGTAAATGATTGCGTTTGATTATTTATATATATATTATGATATTTTAAACAGATGTATAATTTGATAGTTTTAACTATATTACCAGACATAGCCATTATGGTAACAGGATACATGGATGGTCCATACATAGCAAATCCGCTAAGCTCTATATGCACGATACCGCTTTCTTGAATCGTTGAATTAAATGACGCAGTAAATTGACTGTTTGTAGCAATACTAATAACCGTTTCATTGCTAAAACCGTTTAAGGCTTGATACTCTATATCAAAACTCACATCATCTTGGCAAAACATTATAGTTCTTTCATCAGTGTAATTCAATGTGAAATCAGCACCTGCTGCTGTGATGATAAAATCATTATCCGATGCATCAGAAAATGAATCATCATTATATTTCCTCACTTTTATCTTGTTTGCAACACCGGCAATATCCGGAATTATAACCATTTCTGACCCATCATTGGGCACTTTTAAGGCAAGGGGTTCAGTATAAGTAACACCTCCATCGGTAGATAACAAAATATCAACATACGGTACATCATTAGCAGTATTGGCCACATTCCATAATATGGTATGCTGTGAAGCACCTTGCCACTGCAAACTACTGTTTGGCGATATTATAGCAAAATCCGCAGGTGCCTGTGAATAGGCTGCAGAAAAAAAAATCATGTAGATAAAAAGGATTTGTATTACTGTCTTCATAATTGGATTGATTTAAAGCTAATTTATTATTTATTTTTAAATTAGACCAAAAAGCTACCACAAACTAACAAAAATGGCGCCCTTTGCGGGGCGCCATTCTGTCTTATATAGCGGGAGTGAATTATTTCACTACTACTTTACGGGTTTCGCTGCGGTTACCATCTTGTACGGTTACAAGATATACACCCTGCTCAGCATTGTTAAGGTTAACAGTACCCGATACAAGACCGGTGTTGTCAAACTTGTTGTTGTATACAAGCCTGCCACGTATATCGTGTACCATTACAAGCACATCGTTTTGGCTTTGAGATGTAAACTGTACTGTAAACGAACCGTTGTTAGGGTTAGGGTACAGTGTAAAATCAGTAAGGCCGTAATCTGCAATAGCAGCAGTAACCTGTTGTGTACAAATTTCAAGCGACCAGTTGTTAATGGTACCGGTATCGCCACTGTAAGTATCCCTTACACGCAGCCTCCAGTTACCGTTTAGCGAAGTAGCGTTGTTAAACGCAGAAAGCACTGACTGTGGCTTGTATGTACCTGTTGTAGGAGTATCGCAAGTTACATCGCTACCACTGTCGCTAAAAGTAACGTCTATATCCTGGTTGCTGGTACACTGCTGGTTCCATAGGCTTACCGATGTACCTGCAGGGTTAACTGCATTAATAATAAGGTCGCTTACATAAGTATGCGTAGCATTAACATACACATTTACTGCAGATATAGTACCTGTAAGGCCAGATACCGCAAGGGTTTGGCTTGTATATGCAGAACCGTTATCAGGAATAGTAAGACCGGTACTGTTAGTAAATGTATTACAATTAGTAACTACTGTATATCCTATAGGGAAGTTCTTTTGGTTAAGGGCATAGAATACGTTACCCACACTCTGTACCATGATACGGCAGTTAGTACCCGAAGCACCAGAAGGTACGGTAATAGTTTCGCTACCATCATTATCTGTAGCTGATGCAAGTGTGTATGCCCATGTTTCGCCACCGTCTGTAGAAAGTAGTATGTTTACCTGAGATACGTTAATGTTGTTAGCTGTAGTACCTGCCACATCCCATGTTACGGTTTGCTGGCTGTTTAAAGCCCATGAAGTATCGGCATCGTTTTGAGAGGTAACCTGGAACGGACCTACGCTCTTTACAACAATGTTTACGTTATCATATTTAGTTTGTCCGCCACCATCGGCATTATCCCTACCGGTTAGCGTAAAAATAAGCGTCCTGGCCACACCAGATACACTTTCCCAGTTTGATGTAAGCGTGTTGCTTAATACACTGCTGTATGCAGGGAAATAACGTGTAGGAGACGATGTAGGAGGTAATGAACGGAATATAGGACCTGCAGTTTTAGTGGTTAGTGCAAAACTGTTATCACCTGAAGTACTGTTAGAACCCGGGTTGTTTTGTTCCCAGCAGTACGTAATGTTTGAAGGGTTGTTTGCAGTATTGGCAGCAGTAAGCACAAAAGCAGTACCTTTTGGTATGCTGTAAGTAGAACCTGCGTCTACTGTAAAATCAGCATTTGTAAGATCTATAGTTACAGGGCAGCTTTTAGTACTCAGGTTATACTGAATTTGGTACAGGTTGCTGTATGTAAAATAGTCGTCAGAGTGTGCTTGTATATCGGTAGTACCTGTTATACCAGCATAGCCCATAATGGTGCTTCCGCTACCAGGCTCAGTCTGTGCAGATATACCTGCTGTTCCGGTACCTTCCCAGCTAAAAGTAAACGAGTGGTTTGCACCAAGCTGGTGGCCCATTTCGTGTGCTACGTAGTCAATATCAAACGTATCACCCTCAGGTATACCATCGGAAGGAGAAGTAATACCACTACCTTTTTGGTTGTTAGTACACACACAACCTATACAGCCTGCGTTACCACCACCACCAGTTTTACCAAAAAGGTGACCTATATCATAGTTAGCCTCACCAATAACGCTGGTAAGTGTAGCCTGTAGCTCATCATTCCAGTTACCCATAGACGAAGCATTAGAATAAGGATCTGATGAAGCCGTAGTGTAGATAATGTCCGTTTCGTTGTCTATCATTATAAGGTTTACCGCAAGATCCAGCTCATACACACCGTTTACACGGGTCATGGTAGCGTTCATAGCAGCAAGAGCACCTGTAGCGCCACCAAAGTAAGCACCGTACTCACCTGTACAAGACAGCGCAAGCCTAAGTGTTTTAAACTGCATAGTGTTAGACAGTGCCGATTTATTGGCAAGGTTTTGCGACGCTTTTAAAAGGCTCATGTCTTCCTGGGTAGTACAGGTAAACGGCAGAGCACCTTTTTTGCGTTTTGCACCCGAATTAAATAGTGCATATACTTCGCTTTGGCTGGTATACGGCTCTATAAATTCTGTTTTTTTGTCAGCCCTTAGTACCATAGTTTGTACTCCTGCAGGAGAAATACTAAGCCTTACGTGAGCTGTAGGGTCGTCTATACCCTGACCTGAATACGAGCGTATTTCAGGAAATTGCGCCTGTAGTGCCGGCGAAAAGTTAGACGCTTCCACAACTTTAAAACGTTCTGTAGTACCATCTACAGCAGGTAGGGTAATTACTACACCCTGTTGTCCTGTAAAACGTTGTGGTGCTGTAGCCAGTATGGTTTTTAGGCCAGCAACATCAAGTGTAACCAAAGTAATATTCTTTGCTTCGCTAAAAGCCGGCTTCACCTCGCCCATTGCAGCCGCCCGTTCAGGAGTAACGGTTGCCCACAGGCTTTTGGTTTGCGCATACCCAGCTGTTAGTCCCAGCATAGCGGTTACACATAATAGGAATTGTTTTTTCATTACATTAATAGTGTTTAGGTAATCAATAGGGGGCAAAGATAACAGATTATTAACGTTTTTCGGCGACACATTTCGTACAATTCACCGACAAATTATGTTAAATTTGAAGGTTTTAGGTAATTATTGCATTCTTACAAAATGAATATTGAGGCAATAACTTAAATTTGCCACTATAACAAGAAAAAAGATTTTGAGGGTCTACAACGATATAATGGATTTTGCCCACAAAGCAAAAACCGTAGTTACACTGGGTACTTTTGACGGTGTACACACAGGGCACAAAATACTACTGCATAGGCTTAGCCAGGCATCGGCAGCACTGCAATGCGAAAGCGTGGTACTTACATTTTTTCCGCATCCGCGTATGGTACTGCAACAAGGCAGCGAATTTAAGCTGCTGAATACAATGACCGAAAAAGCCGCATTACTGGAAGCCGAAGGTGTAGACAACCTTATAATACATCCTTTCAGCCTTGAATTTTCCAGGCTTACCGCCGAAGAGTTTGTAAAAGACATACTGGTAGATAAGCTGAACGTAGCCAAAATAATAATAGGCCACGACCACCGTTTTGGGCGAAACCGCACGGCTGACACCCAGGATTTAATAGAAATGGGTAAGGAATATGGTTTTGAAGTAGAACAAATTTCGGCATACGAAGTGCAGCAAACCCCTGTAAGCTCTACCAAGGTGCGCAATGCACTGGCTACCGGAAACATTCAGCTGGCAAATGAATTTTTGGGTTACCCCTACTTTATAACCGGTACCGTAACACAGGGCAAGCAGCTGGGCCGCACTATAGGTTTCCCTACTGCCAATATAAAACCCCTTGAAGACTACAAACTGATACCTGCCAATGGCGTATACACCGCATCTGCCGAAATAAACGGAAAAACGGTTTACGGCATGCTGAATATAGGCGTGCGCCCCACTGTTGATGGTACGTACCAAACCATAGAGGTAAACTTCTTTGATTTTGATGCCGACATATACAATGCAGAGATAAAACTGAACCTGCACAGCCGCCTGCGCGACGAACAGAAATTCCCCTCGCTGGATGCCCTGAAAGCCCAGCTACACAACGACAAAGAAAACGCTACTGCCTATTTTAAAAACCTATGAGAAAATTCCTGTACGGGCAAACGGATAATGCACCGCTGGTGCTCTTCAGGATATTCTTTGGTTTCCTTTTAGCCTGCGAAACCTTAGGGGCAGTGCTTACAGGCTGGGTAACGCAAAATTTTATTGAGCCAAAATTTACCTTCTCCCATATAGGTATGGAGTGGCTACAGCCCCTACCCGGCTACGGCATGTACATCTGCTTTATTATAATGTCGGTTTTAGGCATAATGGTTATGCTGGGGTACAAGTACCGTTTTAGCATAATTAGCTTTACAGTACTGTGGGCCGCGGTGTATTTTATGCAAAAAACATCGTACAACAACCACTACTACCTGCTGCTGCTTATAAGCCTTATAATGTGTTTTATGCCGGCTAACCGCTATAAAAGCATTGATGCCGCACAACACCCCGAAATTAAACAATACACCATGCCCGCGTGGTGCCGCTGGGTTATGGTGGCACAGATAAGCGCCGTGTACTTTTTTGCCACAATAGCTAAGCTTTACCCCGATTGGCTAAACGGCAGTTTTACACACCAGCTGTTAGCTAACGAGGCCGGAACCGGCATTACAGCCGAGGTTATTACCTCACAAGGCTTTGCCCTATTTATTGCATGGGCAGGCATAGCGTTTGATTTGCTTGTGGTGCCCCTTATGCTGTACAAACGCACCCGTACCATAGCACTCGTGGCATCGATTATCTTTCATGTATTTAACAGCATAAATTTAAAAATAGGCATCTTCCCGTTCTTTGCGCTTAGCTTTGCTGTTTTCCTGTACCCGCCTGCCACTATAAGCAGAATCTTTTTTAAGCATAAACCCCGCATAGTTACCGATGTGCCCTATACAGGACAAACCGTGTTCCGGTATTTCTTTGTACCCTATCTTTTACTTCAGTTATTCCTCCCTTTGCGACATTACTTTATAAAAGGCGATGTACTGTGGACGGAAGAAGGCCACCGGCTAAGCTGGCGCATGATGCTGCGCAGCAGGACCGGACACACTAACTTTGAAATAAAAGACAAAGCCACCGGCAAAGAACTGCGCTATAACCTTATAGACAACCTTACCCCGAAACAGCTACAGGTTATGGCTGCCCACCCCGACATGATTTGGCAAATGGCGCAGCGTATAAAAAAGCACTTTGCAGCAAAGGGTATAGAAGCTGCGGTGTATGCACACAGCGAAACATCGGTAAATCAAGGAGAGTACCGTGCACTTATAAACCCCAAAACCGACCTGGCTTCGGCAGACTACCATTACTTCGGCCATGCACCGTGGATACTACTGTATGAAGAAGATTAAAGAATCGTAACAGATTTAGATATTCTTTAACCACATCACAGTCAAAGTATTAAACTTGTATTAATTATTATTGCTTTCCGGGGTTTAATAGGTAAATTCGAAGAAGGAATGAGCAGCACCCCTTATGGGGCTATCGTATAGCACAAGTCACTTTGTGGGCTTATTTAGCTTTCCAAAGGAAAGCCTTCGTGTCCATATTGAGTATAATTATGTGTTTTGTGTACCTTGTGAAAATCTTAGTGTACCTTGTGGTGAAAAATTTCTCGCAAAGCCGCAAAGCCGCCAAAATGTGTCCACACGATAGCTTACGGGAGGGTTACTTATTCTTTACAGAGAAGTTAAATACATCAGTAACCTTAAGCACGGAAATCATGAAAACTTCAAGAATTATAACAAACGGGATTATCATTTTTCTGGGTATAGGCATTTACTTCCTTATTATGGATGCACTTGGCCTTTCAAGGAACATTTACCTCAGGCTCTTAAACTTTGCCTTTGTATTTTATGGCGTAAACCGTACACTACAGGGAAATTTCAGAGAGGGTATAGACGGTTATTTTACTAACCTGGGCGCTGCTTTTCTTACGTCTTTTACCGGACTTGTACTAAGCGTATTCTGCTTTATGGAATATGCCGTATATAAGGGCGGCCAAACGTATCTGGAAAAACTGCATGCCACCTACATTTTTGGCGGGCATACCCCTTCACCCTACCAGTTTGGCGCAAGCCTGTTCCTGGAAGGACTGGCAGCCAGCATGGTGGTTTCGTTTACACTAATGCAGTACTGGAAAGATAAGGTAGAAAAAATAAACACCATAGACGATGCGGCGCACAACCCGCACTAAAGCGTGTAGCAATTGCATGAAATACACATAAGCATTTCATACACAAAAAGGTATCAATTATACAGTCCCGCACATGCGGGACTTTTTTTTGCAGTGAAATAACAACCCATCATTTTTTTGTGGGGCACTATGTCAATACGCATTTTTTTTTACCTTTAACGCCATCGTTAACCAACGGAACAAACAAATGAAAAAACTATACATTGCACTGGCCTTTGCTATGGCCGCACAGGTTACTTTTGCGCAAAATGCCGAAACGGAAAAAGCCGATAAGCTGTTCAGCCGTTTTGAGTATGTAGATGCTGCTAAAGAGTACCTTAAGATAGCACAAAAGAAAAAAGACCCATACGTATACAAACAGCTGGCCGACAGTTATTTTAACGTATTTAACTCTAAGGAAGCCGTAAAATGGTATGCCAAAGCCGTAGAAAGCAAGCAGGATGCCGAAACGTATTTCCGTTATGCACAAATGCTTAAGGCAGAAGGTAAATACGAGGAGTCTAACGAGCAAATGAAGAAGTTTGCAAAGCTGGCACCAAACGACCAGCGTGCAGCAGCCTTTAACCAGGATCCTAACTACCTGCCAAAACTGCGCAGCCAGGCAAAGCTTTTTGATGAAAAGATACTGGACATAAACGACGAAAAATACTCTGATTTTGGTGGTGTATTGTTTGACGATAATACATTTTACTTTACCAGCTCAAGAAACATACTGCGTAAAAAATACGGCCGAAACGAAGAGCCTTACCTGGACATGTACAGTGCCACCTACAACAACGGCACCTTTAGCAAGCCCGAAGCCATAAGCGAAATAAACACCCAGTGGCATGATGGCCCCGCTACAGTATCGGCAGACGGCAAGGTAATGTACTTTTCGAGCGAAAGCTTTAAAAACGGTACATTTGAAAAAAGCGAAGGCGGTGTACGCACAGGCCTTATCCACCTGTTTCGCGCTGAGAAAAAAGACGGCAAGTGGACTAACATAAAACCGGTTCCGTTTAACGGTAAAGACTGGAGTACCGGTAACGCCAGCCTTAGTAAAGACGGTAAGTGGCTTTACTTTGCCAGTAACCGAAAAGGCTCTATGGGCGGTAGCACCGATATTTGGAAAGTAGAAATAAAAGGTGCTAACAGCTACGGCGAACCTATAAACCTGGGGCCTAAAGTAAACACTGAGGGCAGGGAAAACTTCCCGTCTATAACAGACGACAACAAACTGTATTTTGCATCAGACAGCCGTAAGGGCTTTGGTGGCCTTGATATTTTTGTAATAGACCTTCAGCACGATGGAGAGGCACTAAACGTGGGCCAGCCGGTAAACACCCAGTTTGACGATTTTGCATTTAACTTTAACGTTACGCATAACATAGGGTTCTTTGCCAGTAACCGTGCCGGCAAGGACAACCTTTACCAGGCCATACCGGTTTGTGGTGTAGAGGCTGTGGTTGTAGTAACAGACGAGTCTACCGGAAAACCGATACCTGCCGCCAAAGTAGCCATACTTGACGAAAAGAACAACGTAATAGAGACCCGCACCACTGCTACAGACGGTGTTATAACCTATAGCGTAGACTGTAACAAGGCATTTGTACTTCAAGCCGAAGCGCTGGGCTATGAGAACGCCACCTTTAAGCTACCTGCAAACAAAGGAGGCCGCACAGAAATTCCTGCGCCGCTTAAGCCGCTAAGCAGGCTTATTGTAGACAACAAGATAATGCTGAACAACATTTACTTTGAGTTTAACAAGAGCTTCATCACCCAGGATGCAGCATTTGAGCTGAACAAACTGGTACAGATACTGCAAACAAACCCTACAATGGTAATTACAGTTAAGGCACACACCGACTCTCGCGGTAGCGACGAGTACAACCTTAAACTATCTGACGAAAGGGCAAAAGCTACGGTACAGTACGTAATATCTCAGGGTATAGCTCCGGAGCGCATTAGCGGAAAAGGTTATGGCGAAACAGAACCTCTTATTAAGTGTGGTGAAAACTGTACTGAAGAAGAGCACGCTAAAAACCGTCGTACAGAGTTTATCATCGTAAAAAAATAAGGTAAGTAAACTACCTAAATTTATTTAACCCCACAGAATGTGTCTGTGGGGTTATTTTTTTACAATTCCTGAAAGCTAGTAAAAGTACTACAGGTGGGCTATAGTACGGGTAAATATGGTATTGCCACATACAGTTACCACCTTAATGGTTCTTAGCACATCGCAGTCGTTATTAAAAATGTGCAGGGTTTTTACTTTTACTATTTTCATAATTGTGGGATTTTTCCGGGGTAAGCAGCCCCGCTTTTATTATCTGTTTTTAAGGCACAACTAATATTGTTACCCAAAGGTATATAAGCATAGCACTTACACCTGAATTATTAGACTACTACCCGTTAAAGCACGTCAGGAGGGCGTTATCAGTCGATGAACCTTAGCCCGGGAACCCTCAATTTTTAGATAACTTTAATATTTGTTATATTTACGATAACATAACCCTTTAGTAATTTTGTAGTGTACTTGAGGATGATTGATATGCCACTACAACTTACCGAAATAGAACGCGTAAAAACTATTTCAAAAGAAGATTTTTACAATAATTATGTAAAAAAACAGAAACCACTGGTTATAGAGCAACTCACAAAAGAATGGCCCGCATACGAAAAGTGGAAACTGCAATATATTAAAAACCTTGCCGGAGATAAAACGGTTCCGCTATACGATGACAGGCCCGTTTCGCACAAGGATGGTTTTAATGAGGCTCATGCCAAAATGAAAATGGCCGACTACATAGACCTGCTGAACAGCAAGCCTACTAACTACCGCATTTTTCTTTACAACCTGATGAAAGAAGTACCGGCGCTTAAAGATGATTTTAGGTGGCCCAATATGGGACTAAAGTTGGTAAAACAACTGCCCATGCTATTCTTTGGAGGCGAAAACAGTAAGGTATTCATCCATTATGATATTGATTTCAGCAACATACTGCACTTCCATTTTAATGGGGTAAAACGCTGTATTTTGTTTGAGCCGAATCAAACGCCGTTCCTTTACAAGGTGCCGCATGCGCTAATATCGAGGGAAGACATTGATTTTGATAATCCCGATTTTGATAAATGGCCGGCACTGAAACAGGCACACGGACTGGTATGCGAACTGAAACACGGCGAAATGCTGTACATGCCCGAAGGATACTGGCACTACATGAAGTATATAACACCGGGATTCAGCATGAGTTTAAGAGCATTCCCGCGGAAGCCGCTAAACCTTGTTAAGGCTGCGTACAATGTTACGGTAATGCGCTATTTTGACAGCCTTATGCGCCGTATAAAAGGCCAGGCATGGATAGACTACAAAAACCGCGAAGCCGTAATTCGCACCCATAAAAGGCTGCACCTGCCCGTAGAAACGGTTTAAAAAACCGCTAATACTGCACAGTACAACAATCCCGCCCGGCGGGATTTTTTTTATCTTTACCCCCATGGATACAGGGCATACATCTTATACCGTTGAAGAAGCTATCCGTAAGCTGGAATATTATTGCAGCTACCAGGACCGCTGCCACGATGAGGTATTGCAAAAGCTAAAAAGCCTCCGCATGATACCGCAGGCCATAGACCACATTATGGCCCACCTTATAGAGCACGGCTTTTTAAACGAAGAACGTTTTGCTTGTAGTTTTGCCCGTGGCAAATGGCGCATAAAAAACTGGGGACGCCGCCGTATAGTACAGGAACTGAAGTTTAGGGGTATTTCTAAATACAACATAGACAAAGCCCTGAAGGAAATTAACGAAGATGAGTACATTGAAAGCTTTAATTTGCTCGCCGAATCACAGTGGGAAAAGATAAAAGAGGCTTCGTTACCAAAAAAAAAGAAGAAGCTTGCCGACCTGCTAATGCGTAAAGGATATGAAAATCAATTAATTTTTGATAAAATTGATAGTTTAAATTCAGAACTTTAAAGTCTGCATATTTATTTTTTAAATCATAAAATTTTGTTAAATTGGCTTTCGCGAATTTAACCGTTTTCACACTTGGGTAAAATTCCGGGAACTATGAAGCAAATTCTCCTGATTATTGCAGCATTGGTTATGCATTTAGGCTTCGCACAAAATGCCCACTGCGACATAGCCAAAGCCGAAAAAGACGCCCGAAGGCTTGTTTTTAAACAACCCGACAGCGCACTGGCCATAGTAAAAAAAGTACTTTCTAAACCCGTGCTCCATGACACCGTTTATGGAAGCATGTACAATATTTATGGCATTTACTTTGGCATGCGCGGCAATAACGACTCGCTTATTTACTACCAGAAAAAATCCATAAGCTACCTTGAAGATTACCCCGAAAAAAAAGCAGGGAGCCTTATACCCCTTGGTGTAGGTTATCGTAACAAGGCCGAATTTGACACTGCACTAAGCTACCTTAACCAGGCACTGGAAATTAACCGCCGAATAAAAAACAACATAGGCATAGCTGTAGACTATGGAGAAATAGGCAGCGTATACAACACTAAAGGCGAGTACGACAAATCGGTTAAGCACCTGGTAATGGCCATAGACATCCTGAAGAAAGAGAAAAACAGGGAAAAGCTGCCGGCACTGCAACAAAAACTGGCCAACACCTATTTGGCACAGCGCAACTTCACTTTTGCCATAGACCTGTACAATGATTGCCTTTCTGCTTTTAAAGAGCTTGGGCAAATGAAAAACTACTACCTTACACTGGGTAACCTGGCCGAAGCCTACATACACGAAGACCGCTTAAACGAAGCCATAACCGCCCTGCAGGAGTCTATAAAGGGTATGGAAAGCTTTGGCGACAAAACCATACTGGGCATAACCCTGGCAAAACTGGGCAACGCCGAAGAATGGCTAAACCACCACAATAAGGCTGTGGAGGCGTACCAAAAAGCTACCGACCTGCTTATAGCATCGGGGTCTAACCGGGTGGTACGTATAGCAGGCGAGTACATAGGTATACTAAACAAACACGGGGAATATAAAAAAGCCCTGGAGGTAATAAACCGCGTGGAACCCCTGAAACTGTTTGAAGAAAGTAATGCCGATGACCGTATTATTTATAAAAAAGCGGTAGCCGACACCTACACCGGTACAAAAAACACCGATAAGGCCGTAGCAGCCTACCAGGAAACCATTACCATTAAAGACTCGCTTGAAAGCGCCAGCCAGCAGGAAACCATACACGAAATGCAGGCTAAGTTTCAGACTGAGGTACAAAGGGAAAAAAACAACACCCTTGAGGCCACTAACAAATCATTACGCATTGGGCTATGGGTGTACCTTATAGCGGGCGGACTGCTTATTGTACTTATTTCATTGGCACTGCGCAGTTACTGGCTGCAAAACAGGCTGCAAAAAGAAAAACTGAAAAACCTGGAGGGCGAAAAAGAAATGATAGCCCGCCAGCACCTGCACGAACAGGAACTGACCAATGCACAAAAGGACGTGATAGACGAAAAACAGCGCGAACTAACCAGTACAGCGCTGCGTATGGCTAATTTTCAGGATAGCCTGAACCAGATTATAGACAAATGTAATACAGGCGAAATAAGCCGCGTGGGCGACCTGAAAAAAGAGCTACAGTTACTATCTAAGCAGGAAGATTACTGGAAACAGTTTGAAACCCGCTTTAACCACCTGCACCCTGAATTTGGCACCTCGCTGCAAAACCGTTTCGGCAAACTCACCAAGAATGATATTGAATTCTGTTCATTGCTAAAGCTGAACCTGAGCAACAAGGAAATAGCATCGTTACTGCAAATTTCGCACGAAAGCGTAATCACCAAAAAATACCGCATCAAGAAAAAAATGGAAATCCATGACGATGCTGATTTTGAGAAGATGCTTACAGAAATGTAAATTGCTTTTCTTTAGGGAACAATCCTAAAATTTCATTTACGTCGCTTTTTCGGGTCACGGCTATAAATGTTCAAAACCTTAGTTTTGTATGTTAGTAAACCCCGGAGGGGTGGCATATCTATAGCTATTAACAGTCCATGGTAAGCAAAGCTCCGGAGGAGCGGCATATTTATATGATTATATACCGTTCCTCCGGAACTCCTTTTCTTGCCAAATCATTCATTTTTACTAAAGACATGCCGCTCCTCCGGAGCTGACGATGGGTTAATACCCTCTCATTGAAAGGTGTTAAATCTTATCAAAACTCTTTTAACATGAGATTTCTACATTCCGCCGATGCTACGCCCTACCCGAGGGGATGACCCGAACAGGCGAAGCAAATGGAAAAAACCACAACATTAATTCAGCAATTGTTTCCTGTATTCCGCAGGTGTAAACCCTGTTTCCTTTTTAAACAGGCGGGTAAAATACGGCGGATTTTCAAAGCCGAGGGTATAGGCCGTTTCGGCTATGGTTTTATCAGGCTCCTGAAGCAGGTTCTTAGCCTCCCCTATCAGGAAAATATGTATCAGTTCCAGCGCGGTTTTTCCGGTTTCCTGCCGCAGCAGGTCGCTCAGGTAGCGAGCAGAAGTATTCAGCGCGTCGGCCATAGCTTTTACTGTAGGCAGTCCGTCTTTGCTCAGCACGCCCCTTTCCAGGTAATGCGCCAGTAGCTTGTTAAACCTTGATACTGTAACACCCGACATTTCGGTACGGTTAAGGAACTGCCGCTTGTAAAAACGCTGCGAATACTTCAGTATAGAGTCGATGTGCGTAAGGATGATTTCGCGGGTGTATTCGTCCTGATTGCCGTTGTTTTCATCCTCAATTTTAAAATACAGTTCCCATATAATTTCCTCTTCGCGCGGCGAAAGGTGCAGCGCTTCATTGGTTTCGTAGTCGAAAAAACTGTATTTCTTAATTTCCTCATGCAGGCCATGCCCGTTAAGGTAATCCTGGTGAATGTAAATGATAAACCCTTTTTCCTCCAGTTCCAGGTCTTTAATCTCTACAATCTGGTTGGGTTTTATAAACATAAGCGAACCGTTTTCATGGTCGTATTTGGTACGCCCGTAACTAATAACGCCTGCTTTCATCTTCTTAAACATTATGGTGTAAAAGTCGGTAGTAAACGCGCCTTCGCCTATTTTACAGTCCACCAGCCTTTCGCATAGTATAAGCCCCAGCATAGGGTTTTCGGGTGGCGGGCAGCCGGTATCGCGGCTTAGTTCTATAATGCTTTTATAGTGTTTCATGGTAATTAAAAATATATGAGATGTCTCCACTGCGTTGCACTCCGGTCGACATGGAAAAGGCTCTTCCATTCCGAATGAAGTGTAGCGAAATTGAGGAATCTCCAAAAGAGATGTCTCCACTTCGCAAAGCTCCGGCCGGCATGGAAAAGGCTCTTCCATTCCGAATGAAGTGTAACGAAATTGAGGAATCTCCAAAAGAGATGTCTCCACTGCGCAAAGCTCCGGCCGACATGGAAAAGCCCTATAAAGTTATGGAAAAATACAATGCGTATTATGCACCGTGGGCTGCAACGGCAACATCATTCCAGGCTTCCCATTCGGCTATACGGTCGGCGTACACCTGTTTTGCCCAAGGCAGGGTGTGCTTACCAAGGAATAAACGTAGCGGAGGGTTCTCTGCATCTACCAGTTTCAGCACGGCATCAGATGTAGCGGCAGGATCGCCAAAGAAGCCTTCCTGGCTGCTGGCCTCACCAAATGATTTACGGTGTTCGTCGTATGCGGCTATAGGTTCGCTTTGTGTAGCGCTGGCACCAGCCCAGTCGGTAGCATAGCCGTTAGGCTCTATAAGCGACACATTGATACCAAATGGTTTTACTTCCTGCACCAGCGACTCGCTAATGGCCTCTACAGCCCATTTAGATGCGTTGTAAATACCCAGTAACGGTAGGGTAACAATACCCAGCACACTGCTTACCTGTATAATGTGCCCGTGGCCTTGCTCCCTCATAATGGGCAGCGCAGCCTGGGTAACCCAAAGCAGGCCAAATACGTTGGTTTCTATCTGCTGGCGGGCATCGGCTTCGCTGGTTTCCTCGATTGAGCCAAACAGGCCATACCCGGCATTGTTTATAAGCACGTCTATAGTACCAAAGTGCCCTTTGGCTTTGGCCACGGCTGCAAAGCTGTCGGCGCGATTGTTTACATCAAGTTGTAGGGGTAGAATGTTGTCGCCATAAGTGGCTACAAGGTCGGCCAGAGAGTCTGTGTTGCGTGCGGTAGCTACTACTTTATCGCCGCGTTTTAAAAAAGCTTCTGCCCATAGTTTACCAAATCCTCTTGATGCTCCTGTAATAAATATTGTCTTTGACATGAGTACTTTGTTTTTAAATGTTACATGACAAAGGTAGGACGAGGGTACGCCTGCCGACTTATACAAAAGCGCGGAATGGTTATACAAAAGTGCGGGGCTACTCCATGTCTTTCATCCACGTATTAATCCGCATTCCTTTTGGTTCCTGGGTTTCTATCCATTTTTGGTTAAAGCGGAGGTCACGGAAATATTGATATAAAGCTACAAGTTCGTGAGAGCCTAACATTCCGTAATCACTGATTTTTTTTACTTTACCTCCATCATAAGTAACTATTAAATCGCAAGTGGCATCATCAGTATGAAAAACTGTATAATTGCTTTGCAGTGTAGGGAAATCAATATAATTTAAGAATGACTTTATTTCGTTATAGGTTTTATTACCAAGGGTAGTTACAAAAACCTTGTCTTCAGGCTTGGCCCAATGATCATGACTAAAATTATAAAACTCAGCAAAGAAAAAAGCTTTTCCCTTATCATCTATATGTATTTCAAAAACCGGACATGTTCCAAAACAGCCTCCTTCAACAAATTGAATCTTTTCAATTTTATATTCTTTCGGATTTTGGTTCTCCCCTGCAAAACCGATATTTTCCCAATGTAATGTGTCATGAAACTGTTTAAATGAAATTTTCTTTTTGCTAAAGTCAGGTTTCTCTCCATGTATTTCTATAAGCGGATTCCCTTTTCTGTAAATTAGTTTTGGGATAAAAAGATAATCGAACGCTCCCATTAAGTGTACTTTTGGATCACTATTGCCATTATTCATAACAACGAAAGAAGAATACGAGTTACCATATCCTCCTAATAAAAGCATATCAGTATAACCGTTATTATCGAAATCAGCTTTATAAAAATTACGTGTAACACCATATTTTTTAAAAGACGAACGGAATATACTGTCATTCTTGCCTCCAAAAGGAGTAATACCCATCTGGTCTAACGGAGGCATATCAAACCCCCTGAGGTTAGTATCTACCTTAGTAGCCAAGTATTCTTTTACCTGAGCGTTTGTTTTAAGGCTATCCACAATACTGGATATATGTTTAACATGTTTATAGTTTGCAGACTGTTCATCTTTCTTACAGGAAAACAGCAACAACAATAAAACAAAAAAGAAGTATCTCATATCGGTCGGTTTTGTGTACGAATATAATAACTTTAAAACACAACGCTTTAGTATAAACATCACATTAATACCGAAGTACAGCCCACCGTAGAGACGCATTGCATGCGTCTCACAACACTATTAATCCTGTTATGGAAGACGCATGCAATGCGTCTCTACCGGAAACAAAAAAACCGCCCTTACACAGTAAGAGCGGTTTTTGTTATTCTGAAACAGCGTTTCCTTTGCTGTCATAAAAATGGTATTCTAAATACGTGTAAGCGTCACGTGGTATTACTTTTATCCATTTTTTGTGCTCCATGAACCACTTTGCACGAATGGAAGGAAAACCTTTTGTAAGGTATGCGGCCACAAACGGGTGGGCATTTAGCACCAGCTTTTTGTGGTTCCGTATAAGTCTTTCTAGGTCGGCCGTTATTTTGTCTATAACCAGTATCGGAGCTTCTATTTCCCCATTGCCCATAGGGTTTTCTTCCCTGGTTTTAATTTTTACTTCAGGCCGCACCCTTTGCCGTGTAATTTGTATCAGGCCAAATTTACTCGGTGGCAGGATCTTATGTTTAGCTTTATCGTCGCTCATTTCCTGTTTCAGGAAATCAAACAGTTTTTTGCGGTTATCCGGGTTGTTCATATCTATGAAATCCACCACAATAATCCCTCCCATATCCCTTAGTCGTAGCTGCCTGGCTATTTCGGCGGCGGCTATAAGGTTTACTTCAAGGGCGGTATCTTCCTGGCTTAGTGCCTTGTTAGAGCGGTTGCCGCTGTTTACGTCTATAACGTGCAGGGCTTCGGTGTGTTCTATAATAAGGTACGCACCTTTGCTCATGGATACCGTTTTTCCAAACGAGGTTTTTATCTGCCTTTCTATGTTGTATTTTTCAAACAGTGGCAAATCCTTGTTTTGGTACAGCTTTACGATATTTGCTTTTTGCGGGGCTATCTCCTGCAGATAGTCCTTCGTGGCGTAAAAAAGGTCTTCATCGTCTGTGTAAATCCCCGTAAAGGTATCATTAAACACATCACGTAATATAGACGACACTTTGTTTACTTCTCCCAGTACCTTGCTGGGATGATGGGCGCCCTGTAGCCTCTTGCACATGGCGGTCCATTTTTCGAGCAGATTGTGCAGGTCTTTGTCCAGCTCTGCTACTTTTTTGTCTTCGGCTACAGTACGTACTATAACGCCGAATCCTTTTGGCCTAATGCTCTGCACGAGGCGCTTAAGCCTGTCTTTTTCCTCTTTAGACTCTATTTTCTGAGAAATGGAAATACGGTCGCTAAAAGGCACCAGTACCACATAGCGGCCGGCCAGCGAAAGCTCTGAGCTTATGCGTGGGCCTTTAGTACTAATAGGCTCTTTTACTACCTGTACAAGAACACTTTGGTTAGCACTAAGCACATCGGCTATGGCTCCGTTCTTGTCTATTTCCGGTTCAAAAGGAAAATTTTTAAGAGAATAATCTTTTTGTTTACCTGCGCTTACAAGTTTAATGAATTTCAGCAAAGAAGGCAGATTTGGCCCCAGGTCGTGGTAATGCAAAAATGCATCTTTTTCGAACCCTACGTTTACAAAGGCGGCGTTTAGCCCCGGAACGGGCTTGCGTATCTTAGCAATAAAGATATCACCTACGTTAAACTGGCTTTTGTCTTCCTTTTCTTTGTGTAATTCTATTAGTTTTCCATCTTTTAATAAGGCAAAATCTACGGCTTCAGAACCCGAACGGATAATCAGTTCTTTGTTCACGCTGTACATTTTTATCTGTTTTAAGTTTACGGTTCACAGTTTACGGTCACAGTTTAGGAAACTTCTCTACTGTAAACTGTACACTGTTAACTGTTAACTGTATGCAGATGGATTAAACAATTAGTTTTACAGGCAATTGTTGTACCCGGCGATTTAGTTTTCAGCCCTCAGCTTTCAGCAATCAGCCCGAGTGAAGCTAATTCCGAATTCTGAACTCTGAAATCTGAAATCTTTTTTCAATGAACTTTCATTAAGACCTAAAGATAATAGATAATAGACGAAAAGACAACTTGGTTTGCGCTTTTTTTGGCACAGCCAAAAAGTCTGTTGTCTCTTATCCATCATCTTATGGTCTAAAATAGAAAAAAGTAGTTTACACTACTTTTTCTTTTTGTGACGGTTAGCTCTCGCTCTTTTTTTACGTTTGTGAGTAGCTACCTTATGTCTTTTTCTTTTTTTACCACTTGGCATATTGTCAAAGGTGTTTGTGGTTAATAAATTAGTTTGCTTTTACTTCAGTGTTCGTTTTAACACCGTCTACAAATATCTTAGCAGGTTTAAATGCAGGGATGTTGTGAGCAGGTATTTTTATTGTAGTATTTTTGGAAATGTTCCTTCCTGTTTTTTCAGCACGTGTTTTGATGATGAAGCTACCAAAACCCCTAAGGTAAACGTTATCTCCGGTCTCAAGTGAGCTCTTCACTTCTTCCATGAACGACTCAACTGTTGCTTGAACATCACCTTTCTCAAGTCCAAGTTTTTCAGAAATTTTCGCTACGATGTCTGCTTTCGTCATTTTTTCTAAGAATTTATATTGTATGTATTTTTTTGAGTGTGCAAATATAACAATTAAAAAAACAATTATTCAAGGTAATCTATTAAAATTTAATAACATAAACTTTTAATTTTGCAAACCATCGCATAACAATGACATTTTCTAAGTTATTAATAGACTGGTATTTGCAAAACAGGCGCAGCCTGCCCTGGCGCAAAACACCCCACCCATACCCGGTATGGTTATCCGAAATTATGCTACAGCAAACCCGTGTAGCACAAGGACTTCCGTATTTCCTGAAATTCACAGAAGCCTTCCCAACGGTGTCAGATTTAGCCAATGCACCCGAAGAAAAGGTATTACATTTATGGCAGGGATTAGGCTACT
Organism: Flavobacterium sp. RHBU_3; assembly: GCF_046613565.1. Lineage (NCBI taxonomy): Bacteria > Pseudomonadati > Bacteroidota > Flavobacteriia > Flavobacteriales > Flavobacteriaceae > Flavobacterium > Flavobacterium sp. RHBU_3. The sequence continues at coordinate 38,929 of NZ_JBKJHC010000001.1, read as the reverse complement.
ACAGCCGTGCCCGAAACCTGCATGCAACCGCAAAAATTGTAGCCCACAACATGGGCGGAACTTTCCCGGACAGCTATTCAGGGCTGTTAAACCTGAAAGGTGTGGGCGAATATACCGCCGCAGCCATAGCATCTATATGCTACGGAGAGGCCGTACCGGTGGTAGACGGAAACGTGTACCGTGTACTCAGCCGCTACTTTGGCATTACTACAGATATATCTTCGCCGGGGGCTAAAAAAGAGTTTGCCGCCATAGCCGCAGCCCACATGCCCACCGGGCAGGCAAGCGAGTTTAACCAGGCCATGATGGAGTTTGGCGCACTGCAATGCGTACCAAAAAACCCCGACTGTACCGTTTGCCCCCTTAATAAGGAGTGCATAGCACACGCTACCGGCCGCGTGGGCGAACTCCCCATAAAACTGAAAAAGCAAAAAGTAACCAATCGTTACTTTAACTATATTATAGTAAAGGATGCCGCAAACCGCCTTTTAATAAATCGCCGCAGCGAAAAAGGTATATGGCACGGGCTGTACGAGTTTCCGCTGCTGGAAACCGAAACCCTTACTGATGAAGCCGAAACAACAGCACTAATAAAGGGGTTCGACAAACTTGGCTTTGAGCCAAAAAACATTACCCTTCTGAATACCGACCCGGTAATACACAAGCTGTCGCACCAAAAGCTGCACATACGCTTTTGGGAAGTAAGCACACCACAAAACCTGCCGGGAAGCATTGACCCTGAGCAACTTAAAAGCACCCCACTACCCATAGTGCTGCATAATTTTGCAGTAAGGCATTGGTACTGAAGCTTTATTTTAGTATATTTGGGTTTACCCGAAAATAAAAACAACAGCAAATGAACGGCACCTTAAATAAAGTAATGCTCATAGGCCACCTGGGCGACGACGTAAAGCTGCACTATTTTGAAGGCGGCAACTGCATAGGGCGTTTTCCGCTGGCCACTAATGAGGTATACATTAATAAGCAGACCAATGAGCGCATTACCAGTACCGAATGGCACAACCTGGTAGTACGCAACAAGGCTGCCGAAATTTGTGAAAAGTACCTGAGCAAAGGCGACAAGATATATATAGAGGGCCGCATAAAATCGCGCCAGTGGCAGGGAGAAGACGGTACAACAAAGTACACCACCGAAATTCAGGTGACCGAGTTTACGTTCCTTACCACCAAGAAAGAGTACGATCCTGCCAAGGCAAACCAGCAGCCACATACTGCCGAAGCCCGCCCTGCCTACGATATGCCTGCAATGCCCGAAAACGACGATTTGCCTTTTTAATGTATAACCAATACCCCATATTTTGGACGACCCCGGCCCCACGAGCATATTAAGTATAGACTACAGCCTTGTTACAGGCTTTACCGGCATAGTATTGCTGCTTTTTTGCTCGGCCATAATCAGCGGCACAGAGGTAGCACTGTTTTCACTTTCTGCAGACGACCTTAACAGTATAAAACAGCGCAGCCCGCGCCAGGGTTCGCTTATAGCCACACTACTGGAAAAACCAAAAAAACTACTGGCTACCATAGTTATAACAAACGCTTTTATTAACCTTTCGGTTATCCTGTATTTTTTCAGGATGGACTGCCTTTCGGGCGTACCGCTGCCCAGCCTTCGCTTTGTGCTGGAAGTAGCCATAATTACCATACTTATACTGCTATTTGGCGAAGTGCTGCCCAAGGTATACGCCGCCCGAAACAGCCGCATATTTGCGTCGCGCATAGCTTATCCGCTCTTTGTATTAGACAAGGTGCTTACCCCAATAAGCACCCCCATGCGAAACATTACGCTATGGCTCAACAAAAAGATAACTCCTCCGCAATCAGAACTGGATGTAGACCGCCTGTCACAAGCCCTGGAGCTTACTGATTATGGCGATGCTAACCAGGAAGAACAAAAAATACTGGAAGGCATTGTAAGCTTTGGCAGTACCGATGTAAAACAGGTAATGACCCCACGCATAGATGTTTTTGCGCTGGACATAAACAGCCCGTATAGCGAGGTATTAGCCAAAATTACTGAAGCTGGCTTTTCGCGAATACCGGTATACAAAGAGGACATAGATACTATAAAAGGAGTATTGTACGTTAAAGACCTGCTGCCCTACATTAACCAGGAAAACTTTGAATGGCAGAAGATACTACGCGAGCCCTACTACATACCCGAGAGCAAAATGCTGGACAACCTGCTTAAGGAGTTCCAAAACATGAAAAGCCACCTGGCTGTGGTAGTGGACGAGTACGGCGGAACCTCAGGCATTATAACCCTGGAGGACATACTGGAGGAAATTGTAGGCGATATAAGCGACGAGTTTGATGATGAGGATATTATATACAGCCGCATAGACGAACGCAACTTCTTATTTGACGGCAAGGTGGGACTAAAGGATTTCTACCGTATTACCGGCCTGGACGAGGAAGCATTTGAAGATACCGAAAGCGAAGCCGATACCCTGGGAGGATTTTTAGTAGACCTAAACGGTAATTTTCCGGAAAAGGGACAGGAAATTAATTTTAATGGCAATATCTTTACCGTCGAATCTGTAGATAACAGGCGGATAAAACAAATTAAGGTTACGCTGCATGAAACGCACACATAAGCTTTTAGCATCAATATTACTAGGCCTTAGCGGGCTATTGCTTACCGGCTGCGGGGAAGACCCGAAGCCAAAACCCGAAGCTTTTTTAAGGCTGGACTACCAGCTGGGAACGCTAAAACACTATGAATCAGGATGCCCGTTTGTGTTCGACTACAACTCTTTTGCTACTGTAAAAGAGCAGGGTAACTGCAACCTAACCCTGGAATATCCTAAAATGAAGGCTACGGTATACCTTACCTACAAGCCCGTAAACAACAACCTGCCGCTACTGCTGCGCGATGCCGAAAAACTTACGTATGACCACGTGATTAAAGCCGACAACATAAACGCACAACCATTTGTAAATGAACACGCTAAAGTATTCGGTATGTTCTCTCAGGTGGGTGGCGATGCGGCTACAAACGCCCAGTTTTACGTAACAGACAGTACCCGTCATTTCCTTACGGCTTCGTTGTACTTTTATGCCAAGCCAAACTACGATTCGGTGATGCCGGCAGCTGCTTACATAAAAGAAGACATGCGAAACCTTATGGAAACCCTGCACTGGAGGCAGTAATAAATTTAAGTTTTAAAGTTGAGCTTTTTTGATTAAAAAGGGTTAACACCCCCGTTTACAATGCGTATACAAAGCGTATACTTTATGTATACAAAGTGTACACAAAGCAGCTACAAAGAGTCAACAGGGTTATACAGATTTACACTTAAAATTCATTATCGTTATAAAACAACAAAAGCAGCCTAAGGCTGCTTTTTGTTTGTATGTAATATTGCTTATTTTGCTATTAAAGGTTACCGCCTTTTTCGCTGTGGCAAGATGCTTTTTTATCTGCACCGGCAGAGCAGCATCCGGCTTTCTTTTCACCTGTGGCAGGTTTAGCATCGGCAGCAGCTTTATCATCTGCATGTGCAGCGCAGCATGATGGCGCAGCTTTAGCATCTTTTTTAGCAGCAGTGGTTTTAGCGGCAGCTTTTTTCTTCTTGCCTTTATCGTATGCCGAAGCATCGTAGTACGCTTTGTCTCCAGATGATTTTACATCAGAAACCTTATAAGCACCATCGGCAATTTTTTCTACGGTTTCTACAAACTTCTCCGGAGTCTGCTTAGCAGGGTCAAAAGAAATGGTAGCAGTTTTGCTGTCAAAATCCACCTTAGCGTTTTCCACGCCTTCCATGCCACCAAGTTTGCTTTCTATGGTTTTAGCGCAACCTTCAGGGCAGGTCATACCATCTATTTTAAACGTAGTAGTTTCCATGTTAGCAGCTACGGCTTTGGTTTCGGTTGCAGCAGCCTCGTCGTTAGCGGCAGTAGCCTCAGTTTTGGCAGTATCTTTACAGCTTGCAAAAACAAGCGCAGCAACGGCTGCTATCGAAAGTTTCTTTGCAAAATTCATATAGTCTGTGTTTTTAATTATTGTAAATCGAAACAGTTAGGACACAAATGTAACTAAAACACAATTTACAACACATGATATGCGTCATTTTTTTGTGTTAATATCCTAAAGGAAAGCCCATGCTGCACTAAACAGTATGGGCTTTTGTATAAAATTCTGCGTTTGTATCTTAGAACGGAAGATCGTCGTGCTCCTGCTCGTTGTAGTTTGTAGCAGGTTCAAAAGCATCGCGTGGCGTAGCCGGCTGCTGGAAACCCTGCTGAGGCTGGTTAAAACCACCTTGCTGCGGAGCACCATAACCCTGCTGAGGCTGGCCGTAACCTTGTTGTGGCTGGCCATAACCCTGCTGCGGAGCACCATAGCCCTGTTGTGGCTGACCGTAACCTTGCTGCGGCTGGCCATAACCACCCTGCGGAGCACCGTAACCCTGAGGCGCACCATAGCCCTGCGGAGCGCCGTACCCTTGCTGAGGGGCATCGCCACCTTTTTCTATCCTCCAACCCTGTATAGAGTTAAAATACCTTGTTTCTCCTTGTGGGGTTACCCATTCGCGACCCCTTAAGTTTATGGAAACCCTTACCGGCTCACCTATCTGGTAGGTGTTCAGCAGGTCGCATTTGTCCTGTGTAAACTCTATCAGTATGTGTTGCGGGTACTGCTCATCGGTAGTTATTACCACTTCCCTCTTCCTGAAACCATTTGCACCAAACGCCTTGGTTTCGTCGATCATTTTGATCCTTCCTGTTACTTCCATAATCTTTGTTTTTTTTCTGCCTCTGCGGGCAGCCATCGTTACTATTAAAAATTGTTTCTTATAATTTCGCCTTAGCCAGCAACAGTTTCCAGGCCGTTGTCACCTCGTTTTCGTCAAGGTATTCCTTGGCGCGGCGTAGTTTTTTCTCCTCATCATCAGCACTTAAAAGCGCTTTAGCCTCAAAGCTGCCTTCTACAAATGTAGCTATTTCTTCGGCAGTAGGCAATGCCTGTACGTTACCCAGCTTACCCATATCGTTACCGCTAAAAACGGTGCTTTGCTTTATAAAATCAGGTATGGCATCTACGCCTATACCCAGTGTGGTAAGCGGTTTTTCTACCTCAAAAAGCCCCTCGTTACTACGTGAATACCAGTTGGCACCCAGGCGCGATACCAGGTCTATTTTATGTTGGTCTATATTACCTGCTTCGTCTAAAATTTCTTCACTAATGTGCATTTTCAGCACTTCGCATATTACCAGGTTACCGGCACCACCGCCGTCGCCCAGCGCTATAATATCGTTTACGCGGCATTCAAACTGTACCGGGGCTTCCTTTACACGCGGCGGCTTTACCACCTCAGACGGTTCCATGGTAAACCCAGCTTTTACAAACTCGTTTACCCCCTCGGCATACTCGGTACTGCTTAATGATGTTTGCTGTACCATGTTATAATTCACCACATTTATTACCACTTCCTTATTCAGCTGTGCATTAATAAGGGTATGCTTTATTGTATTGTCCCTTACCCTGCGCGATGGCGAAAAAATAAGTATGGGCGGGTTTGTGCTAAACAGGTTAAAGAAGCTGAAGGGCGAAACATTCGGCACTCCGTCGGCATCTACTGTACTGGCCAGCGCTATAGGCCTGGGCCCCACCGAGCTTTGCAGGTATCCGTGCAGCTTAGGCGTGGGCATTTCTTTCGGGTCTATGGTAAGCATTAGTGTGTTTGTTGTTTAAGCAAAGATACTTTTTATACCGTACCAATTTCAGGTTGGGCAAAGGTTGTTAATAAAATATCCTGCCCTAAAAAAGCGTTGTAACAGCAGATGCCTTAGCCCGCTTAGTTTTACTATCTTTAAGGCGAAAATAAATTTGTATGCAGATTTCCGACAAAAGGACCTTTACCCGCTGGATGATTATTGCAGTATCTTGTTTTATAGTACTGTTTATAGTATGGAACACCTATTACCTGTTTCAGATTTTTAAAGACGAAGAGCGCAACAAAATGGAGCTTTACGCTACATCTATACAAACCATAAATAATGCCGACCCTTTAACCGACGACCTTACACTACCTCAGCTTACATTACAGTATAGCGCGTCCACCATACCTATTATACTCACAAACAAGAATCAAAGCTCTATACAAACCATCAACATCATTGAGAATATTGAAAAAGACAAAAAAAAGGCATTAGAATACATTGAGGATTTTAAAAACCAAAACCCTCCAATTTATCTTAAAGATTCAGACCAGATTATATACTATGGCGACTCTACATTACTCAATCTATTACGATACTACCCTTTTGCCCTAGTAACTATTATTGTGCTATTCGGGGCTGTGGTATTTAACTTTTACCGCGCCACTAAGGCCGGGGCACAAAACAGGCTATGGGCAGGTATGGCTAAGGAAACCGCCCACCAAATAGGCACTCCGCTATCATCGTTACTGGGGTGGATAGAAATAATGCGTGCCGACAATGTAGATGAAACCACCGTAACCGAAGTGGAAAAAGACGTAATGCGCCTGCAAACCATAGCCGACCGTTTTAGCAAAATAGGCAGCGAACCCATACTGGAACAACGCGACATAGTAGCCGAAACCGAAAAATCGTTCCAATACCTGAAAAGCCGGGCCAGCCGCCAGGTAGAATTTAGCTTTAATGCACCAAACCACCCGGTTATGGTAATGCTAAACCCGGAGCTGCACAGCTGGACGGTAGAAAACCTGGTGAAAAATGCCATAGACGCCATGAAAGGCAAAGGCAACCTGAGCGTGAATATTTTTGAGAGCGAAAAGTATGTAAAAATAAAAGTAACCGATACCGGAAAAGGCATTCCGAAATCGCAGTTCCGCAAGGTGTTTGAGCCCGGCTTTACCACCAAAAGGCGTGGCTGGGGGCTTGGGCTTTCGTTAACCAAGCGTATCGTGGAAGAATACCACAACGGACGCATAAAAGTAGCCTTTAGCGAAGTAGGCAAAGGCACCACCATGCAGGTAAGCATGCAAAAGGTATAAAAGCAAAAAGTGCCGCCGGTAAAACCGTGCGGCACTTTTCTATAAACAACTTTAATCTTATTAGTTAGATGTATAAGTATCAGTATATTTTACTGTCATACCACTCTCAGTATAAGAAGTCTCAAGAACAAGCTTAGTTGAACTAAGAGCTGTTACAGTGTACGTTTCTGTATCTCCGTCGCCATAGTCTACTGTAACTGTTTTACCGCTGATTGTGTACGCAGCTGTATCGACATACTCATCACAGCCAGAATCATGGTAGCTGTCTGAGAATACGCCATCAGCAAACATAATATAATCTTTAGAAGAAGCACACTGGTGCTCGTAAGCCTGGTCTACACCTTGTCCTAAAGCAGAATACTTAGAGCTGCTGTAATACCACTTACCTGTAGAAAGTGTAGCTTCGCTTACTGTTACAGAAGATGAATCGTCATCAGAACAAGAAGTCATAAGGGCAACTACTGCCAAAAGTCCAAAAACTTTTTTCATTTCGTTTAATAATTAATTGGTTAAAAAATAAAGATTTATCGGTACCATTAGCGAGAAGCCATGGTAAAAGGTTATTTAGTTTCGTAATAAAATTGGCTGTACAAAAAACAGTGTACGGTTGGTTGTATTGGTCTTAAAAGTTAATAAATGGTTAATTGGTCATAAAAACATTGCAAAGATAGATTTTCGGCAAAAACCACAAAATTTTTAAATAAAAAAAACCGGGCATGCCCGGCTTTTTATGAATATCTCAACAAGAAGGTTATAATTTTTCGGCAATCGCTTTTGCAAGCGACTCAAACTCTTCTTTTTCTAATTTTACCTTATCTATAAAACGCATTTCGTCCATAGTATTCAGCGGAATAAGGTGTACGTGTACATGCGGAACCTCAAGCCCCACTACTGCTACCCCTACCCTTTTGCACGGCACAGCCTTTTCCAGCGCTATGGCTACCTTGCGGCTAAACTGCATCAGGCCCAGGTAGTGGTCTTCTTCCATGTCAAATATCTTGTTTACCTCCTGCTTAGGTATGCACAGGGTGTGCCCTTTTGCATTTGGGTTTACATCTAAAAATGCAAGATACCTGTCGTCCTCAGCTATTTTATAAGCTGGTATTTCGCCGTTTACTATTTTGGTAAATATAGAGCTCATGGATTTGCTTTATAAAAGTTAGTCTCTTGTTATTTCCAGCACCTCAAAGTTAAGGGTACCGTTTGGCACTTTTATCTCGGCCACTTCGCCTACTGATTTACCCAGCAGCCCCTTGCCTATCGGCGATGTAACCGATATTTTATTGGCTTTCAGGTTAGCCTCGCTTTCGGCTACAAGCGTGTACTTCATTTCCATGCCGTTTGCCTGATTCTTTATTTTTACGGTACTAAGTACCAGCGCCTTGCTTATATCAAGCTGCGATTCGTCTATAATACGGGCGTTAGCCACCAGTTCTTCCATTTTAGAAATTTTCATTTCTAATAGTCCCTGCGCTTCTTTTGCTGCATCGTATTCAGCATTTTCACTAAGGTCGCCCTTATCCCTTGCCTCTGCAATGGCCTGGCTGGCTTTAGGGCGTTCCACACTCTTCAGGTAATCCAGCTCATCTTTTAATTTTTTCAGTCCTTCAGCAGTGTAATAAGATACTGTACTCATAACTTCATCGTTTATATAAATAGAAAAAATCCCATATAAACGGGATTTTCTTCTATGCAAAGATAATATTTATTTAATAAATCTGTTTGTATCGCTATAATAGCAGATACCAAAGTTAAATAAATTAAATTTGTTTCATAATATTTCTTCAGGAATTTAAAAATTGCAATGAAAAAACTTTTAATACTTGTAGTAGCCATAGCAGGCATTGTAGGGTTTGCCGGCTGCTCGTCAGACAACTTTAACAACAGCAACCCTTACCTGCCCGGTTACAGCTTTACCGTAAACATAGACATGACCTTACCATCGTACACCGACCTGCTGTACACAGGTAATGCCAAATACATAGGCATAGACGGCATAGGCATAAACGGTATTTTTGTAATGAACACCGGCAGCGGATGGGCCGCCTGGGAAGCCAGCTGCCCTAACCAGGAGCTAAGCAGCTGCTCTGTGCTGGAGAAAAACGGCGTAAATGTTACCTGCCCCTGCGATGGCGTAGAGTACAGCCTGTTTACAGGCCAGGCTACCACAGCAGTAAAATACCCCCTAAAATCGTACCGTGTAGAAATACTGGGCAACAACGTGATACGGGTGTATAACTAATGCCCTTAATAACACTGCATACTGCCATTAACGCTCCGGCTGAAATTGTATTTAACCTCAGCCGAAGCATTGACCTGCACAAAATATCGGCAGCGCATACTAATGAAGAAGCCGTACCACCACTAGACCGGAGTGATGTATGGGCACGCACATCGGGACTTATGGAACTGAACGAAACGGTTACCTGGAAGGCACGGCATTTCGGGATTACCCAACATCTTACCGTACGCATAACCGCCTTTGAACAAAACAAAAGCTTTACCGATGAAATGGTACCGGAAGGAGGCATTTTTAAAGTAATGGAACACAAGCATCTTTTTAAGGAAAAAGACGGCGTGACACTAATGACCGACCTTTTTTACTACGAAAGCCCACTGGGCATACTCGGACGCCTGGCCGATGCCCTTTTTCTTAAACGGTACATGCATAATTTTCTACTAAAGCGCAACCTCGTTATTAAAGAAATAGCAGAAGACGAGAACAAAAGAAATACGTTATTACCGTAATTTATTTCCTAGGTTTACTACCCATATAAAATACCAGTACACCACCATTCATAATATCGCTGTGCTTTAGCGTGGTGCCTTGTAACGGTTTGCCGTTAAGCTCCACTTTTTGTACATACACGTTTTTAGCGCTTTGGTTTTTAGCTGTAATGGTAAAGGTTTTACCGTTTTCCAGATTAAGTACTGCCGATTTTATAAGCGGGCTGCCCAGCTGGTACTCGTCGCTGCCGGGCGCTACCGGATAAAACCCAAGGCTGCTGAATATGTACCACGCACTCATTTGGCCTGTATCGTCGTTACCACCCAGTCCGTCTGGTGCGGGCTTGTACTGGTGATTAAGTATTGTACGAATCCACTGCTGGGTTTTCCAGGGCGCGCCGGCGTAGTTGTACAAATACGCCACATGATGACTGGGTTCGTTACCGTGTACATAGTTGCCTATAATACCATCGCGGGTTATGTCTTCGGTATGTTCAAAGTACTTATCAGGCAGCTGCATGGTAAACAGCGAATCCAGGTGCTGCACAAACTTTTCCTTACCACCGTGTAGCTTTATAAGCTCATCGGGGTTTTGTGGCACATACAGGCTGTAGTTCCAGGCATTACCTTCTATATAGCCTTTCTCTCCCGTATCCAGCGGATCAAACTTTTTCATGAAGCTGCCATCAGCCATACGGGCACGCATAAAACCGCTTTCCTTATCCCAAACGTTAGTGTAGCTTTCGGCACGGGCAGCGTATTTTGCAGCCACTTCCTTATTACCCAGCTTGCCTGCCATTTGGGCTATGCACCAGTCGTCATAGGCATATTCTAATGTTTTAGACACCGATGCCCCGCTGCGGTCTTCGGGCACATAACCCAAATCGGTGTAATATTTTATCCCGTCATAATAACTCAGGTTAGAAGCATCTACAACCGCCTGAAGCGCCAGCTTGGTATCAAAACCTGTATTGCCCTTAGCCACCGCATCGGCAATGACCGATACCGCGTGGTAACCTATCATACACCAGTTTTCATTGGCATAATGGCTCCATACCGGCAGTGCCTTATGCACGCTCTGCGTGTAATGCGCCAGCATACTGTTTATCATGTCGCTATTCCGTTTGGGCTGAATCACGTTAAACAACGGGTGCAGCGCCCTGTAGGTATCCCACAGCGAAAAGGTAGTGTAGTTTGTAAAGCCTTCTGCCTTGTGCACATTCTGGTCGAGCCCCTTATAGCTGCCATCGGCATCCATGTAGGTGGTAGGGTTAATAAAGGCATGGTACATGGCGGTGTAAAAATTGGTTTTATCTGCCTCGGTAAGTGTTTCCACTTTTATCTTATCCAGCTCTTTGTCCCAAAGCTGTTGCCCATCGGTTTTCACCTTGTCAAAGTCCCACCCCGGCACCTCAGCCTTCATATTAGCCACGGCATTTTCTGTACTTACCGGCGACAGGGCAAACTTTACCAGCACCTGTTCCCCGGCAGCCACATCAAAGTCAAAATACATGCGCAGGTTTTGCGCTGCCTGCTCCGGGAAGTTTTTCGTTTGATCAAACTTCCGCCAAAAGCCGTTGTAAATATTATCCTTATCATACGTCTGCGCGCCGTAGTTTTTTGGTGCCTTGCTAAAAGCCATAGCAAAGTATACCGTACGGGTACGCGCCCAGCCACGCGTTTGCCTATACCCTGTTATGAGCGTATCGTTTTCTACCCGAACAAACGTCCACACGTTTTTGTTGTTGTGGTTGTAAATACCGTGCATAAAATCGGCTATTATATGCCCTGTTTCCGCCTTAGGAAAAGTGTAGCGGTGCATGCCTACGCGGGTGGTTGTGGTAAGTTCGGCAAGGATGTTATGGTCGTCCAGCTTTACCTTGTAGTAATTAGCCTCGGCATATTCATTTTCATGCGAAAAAGCCGAACGGTACCCACTAAGGGGCTTATCGGCAGTACCGGGGTTAAGTTGCAGTGGCCCTGCGGTGGGCATCAGTAAAAAATCGCCCAGGTCGCTATGCCCGGTGCCGCTAAAGTGTGTATGGGTAAAGCCGACTATGGTTTTGTCGTCGTACTGGTAACCGGCGCAGTATTTATACACTTCGCCGTTATACTTTTTATTAAACTCGTAGGCTATGGTATCGGTATCGGGGCTCAGCTGCACACTGCCAAAGGGCACCGTAGCACCCGGGTAGGTATGCCCCATGCGCTGCGTACCTATAAGCGGGTTTATGTACTTGTGGTTTTTCTTGGGGGTTTGCGCATAAGCAAACCCTGCACACAGCAAGGCAAAAGCAAATAGGCTTTTTAGTTTCATGGTGTTATAAGAAAAGCGTTTTGTTTGTTTTTATAAAAGTAGCGATATACTGCCAATAATCCATAAAAAAAGTCCTGCTGCCCATAACGGCAACAAGACTTTTAAAGTTGTTTTTATGTTTGTAATGTTTAAAACCTGCCCTGCATAGCGCCCGGTTACATTACGGCTGTTATTTCAGTAAAGCCGCTACCTCATTCATGGTGTTCAGGCCTTTGTCTTTGGTGTACCACAGTTGCAATTCGGTTTTGGCCTCATCGGTTACCACACCATATTTTTCTTTATTTTCAATAATAATAGCTGCGCCTTCCTGCGGCCTTGGGCCCCAGCTGGTTATGGGCTGCTTTGTTTCGGCATCTACCACAATAAGCTTTGGTATAGAGCGGGCACCATTAGTAAGGTAAGCATCCATCAGCTCAGGGTTATCGTCGCGCAATACCAGCTTCAGGTCTATCTTATCTGTAGCAAGCGCCATCTTGTTCAGTACCGGCACTATCTGCGCGGCATCGCCACACCAGCCTTCGCTTATTACCACAAACTCGTACCTTTTTTCCAGGTTTTGCAATTTCTGGGTAATTTCCTCAGGCACTACCAGTGTTTTATCCAGGCGTTTCATACGGGTATCGTTTAGCGAGCTGTAGTGGGTAAGCGCCTCACTCTGGGTATGTCCGGTGCTCATGCCCTGTGCCAGTAAATCGGCAGCGTGTTTGCGGTAACCGGCATAATCAAAAGCCTGTGTAAGGCTGTTTTGTATAAGGGATTCAGTAGTTATCATATCTTATAGTATGCTTAAATTAACTCAATAATATACTATCAAAAAAAAGCCCATTTGCTAAAAAACTGTAATTTAGTCAGGCAAATCAAAAACCGAACATGAAATTTGAAGGAAAAACCATTGGCCTTACCCTTTCCGGCGGGGGTACAAAAGGCATAGCACACGCCGGAGTGCTTAAATTCCTTGAAGAAAACAACATAAAGGTAAATGCCATAGCAGGTACCAGCAGCGGTGCCATAGTGTCATCTTTATACGCCTGGGGCAAAAAGCCCGAGGAGATACTGGAGTTTTTTAAGTCTATTTACTTTTTTCACTGGAAGCATTTTACCTTCCGCAAGCCGGGGTTTATAGATTCGGGCGCTTTCCGCGATTATTTTCACAGCATTTTTGGCGAGGCCACACTGGGCGAACTGCCTTATGAAATGCACCTTACCGCCACCGACCTGGTATCGGGCAAGCTGCGCATTTTTGGAGACGAAATTAAAATAGCCGATGCCGTACTGGCATCTGCCGCGTTTCCGGGTATTATTTCCCCTTACGAAATTGAAGGCCGCCTGTATGGCGACGGCGGCATAGTAAACCACTTCCCTACCGATATACTGCAGGGCCGCTGCGATGTAAACATAGGCATTTATGTAAGTGCCATACAAAAAATAGAAAAAGAACACCTGAGCAGCATAAAGGCAGTAACCGCACGGGCATACGAACTGCTTTCGGCTAACAGCAACATGCACAAGTTTATGCTGTGCGACTGGGTAATAAACCCGGAGGAACTGGCTTTTTACAACACCTTTGAAACCAACAAGGCTAAGATGGACGAGATATTTAACATAGGGTACGAAGCCGCCAAAAAGTCATACAAAGACGTAATTATTTTATAACCGGGCTGTTTCCAAAATTTATTCAGTTCGAAACAAATATTGTTATATTTGCACCATCAAAAACAACACCTATGAAGTACAACCGAATCCTGTTAAAACTTAGCGGAGAAGCGCTAATGGGCGAAAAGCAATATGGTATAGACCCTGTAAGGCTTGCCGAATATGCCGCCGAAATTAAACAAATCCACGATAAAGGCGTACAAATAGCCATTGTAATAGGCGGAGGTAACATCTTTAGGGGTGTATCGGGTGCTGCAAATGGCATGGACAGGGTTCAGGGTGACTATATGGGTATGCTGGCTACCGTAATAAACGGTATGGCACTACAGGGTGCACTGGAAGACGCCGGTATGCAAACCCGCCTGCAAACTGCGCTTGAAATTAAAGCTATTGCCGAGCCTTATATAAAACGCCGCGCTGTACGCCACCTGGAAAAAGGCCGTATAGTAATATTTGGTGCAGGTACCGGTAACCCGTACTTTACTACAGATACCGCTGCCGTACTAAGGGGCGTGGAAGTAGATGCCGACGTGATACTGAAAGGCACACGCGTAGACGGAATTTATACTGCCGACCCGGAGAAAGATCCATCGGCTACAAAATACGACACACTTACATTTAACGAAGTTTTAGCTAAAGGCCTTAATGTAATGGACACTACAGCCTTTACCCTAAGTCAGGAAAACGAATTGCCAATTATAGTATTTGACATGAACAAGCCGGGCAACCTGCAAAAGGTATGTATAGGCGAACTTGTAGGTACTACGGTAAACGTTTAATATTTTTTAGAAAAAAGAAACACGAAACGTAAAAGCTATGGAAGAAATAGATTTTATACTGGACAGCACACAGGAAAGCATGGAAAACACCCTTGCTCACCTTGACAAGGAATTCCTTAACATTCGTGCCGGTAAGGCTACACCAGCCATGCTGGGTGGTGTGCGCGTAGACTACTACGGCGCCTCTACTCCGCTAAGCCAGGTGGCTAACATAAACACACCCGATGCACGTACGCTAACCGTAACACCATGGGAGCGCAACCTTATAAAGGACATTGAAAAAGCTATCCTTATTGCTAACATTGGGTTTAACCCAATGAACAATGGCGAAAGCATTATTATAAACGTTCCGCCACTTACAGAGGAGCGCCGCCGCGACCTTGTAAAACAAGCCAAAAGCGAAGCTGAAGATGCTAAGATTGGTATCCGTAACTCACGTAAGGATGCCAATACCGAAATCAAGAAACTTGAAAAAGACGGCATGAGCGAAGACGTTTGTAAAGGTGCCGAAGAAAGCGTACAGGAGCTTACAAACAGTTTCATTAAAAAGATAGACGAACTGCTTGTACTTAAAGAAGCAGAGATAATGAAGGTATAACACCTGTTATACAGCAAGCATACAGAGTCCGCCCCGCAGGGGCGGATTTTTATTTATCATATTTTAGGTAAAATGTCGTTATATTTACATATCTAAAATAATTGCCATGGATGCCGCCAAAAAACTTGAAGTACTGGACTGGGTGATGCACCTTACTGACGAAGCCGTGTTTAACAAACTGCTGGCCATAAAGAACGACACCCCTAATGAAAATGAAATTGTAGCGTATACCGTACTGGGCGAACCAATGACGCGCGACCAGTATTATGCTAAGATTGAACGCGGAGAGAAAGATATTGAAGAAGGGCGATTTACCACACAGGAAGATTTACGTAAAGAAATGGAATCCTGGTAAGATGCCACAGTCTCTCTTCGTAATTTGGTCAGATGAAGCCAAAGCAGATTTAAGAAGCATCTACAACAGCCTGTTGTTTAAAAACTCAAAAGAAACCACCCAAAAAATACGTGAAGAAATTATTTCGGCACCTGAAGCCATTGTTTTTCCAGAACAATATCAGTTTGATGAAATCCATTACAGATACAGGAGAATTATAGTTCGGAACTACAAAATTTTATATCGTGTAGAAGACAAAACCATAAGAATAACTTCTATAGTTGATTCACGTTACGATTATTAGCCCGTGCGAAATACAATAAAAATCCTTTCGTTCTTGCTTTTCTTTTTTACGCTCTCTGTGGGGGCGCAGAACGCTATTACCATAACCGTACGGGATGCCGAAACAAACAAACCCCTGCCCTTTGCCACTATAACCAGTGCCGCAAAAAACCACGTAGCCGATGTAGACGGTAAGTTGGTGCTTTCAGTAACGGCAAACGAGTTTACCACAAGCTATACCGGGTATTCTCCCCAAAAAACAAAACTGAAAGAGGGCAACGTATTTTACACCGTGCTCTTAGCCCCTAAAGCCACCACACTACACGAAGTGGTAATAAACGCCAAAAACCCGGCAAATGATATTATAGCCAAGGCCATAAAACGCAAACCCGTTAACGACCCCCAGCAAAAACTGGAAAGTTACCGCTACAAAACCTACGACCGCCTTGTAATTACCGCCAACCCCGATTCTATAAAAAGCAGTATAGATACAGTATTTCAGTATGAAAAAGCTGGCAGGCTTGTAGAAAAAATAGACTCGGCCACCTATAAGTTTAAGAAGTTTATAAACAAGCAGCACCTGTACCAAACCGAAAAGGTTTCGGAGTTTAGCTACAACAAAAGCCAGGGGCTAAAGGAAATGGTACTTGCCACACGCATGGCAGGATTTAAAAAACCACTGTACGAGTTTATAGGGCTTACGCTGCAGTCGTACTCGGTGTACACAAACAACATCGTAATTTTTGAAACCAAATATGCCGGCCCGTTGGCAAACGACGCCCTAAGCGAATACAACTACAAACTGCTGGACACCGTAAACATTAGCGGCAGGCCCACCTACATGATTTACTTTGACGCAAAACGCAGCGGAAAAAAGAAACTAAAAGGCGTACTGTACATAGACCGCAGCACCTATGGCATAGCCAAGGCCATACTGCGCGTAAAAAATGTACTGGACATAACCTCTACCCATTACTTTGAATTTGAGCCCGGGCAGGAGTTGTGGTTCCCGGAGCGTAAAACCTTGAAAATAAGCAAAGGCAACAACAACCGCGACATAAAGATACTGGGCGAAACCATAAAATTTGACAACGCAGACAACCAGGATCCTAACCGGAAAAAAGAACCTACAGACTACCTGTACGTATACTCTGAGGCAGACAATTTCGACAAGGAATTTAACATACCCATAGCCATACGGCGCCGGGAGGTACAAACCGAAATACAGGAAGAGGCCATAAACCGCCCCGACGACTACTGGAACCGTTTCCGGAACGATACCCTGGACAGCCGCAGCGTTACCACCTACACCGCGCTGGACAGCCTTGTAGCCAGCGAAAACTGGGAACAGCGCATTGTGCTGGGCAGGCGCATTATTAACGGCTACCTGCCGTTGGGCTTTGTTGACGCCGACCTGAGGCAGATTGTAAAATACAACAACTACGAAGGCTTCAGGCTGGGGCTGGGTGGCATTACAAACAACCGTTTTGCCGAAACCTTCCGCATTAGCGGGTATGGTGCATACGGCACCAAGGACGGGCAGTTTAAATACAGCGGGGGCAGCGCCCTGCGTGTAGACAAGTTTACCAATACCTGGATAGGCGGCTCGTACACTAACGACATACGCGAAATAGGTAGCACCTCTTTTGCTACAGACAAGCGCGTGTTTAAAATATACGACCCGCGCCCCATAAACATTTCCACGTTTTACAACCACAAAACCTGGCAGGGGTATATAGAAACCAAGCTGATACCGTATACCGAAAGCATGTGGCAGATAACCCACAGCAGCATAGACCCAAAATTTGACTACGTATACATGCACAACGGCTACCCGTTTACGCGGTTTAACCTTACCACAGCATCGGTGTCGTTGCAATGGAACCCGTTTAGCGATTTTATGCAAACCCCCGACGGACGCATGGAAACCGATAAGCGCTACCCTAAGTTTGCGTTTCAGTACACCAAGGCGTTTAAGGGGATATGGGATGGCGATTTCAGCTTTAACAAAATAGACCTGCGCATGGATGTGCAAAAGAAGTACCTGAACGGGCAAATAACCACCGCACTGGTACAAACCGGGCTTGCCAGCGGCAACACCCCACTGACGCACCTGTACAGCACATCGCCAAACAGCCTGCTGAAAGACGGCATACTGGAACGTATAACCTTTGCCGGAAAAAACAGTTTTGAAACCATGTACTTTAACGAGTTTTTTAGCAGCCGCTACATTACTGCCCAGCTGAAGCACGGTTTTACGCGCTTTACGGTATACCGCAGCCTTAAGCTGTCGCCCATGCTGGTAACGCGCTTTGCGTGGGGAAATATGGAAAACAAGCAAGACCACCTGGGGCTGCCCTTTAACACCCTGGAAAAAGGCTACTACGAAAGCGGCATGGAACTAAACGAAATTTTTAAAGGCTTGGGCTTCAACGCATTTTACCGCTATGGCCCTTACCAACTGCCGCATTTTGATAAAAACGTATCGATTAAGGTGTCGTATGTGCTGAATTTGTTTTAGGGTTTTTCCCGTTATTTTATTGAGGATTTTTTTGTAGGATTATAACACTAAATATAACGTATATTTATAAATTATGATTACTCTATTTAATTTCAACATACTATAAAATTTATGGATTTAAGACTACCTATACCTTCTAACTGGCAAGATTTCGAAGCAATATGTCATAGATTGTGGATGGATATATGGAACGATAATGAAACTCAAAAAAACGGAAGACAAGGACAAGCCCAAAATGGAGTGGATATTTTTGGCAGACCCATATATGATAAAAGATATCATGCCGTACAATGCAAAGATAAAGATAGTCGGCTCGGTTCAGTGCTGGCTCCTAACGAATTATTATCAGAATGCAATAAAGCTATAAATTTTAATCCAAAAATTAATCACTTTACAATAGCCACAACTGCTTCAAGAGATAATAACATACAGGAGTATTGTCGCACATTGAACGATGCTAAGAATTTACCATTTTCAATAAGTGTATGGTCATGGAATGACATTGAAAGCGAGATAGCCTTCAGGCCAGCAATCTTAAAGCATTTTTATTCTGGAACATTCGTTCCAGAAATAGATTTTGATTCTGTTAAACTAACGAGATTTTCATCAAAAGATCATTTCCATGCATTCTTTTCAAGGCCTAAACTTAATGAAAGACTTTCAAAAAAGTTTAAGAGCTATTTAATGCCTGCGGTATACGAATTAATGGATAATGCTTATCAATACGGTAAAGCAACTAGTTATGAAATAAAAATAGAGAAGAATAAAATATTACTCATTGATAATGGTGAACTTTTTAATCCATTATCACAATTAGACGCCTCTAAAGCTAATGCAAAAAATAATATTGGGTCTTTTATTCTTAAAACTTTTTTAGATGAGTTCCCAAAAATGACCGCCTCGCACATCAAATCAGGAGGATTTAATATACTGGAATTTACTGTTGATGAAACAATATTAAATATTGAAGATGATTTATATTTTGAATTGAATATCGACTTAAAAAATATATTTGGCAGAGAAAATGTAAGACATTTAGTTAATCTTATCCCTTTAGACAAAAAAGAGATAATTCTCAATATAGGTAACATCTATAACATTAGTGCTTTTTACGAGTTTATTATACAAGCTTTAAACCGGATAACTCACAAACAAGTATTAATAATATATGTTCCAAGACACCAATATTTTAAGCATCTGAACGACTGGCTTAATGACGAAAGATTAACAATAAAAACAAGATAATAACAAATTACATCAGTTTGCCCCAAAATTCAACGCTACCTTCAGTCTCTACAATTAAAGCAATCATTACAATATAAAATCATGAACATTACAAACACCGATTCAACCACCTACCTATACAGACCGGTCAATAAATTTGAGTTAGACCTGATTGAACAATCAGGCTGGAAAAAATTTCCACCAAGGTTACCGGAACAGCCTATATTTTACCCCGTGCTGAATGAAGAATATGCCATTCAGATTTCAAGAGACTGGAATGTACCCCACTACGGCAGCGGCTATGTACTGAGGTTTGCCGTAAACACGGAGTATCTAAAGAAATATAAGGTTGAAAACGTAGGCAACATAGAACACAATGAACTTTGGGTTCCTGCCGAAGACCTTGAAGAATTCAACAACAATATTATCGGGAAGATTGAGGTAACTAAAGAGTTTCACAAGTGAGACTATAAATTTACTGATATGTTGTTTTTACATTAAACACACACCAAGACAAATATGAAACCGTATAACGGGCGCTTAAAAGACCACGAAAACTTTAAAATATTATTTGAGAATACTGTTATGGTAGTGGGTCACATATTTGAAAACTCCTACTGCATTAATAAACTCACTCAAGAAGAATTTGGAATTTTCGAGTTTTACAGCGACCCCACTTGTGGACTCATTGGAAAAAACAACGACTGGTGCTTAGTAGGTGGAGAAGTTTTAATTCTTAAAACATACACTGATAAAACTCTGAGGGTTATAGAGGATTTAAAACACATTTTTGAATTAAGAGCTATAGACGACTACAGTACCCAAATCCTGACCGACCCCTGGGATGAAGCATCGGCAATCTGGCATTTAACTATTGACCTAAAAAAACCGCACAAGCCTGTTTCAATTAATAAAATAAGGAATTTCAAGGATTATTTAGACAAACCCTACACAGAGAATGTTGAATGGTAAGCCTACTGTTACAAATCTTTTCAAGCCCTAATGCGATACAAACTTCAGCCCCACTATTGAAGCAATTAGCGTAGTAAGGAAAAACAGGCGCCAAAAATCCGACGGTTCTTTAAACACAAAAATACCCACCAGTACCGTACCCACGGCACCCACGCCCGTCCATACTGCGTATGCCGTACCTATGGGCAGTGTTTGCGTGGCTTTATACAGCAGCACCATACTTATGGTAAGGCACAGGAAAAACCCGCCCATCCAGTACTTGGCTACCATGCCCGTACTTTCGTTGGCCTTACCCAGGCACGATGCAAAACCTACCTCAAACAGGCCGGCTATAACCAGTAATATCCAGTTCATAGATTTAATGTTTAGCCCGCAAAGGTACTTCTTTTAAAAGGCTCAGGGTGTTAATGCAAAAAACATAGTGGGTAAATTGATAAATTACCACATTGCTACATTAAAAAATTTTCCGCTTTTTACTACATTTGCAGGCATTTGCAACACATAATTCTAAACAAAGAGGATTAATTTACAACAAAAATGAAACTGACAAAGATTAAAGACCTGCTGAACAGCACCAAGCCGATTGATGATGTCCTTGTAAAAGGATGGGTAAGAACCTTTAGGAATAACCAGTTCTTAGCTATAAATGACGGGTCTGTAATTCATAATATACAGGCGGTAGTTGACTTTGAAAACACCGCACCCGAAACCCTTAAACGCCTTACCACCGGTGCCGCCGTAGCGGTAAAAGGTGCGCTTGTACCCAGCCAGGGTGCCGGCCAGAAGTATGAAATTCAGGTAAAAGAGCTTGAAATACTGGGCGACAGCGACGCGGAAAAATTCCCGATGCAGCCTAAAAAACACTCACTGGAGTTCCTTCGCGAAAATGCCCACCTGCGTGTGCGTACTAACGTGTTTGGCGCTATTATGAGGGTGCGTTCGGTACTGTCGTTTGCCATTCACCAGTACTTCCAGGAGAGGGGCTTTGTGTATGTAAACACACCTATTATCACGGGTTCTGATGCTGAAGGCGCAGGCGAAATGTTCCAGGTAACATCGCTTCCTGTGGGCAACCCACCGCTAAACGAGGAAGGAAAAGTAGACTACAAGCAAGACTTTTTTGGTAAGGAGACCAACCTTACCGTATCGGGTCAGCTTGAGGGCGAAACCTTTGCTATGGCATTGGGTCAAATCTATACCTTCGGGCCTACGTTCCGTGCTGAGAACAGTAACACCAGCCGCCACCTTGCCGAGTTCTGGATGGTAGAGCCTGAGGTTGCGTTTAACAACCTGGACGACAACATGGACCTTGCCGAGGACTTTATTCAGTACGTGATTAAGTACGCGCTTGATAAATGTGCCGATGACCTTGCATTCCTTAACCAGCGTCTTGCCGACGAGGAAAAAACCAAGCCTGCCGCAGAACGCAGTGAACTTGGCCTGCTTGAAAAACTGAACTTTGTTCTTGAAAATAAATTTAAGCGTGTGAGCTATACGGAGGCTATAGACATCCTGAAAGCGAGCAAGCCGAACAAAAACAAAAAATTTAGCTATATCATTGAAGAATGGGGCGCCGACCTACAGAGCGAACACGAGCGTTTCCTTGTAGAGAAGCACTTTAAGTGCCCTGTAATCCTATACGATTACCCGGCGAAAATTAAGGCATTCTACATGAGGCTGAACGATAACACCGCCGAAGACAGGCAAACCGTACGCGCTATGGACATCCTGTTCCCGGGTATTGGTGAAATTGTGGGTGGATCTGAAAGGGAAGAACGCCTTGACGTACTGCAACAAAAAATTGCCGACCTGGGCATAGACGAGAAAGAGCTATGGTGGTACCTGGATACCCGCCGTTTCGGTACGGCTACGCACGCCGGTTTCGGACTGGGCTTTGAGCGCCTGGTGCTGTTTGTTACCGGCATGGGTAACATCCGCGACGTGATTCCGTTCCCAAGGACTCCGCAGAACGCTGAGTTTTAAGATATATGAAGCCTCCCTATTCGGGAGGTTTTTTTATGTATTTTTGAAATAAATCAACGCAGTATGCACATTGTACGTTTATTATCCTGTATTGTATTCAGCTGCTTTTTTATTAGGCTGGCTGTTAAATCGGCAAACCCTTTGCCCCTTGCAGAAAACTACATGGTGCTTTTCTGTTTTGCTTTATTTACCATCGCGCTTATTTATGCCATTGCATCAGACTCTATTGCATATAAAAAACGCCTCCCGCACAGCAACCGAATGGCAACTTTTTTTATTTCAGGGGGCTTTGTTATCGCTACACTTTTTGTAATAATAAAAAAAGACGCATTAAACCAACCTACATTATTTAAAGTTGCACATAGCGGAGATGCTAACGAGAGCTACACCATCGACTTTAAAACAAGCGGTGTTTACGTTTCGGAAAGCAATTATTTTGCACAAAAATTCAGTGACGGCATTTACCACGTTGAAGCAGATACAATCATCTTAATCGACTCGCTGCCGGGAATAGAACGCCTGTTAAAGATTTCAGAAACTAAAACCGGAAAACACCTTTTGCAGATAAACAGTAAAGAAGGTATACCTACAGGCGACAGCTTACAGATTATAGTAGACAACCGGAATAAATAATATTTTATTCCATACAAGCAAAACCCCTCTCCTCAAAAATTATACCCA
The DNA here is from genome assembly GCF_046613565.1 of Flavobacterium sp. RHBU_3. Classification (NCBI taxonomy): domain Bacteria; kingdom Pseudomonadati; phylum Bacteroidota; class Flavobacteriia; order Flavobacteriales; family Flavobacteriaceae; genus Flavobacterium; species Flavobacterium sp. RHBU_3. Next base: position 15,851 of record NZ_JBKJHC010000001.1, on the reverse strand, counting down.
ATTCCTTTTCGTATTAATTTTTTCTAAAAAAACGCAGTAGCCAAAAACGGTTTTTTGTATCTTTATCCTATACAAATAGTCCGTTTTTATTATGCTCAAGCAAAACCTACAGCTTAAATTATCGCAAAAACTTTCACCTCAGCAAATTCAGCTTATGAAGCTGATACAGCTGCCTACGCAGGCTTTTGAACAACGCCTGAAAGAGGAAATGGTAGAAAACCCTGCGCTGGAAGGCGGTAAGGAAGACGAGTACGATTACGATCAGGACGAATACGGCAACGACGACTATGACGAGTACGACGACTATGACAACGAACGCATAGATGCCGACGAGATAAACATAGACGAATACCTGAGCGACGACGAAATACCGGGGTACAAACTACAGGCTAACAACTACAGCGACGATGACGACGACCGCTCGCTGCCGTTTGCCGCTACGGTAAGTTTCCACCAGAGCTTGCTGGATCAGCTAAACACGTTTATTATTACCGATGACGAGCGCGAAATAGCCGAATTCCTTGTGGGCAGCATAGACGATACGGGTTACATACGCCGCAGCGTGGCCGATATTGTAGACGATATGGCATTTACCCAAGGCATTTATACCGATGAAACCACGGTAGAACACGTACTACACTACATTCACCAGTTGGACCCGGCAGGTGTGGGTGCACGCGACTTACAGGAGTGTTTGCTGCTACAGCTTAAGAGCAAAACTCCCACCCCATCTATAGAGCTTGCCATTAAAATTATAGAAGACCAGTTTGAGGCATTTACAAAAAAACACTACGACAAACTGCTTCAAAAATTTGACATTAAGCAGGATGACCTGCGTCGCGCCATAGACGAAATTGAAAAACTAAACCCTAAACCGGGAGGCGCTTACGAAAGCAACGCCAAACCTATAGAACACGTAGTACCCGATTTTGGTATTAAAATAGTAGACGGCGAGCTGGAACTTTCCCTTAACGGGCGTAATGCTCCGGAGCTACACGTAAGCAAGGACTACCAGGAAATGCTGCAAAGCTACAAGGACAGCCGCCAAAAGAGCGCCCAGCAAAAAGATGCCGTGCAGTTTATTAAGCAAAAACTGGACAGCGCCAAGTGGTTTATAGACGCCATTCGCCAGAGGCAGGAAACCCTGTTTGTAACCATGAACGCAATTATGGAATACCAAAAGGAATACTTCTTGGATGGCGACGAAGCCAAGCTGAGACCCATGATCCTTAAAGACATTGCCGACCTGGTAGGGCTGGATATTAGTACCGTAAGCCGTGTGGCAAACAGCAAGTACGTAGAAACCCCGTATGGCACCAAGCTGATTAAGGAGTTTTTTAGCGAAGCCATGAAAAACGACCAGGGCGAAGACGTAAGTACTATTGAGATAAAGAAAATACTGGAAACGGTTATTGCCGAAGAAGACAAACGCAAACCGCTACCCGACGATAAACTGGCCGATATACTGAAAGACCGCGGCTACCCTATAGCCCGACGTACTATAGCCAAATACCGCGAGCAACTGGATATTCCGGTGGCACGCATGCGCAAGAAAATATAAGGTATGGAAAAATTCATCCGTTTTTTTTCGTACCTGTTTTACCCCATGTTCATACCCTCGTATGCTACGTTGTTCTACTTTCTGCTTGCCGGAAAGTATTTTTCTAACAACGAGCTGTACCTGATTTTCATCCAGGTGCTTATACTTACGGTATTGCTCCCGGTATCTATATTTTACCTGTTGCGCTCATTAGGCATGGTTTCTACAAAAATGCTTTCAGACAAAAAAGAACGCAGGCTACCACTTGCCATTAACTGCATGCTGCTGCTTATGCTTGCAGAATACAGCCTTAAGGAGTTTCACATTAAGGAGTTGTACTTTTTCTTTATCGGGCTGCTCATCAGCTTTATTGGTGCGCTTGCGCTTGTACTGCGCCATGTAAAGGCAAGCCTGCACATGATGGGTATAGCTGCCTTCACCATGTTCATCATTAGCCTATCCATATACTATCATGTAAGAATGATATATGTAGTGGCCGCCATGGTTATCTGCTGTGGTTATGTAGCTACTTCAAGATTGCAGGAAAAAGCCCATACCGGCACCGAACTCATCATAGGCACACTATTGGGTATAGTACCACAGGTGGGGTTATGGTTTTTATGGCTATACAGTTAGCAAGCCCGGCTTAAAACAAACGTCTTATCATAGGATATAAAACATCAGCCCCAGCTTTATGGGATGCATGTTTATCTTGGTTCCCGTATCCATATAGGCATTATCATACAATGGCGTAAAACCGTAATACGCATAAAAGTTCCATGTATTGTAGCCGGCAGCTATGTACACGCCGCCCATTAGTTTATTCATGTTCGGGTCATTTGTTATCTTAACATCGGCCGCTCCCGAAGGATAATACTGCGTTTTACCCGACACAAGGTAGCTCAGCTTCACCCCGGTGTATATCCTCCAAAACTGGTGGCTTATAGAGTCACTCGTCCTCCAGCGCAGTTCCAGCGGCATTTCCAGATAATGCAATACCATCTTATTTTTATCGAATTCGCTTTTAGAAATAATGCTATAATCAGGCTTTCCGACGGTTTCCTGCACCACAAAATTATGCTTGGTATTAGAGTATGAATACCCCAATCCTATGGCTATCGCTTTATTCCGCGCCTTGTTTACCGGAAAATCGCGCAAAAAACCCACCGTAATCCCCACCGGAACCGAGTACTGCAAATAGCCCTTAGGCGCCTTGTACATAAGGTCGTAGGTAAGAGAGGCATAAAACTGGTCTTCACGATAATGCGGGTCGGGCACTATAGAGTCTTTAGACTTCCCCACCACTAAATCATTGGTCTGAGCCTTAACAGTAACCGAAAGCAACACTATAATATAAAAAAACAAACCTCGCATATCGTAAAAATGGTATCATTACAAAGATGCAAAACTTTTGGCAAGCACTTATTCGTTTTGCCACTAATTTCACAAATCCCCACAAATTCACCCTTAATAAAACCCCAACCCTCATAAAATTCGCTTAATTCGGGTAATTCGTGGCTTTAGCAAAAGCAAAAAATCCGCCTCCCATAACAGGAAACGGACTTTTACTATTAAAACGGATAGATAATTAATAATTAACCACACTTAGATGATCCACAATCGTTGCAGGTAAGGCAGCCTTCCTGATAAATCAGGTTAGTACTGTTACAGTTGCTGCATTTTTGCCCATGCGCCGTAGTACCGTCTACAATGTAGCGTTTCAGGGCACGGGCCACACCGTTTTTCCAGGTGTTTATACTTTCGCTGTCCAGCTGCAGGCTGTTAATAAGGTCTACCGCTTTTTCTATAGGCATACCGTGCCTTAACGTGCCCGAAATAAGCTTGGCATAGTTCCAGTACTCCGGGTTAAATTTATGCGAAAGCCCCTCTATAGTGGTTTTGTAGCCACGGGTATTTTTATACTGGAAATCGTAACGGCTGGTACCGTCTTCGTTTTTGTTTTTAATGATAAGCCCGTCGTTTACCCAGCGCGGGATGGCTATACCATCCTCGTCATCGGCAAGACCGGTAAATATCTCGTACGGACGGCCGTCTACCAAGCCGATAAAGGCAATCCATTTTTCTTTACTATTCTGGAAACGCACCACATCGGCATCCAGCGTTTGCGGGCGTTTTAACGGGAACGGCGTAAGACCGTCGGCAGTTTCAGTAGCTTTTTCCTCTTTCTTTTCAGAAGCCGAAATAAGCACGCCGCTACGCGAACCGTCGCGGTACACGGTAACACCCTTACAGCCTACTTCCCACGCCTCCATGTACAGCTTAGCTACCATTTCTTCAGGGGTATCGTTTGGTACGTTTATGGTTACCGATATAGAGTGGTCTACCCACTTTTGTATACGGCCCTGCATGCGTACTTTGTTCAGCCAGTCTACATCGTTACTGGTCGATTTATAGTATGGCGATTCCTTAACCAGTTCGTCTAATTCTTCCTGGGTGTAGTTTTTAGACGTATCAATGCCGTTTACCTCCATCCACTCCTTAAAACGGTGGTGGAATACCACATATTCCTCCCAGCTGTCGCCTACCTCATCTACAAAGTCTACACGCACGTCCTTGTCGTTCGGGTTTACTTTCCTCCTGCGCTTATACACCGGCAGGAATACCGGCTCTATACCGCTGGTGGTTTGCGTCATTAAACTTGTAGTACCTGTAGGCGCTATGGTAAGCAGTGCAATGTTCCTGCGGCCGTGCTCAGCCATTTCATAGTACAGTTGGCTATCGGCTTCTTTAATACGCAGCACAAACGGGTTATTCTTTTCCCTTTCGGTGTCGTATATACCAAAAGCACCACGCTCTTTAGCCAGGTTTACCGAACCACGGTACGCCTCAAGCGCCAGGGTTTTGTGTATTTCTTCAGAGAAATCTACACCTTCGGCACTGCCGTATTGCAGGCCAAGTGCCGCAAGCATATCGCCCTCGGCAGTAATACCTATACCGGTACGGCGGCCTTCGTATGCCTTATGACGAATGTTTAGCCACAGGTTTTTCTCTACAAGTTTTATTTCGTCGCTTTCAGGATCTGCATCTATTTTAGCAAGGATAGCATCTACTTTTTCAAGTTCCAGGTCAATAATATCGTCCATAATGCGTTGTGCCGCAGCCACGTGCTCCTTAAACAACGTAAAGTTAAACGAAGCCTGCTTGGTAAACGGCTGTTCTACATAGCTCAGCAGGTTGATAGCTAACAGTCGGCATGAGTCGTACGCACACAGCGGAATTTCACCACATGGGTTAGTAGAAAGGGTTTTATAGCCCAAATCAGCATAACAATCCGGCAGCGATTCCTTTATAATGGTATCCCAAAACAGTATGCCCGGCTCCGCTGATTTCCAAGCATTATGGATGATTTTATCCCAAAGCGCCTTGGCATTGATATTTTTTGAATACGCCGGCACCGCACTGAATACCGGATATTTCTGAATGTAGTTTTCGTCGGCCTTAACTGCACGCATAAATGCATCGTCTATACGCACCGATACGTTTGCTCCGGTTACCTTGCCCTGCTCCATTTTGGCATCTATAAAATCAGCCGCATCGGGGTGGTTTATAGACACCGAAAGCATCAGTGCACCACGGCGGCCGTCTTGCGCCACCTCGCGGGTAGAGTTACTAAAACGCTCCATAAACGGCACTAGGCCGGTAGAGGTAAGTGCCGAGTTTTTTACCGGGCTACCCTTCGGGCGAATGTGGCTCAGGTCGTGCCCCACACCCCCACGGCGTTTCATAAGCTGCACCTGCTCCTGGTCGGTTTTCATAATGCCGCCATACGAGTCGCCGTTATCGTTACCAATAACAAAACAATTGCTTAACGATGCTATCTGGTACGGGTTGCCTATACCGGTCATAGGACTGCCTTGTGGCACCAGGTATTTAAAATCCTTAATCAGGTCAAACACCTGCTGTTCTGTAAGTGGGTTTTTATATTTCTTTTCCACACGGGCCACTTCGCGGGCTATACGCCAGTGCATATCATCGGGCGTACGCTCATAAATGTTACCGTCGCTGTCTTTTAAGGCATACTTATTTACCCACACTGTAGCAGCAAGGGAATCGCCCTTAAAATACTCAAGCGATGCCTTAACAGCTTCTTCCTGAGTATAGGTAACAGGCGTTGTTTTTATATTGGATGTACTCATAAATGAAAACTTTAGGTCGAAATTGTTTTACAAAAGTAAAATGAAAAACATTTTAAAAAAACTTATTTTAAAAATGTTTACAAATTTAAAGTTACATAATATTGTTTTACAGCTATTTAAAAATTTATCGACATCAAAAAGTTTACAAATAATTATACAGATATGATTTTTATCATGAAAACATTTATCCAAAAACTTTCCTTCATTTTTTAATATTTCTTTAATAGAAAAGAAAATTAAAGAGTCCGACCTTTGTAAATTACACGACACGAAACGCTTATGAGATTACTACTATTTGCCGCTGCAATTGTTTGCAGCAGCTATAGCCATGCACAACTGAGTCCGCCCGGACTGGGAGACACAAACTCCGCTTACTGGAACGCTGCCGGGATTCGGCAAAAAATAAACGAAAAAAACACCTCGCTCACCTATATTGGCTCCGGGAGGATTAGCGGCCCCGACGGTGAAAACCCGCTGGACAAACCCTCCATTTATGTAGTAAACGAGGAAGTATACCACAAGATAAACACCGCATGGCAATACAGCTATGCCCTGAGCTACCGCAGGCAGTACCACTACACAGCGCTGATAGGCAACCCGGACGATGCCGAAATACACCAGGAATTCCGCACGTATGGCAGGGTAAGCCACAGCAACACCTTCGGCAACTTTAAATGGAAGAATACCCTGAGGCAGGAATTGCGTAAGTTTTTTAACCCCGAATTTGGCGATATAGAAAACAGCCTGCAACTGCGCACCCGACTAAAAACGCAGCTTACCGCAACCATAGACAACAGCAAAACAAGCAGTATTACCGCCAGCGCCGAAGCCTTGTTTTCGGTTCCTTATGATGATGCGGCGGGTTGGGGAAACTATGAATACAAAGAGAGCAGGTTTTGCCTGTATTATACCTTAAAGCCAAAGTCGTTACCCGTAGTGTTTGACCTGGGCTACATGAACGACCTTGTAGGCACCGGCCACGATGTTATGGATGCCAACTATATTGCTTTTGACATAATACTCGAAAACCCTTTTTAGCTGGCTAAAAAGGGTTTTCGGTTGTATATAAACAACGTTACTGCGGTTAAAACTTAATGTTTACGCCCACAAGGAAATTACGCGTGGCCTGAGGGTAATAGTATGGGTCGCCCCACATATAACCGTTAGACACATATTCCTTATTCAGTACGTTGTTTATAAGTGCGCTAAACATTATCGACTTAAATACCGATTTCAGCTTTAACTCGTATGCCACGTTAATATCGTTTATAAAATACGACGGCAGCTTTGCGTTAGCCGATTCCAGGTTATCCATGTACTGCTCGCCCACATATTTAGAAAGCAGCGCCGCCTGGAAGTTTTTAAACGGTACAAACACCAGCTGGTTACCCGCTATTACCGATGGCGAAAAGGCTATCTGTGTATTGCCCAGGTTTTGTACCCCGGCATCGCCTTCGTTATAAAAATCAATATTCTTATTAGAGCTTACCGCAATGTTTGGTTTTATTACAAACCATTTTGCAGCATATATGGTAGCCTCAGCCTCAATACCTGCACGGTAGCTGTCGCCACTATTGGCATAAATAGGCGAACCCACATCGTTAATGGCTCCGGTAAGCACCAATTGGTCTTTATAGCGCATGTAGTAGCCATTAATGTTTATGCTGCTACGGTTTTTCTTAAAGCGCCAACCCAACTCAAAATCGTTAAGGCTTTCGGGCTTGGTGCTGCCGTTTTCGTAGTCGCTGCGGCGCGGTTCCTTATTACCACGGCCGTAGCTAAAGTACAGGCTGTTATCGTTATTTACCGCATAGGTAATACCGGCCTTCGGATTAAAGAAGTTAAAGGTATCATCTGCCGGAATTACATACTCGTTATCCTCGGTTACGTTATCGGCTTTGTAATGCACGGTACGGTATTGCAGGTCGCCAAACAGGCTGAAGCTGCCACCCAGTGTATAGTTTGCCTTGGCAAACACGTTAAAGTCGGTTTTGGTAGCGTTGTTGTCGTAGTAACGGTCATCGGGCACCGTGTTTTGTGTGTACTGCGCCCAAATGGCTTTACCAAAGTGCGCACCTTCGTACTTGTTCCAGCCGCCGCCCAGGGTAGCGCTGAAGTTGTCTTTCTTATAATTGGTAGAAAACGTAGTACCAAAAAAGTCGTTATCCAGCCATTTTTGCGTTATAACATCCGAAACACCTATGGTTTCGCTACCTACGATAAGCGGTTGTATGCCGTAAGCCGGTAAGGTAGCATCATCGCGGTAGTTTTCATAGTAGCCCTTACCCATAGTATAGAATACCGCAAGGTTAGTACTCCAGTTGTCACTCCAGCGCTCGTTCCAGTGTAGTTGGTACTGGTCTTGCCAGTAGTTGTCGGTTTCATTTTTGTAGAAACGCTGGTTTCCGTCGGCATCAATATAGTACCCCGAATAGTTATAGGTACGGCTCGACGCCATTGTAGCTGCATCAATACCGTTCCATGCCTGGTAGGTTTTTTCGCTTCCGCCAAAAGCAATACCCTTAATAAGTGTACCGCCGTTTACATACGTTCCCTGTAAAAAGAACGACTTCAGGCTGCTGGAAGCACGGTCTATATAGCCATCGCTTTCTATGTTTGACAGCCTTCCGGCAAGTTCGAAATGATCGTTTAGCAAACCGGTACTGAACTTAACAGTATGCTTACGCGAATTGTAACTACCAAATGAGTTGGCTATTTCGCCACCCGCGTGTTCTTTATAAGCATCGGTAAGTACGTTAAGGCTGGCACCAAACGCACCCGCACCGTTTGTACTGGTACCTACACCGCGTTGCAACTGAATACTCTCGGCAGATGAGGCAAAGTCGCCCATGTTTACCCAGTATGTACCATGCGATTCGGCATCGTTATACGGTATACCGTTCAGGGTAACGTTAATGCGGCTGGCATCGGCACCACGCACACGTATACCGGTGTAGCCTATACCGTTACCGGCATCGGTAGTGGTTACCACGCTGGGCAGGTAGTTTAGCAATAGCGGAATGTCCTGTCCCAGGTTTCGCGGGGCAAGTTCTTCTTTTGTTACGTTGCTAAAGGTTACCGGGCTGCCATTGTTAGCGCGAACCGCCTGTACCAGCACCTCATCGAGCTTAGTAGATGTAGAATCTTTTTGTGTAGTGGCAGGCTGCTGTGCAAAAGCCGCTGCCGGAAGTAAGAAAAGCAGTTGCTTAGGAGCTAAGAAGCTCAGCCGCTCGGAAGTTTTAGAAAAATAGTTTTTCATCCGTAAAATAATATTTACGAATAAAAGGGGCAATTATTCTTTTGGTTTAATAATTAGTAATGAATTTCTCGGCACGGCGGCGTGCACTCCGCTTATTGCCTGTTCCCTTGGCAGCATTACCCGCCCAGGTTCATTGGGTATGATCTCAGCCCGAACATTTAGGGCACCCCTTTGAGACGGCGCAAAGGTAATACAATATTTTAGATTTAAAAGGGTATTGATTTTTTAGATAATTGGATGACTGGATCTTTGGATTTTTAGATCTAGCCAAATCTTTTAAAATGTCTTGATTTTGAAGACACACCCCTACCCCCTTTTAAGAGGTGTGCTTACTCGGGCGTAAAAAATAGTCGCTTTAATAGGCAAGAGTGAAGCTATTCCCCTCTTGAGAGCTATCGTGTGAAGACATCTTTGCGACTTAGCGGCTTTGCGAGGAATTTTTTACCACAAGGGGCACAAAGTTTTTCACAAAGGGCACAAAAGACCTAAATTATGCTTAATACGAACACGAAGGCTTTCCTTTGGAAAGCAAAAAAGTTCACAAAGCGATTTGTGTCCACACGATAGTCTTGAGAGGAGTTAGGGGTATGTTGCACAAAATAGTTATTACAAATACAAATAACCCGCTGTACACTTCCATGGTTTTAATGAAGAGCGTACAACGGGTTTGTTATGGGATAATAAAAAAGGTTTCGACCTGGTAATTTATTCGTTTATAAAGTCTAAAAGGTCTTTGTTAATGGTTGCTGCATTTACAGTAGGCATACCGTGAGAGAAGCCCGGATAGGTAATAAGCTTACCGTTTTTAAGAAGCTTGGCAGATTTTAAAGCCGAATTGGCTATAGGCACAATCTGGTCATCTTCTCCGTGAAGAAGCAACACCGGTATATCAGCCGCTTTTAAGTCTTCTGTAAAATCAGTTTCAGAAAACGCCTTGATACCGTCATAATGCGCCACGATTCCGCCCATCATTCCCTGTCTCCACCAGTTCCTTTGTATGCCTTCTTTTATATCGGCACCTTCCCTGTTATAACCGTAAAACGGAACTGTTAGGTCAATGTAAAACTGCTGCCTGTTGTTTAGGGTCTGCTCCCTTATGCCATCAAAAACTTCAAGAGGAACACCATCTGGGTTGTTTTCGCTTTGTACCATAATTGGCGGAACCGCGCTGATAAGTACCGCTTTTTTCGCCCTGCCGTTAGCATATTTGTTTACATAGCGGATAACCTCGCCACCACCTGTAGAGTGTCCAATATGGATAACATCGGTCAAGCCAAGGAATTCTACCAGTTCAGCCGCATCTGAAGCATACTGCTCAATGGTGTGGTTGTAAATATCCTGGCTCGAACGGCCGTGTCCCCTCCTGTCGTGGGCTATAACCCTGAAGCCTTTTTGCAGGAAGAAAATTACCTGTGCATCCCAGTCGTCAGACGATAGCGGCCACCCGTGGTGAAACATTAGTACCGGTCCCTGTCCCTGGTCTTTGTAAAAAATCTCTGTTCCGTCTTTTAGTTTTAATGTGCTCATAAATATTATATTTTAATTGATTTTTAAACTTGTAATGATAATACCAAAAAAGAACCCTAATTTACTAAAAAACTGATTTGCAACAACTTAAACTTAATCAATATCTTTAAAAAATACGGCATTTCGTAAATTTACCCGCCGGTTATCATGATTTTACGTTTCCTCAGTTATATCGCGGGAATACAAGAATCTAAAAGTCTAACCTTCTAAAAATCCAACAATCCAAAGCTCTGATTCGACTTAAAAACAAAAAACCAATCGCCGCATTTTTAACCACTTTCCTCTTATGTAAAGTACTGTAGTAAATTTGACTACACTGGCATAACCCTGCCACAACACAGGCAGTAATTCCGTAAAGCCTTTTTCATGTTTTCAAAACTATTACGAAACAGCTTTTTTGCCCTTATAAAGTTTCTTTGTAACAGGTCGCGCGGCCACATCCACAACACAATATCATTCATTAACTAAACATCTTAAAATGAAAAAACAACCTTTTGTACTGCTGGCTGTTATCGACCTGGCTGTGTTTGTTGCGTGCTCTACCCCCGATTCAGACAGCGTGATTGTAGACAAGTACACCACAAACGCCGTGGTAAACACTAACACTTTTCTTAACTGTGGCTGTACCGAAAGCAGCACCAAGATAACAGGCAGTACTGCCGCTAACTACGCCGCTGCCTTTGCACCACTGGTAAAATTTGACCAGGCAGCACCCGATTATCCCACCTCTGTAGAAGACATTTGGGCAAGCACTAACCCTGCAAGCATTACCTGTGGCGGCACCCTGGCACTGACCAATGCCACTGCACCTACCAGCCTTAACTTCCCTACATATTACGATGTGCAAAACCACCCTACCGACAGCGATAAGGCATTTGTAGAATACTGGTTTATATACAAGCGCCAGGAACCATGTTCGGCCGGGCAGGGCGGCCACGACTACGACCTGGAACACATAGTGGTACAGTTTAAAAAATCAACAAACAAAATACTTACGGTTACGTACTTTCAGCATGCAGGCTGGTATACTAAAGACTGGCGAAATGTAGCCACAGGCACACGCCCGGTGGCTTATGTGGGTAAATATGCCCACGGTATGTACCATTTTGGCAACAGCATTAGCTTCATCGGTTATGCGTGTACCTATTATGGCGACTATCGTAACCCGGCAGACGCCAGCGACGAAGCCAGCACATGGAACAACCTGCAGCCTATAAGCTGCGAGAAAACAGAGTTCAACTTTAATGGTAACTGGGGTAGCCCGGGGAAAGGCCCACTATTCCGCGACAGAGCATTTTGGAATTATGCCGCCTGTAAGGGCAGCGACGGCCTTTTCGGCACCGATGGTTGCAGCCAGAGCGATTTTGCCGTAGGCACCCTTATAGGAAGCATCAACTAAGTTTATACCGGCTGTTATTAATCCCCACAACCGAAGCGGGCTGCCCATGGGCAGCCCGCTTTTTTAAATAAAAACCTACAAATTACAATTTTAAGGGCTTTTTATTTGCTCAAAGGTTTAGTATGGCTATATTTGGCGTTTATCCCCTAACACCCTTAAAATAAACACCGAATGAAAACCACACTGCTTTACATAATGCTGCTTGCCTGCTCGCTTGTACACGCACAGGACGTTGTGCATTATTGTGATTCGCTTATAGGGGTAGGTAAGGAAAAAACAAACCGCAGAAAATACCACGAAGCCATAGAAATTATGCTTCGTGCCCAGCAGATAGCCGAAAAGAACAACCTGCCAAAACAATTTATAAACGCCACAAACATTATAGGGGTATGCTACGCCGAAATGCTGGATTATGGCACCGCGCTAAAATACCATCTGGAGGCATACAACGCATCGGTAAAAATAAAGGATACCGAACTGGAAATGGCCGCCCTAAACGACATAGCCATACTGTACGGACAGGAAGAACAGTACGACAAGGCTTTTGAGTATTTTAATAAAGCCTACAACATATCGCGCGAGTCTAAAAACGACGAATCTACTGCGGTGTACCTGCTTAACCTTGCCCTGGTAAAGAACAAACTGGGCGATATAAAAGAATCCGTTTCCTACCTGGAAAAGGCGCTGCCAATGGCCAAAAAGTACCCTGCAACATACACGCTGGTACAGATAGCCTTTGCCGAAGATGAAATGATGCTGCACCACACCGCTGCTTCACTAAAAATGGCAAACGACCTGCTAAACAGTATGCCAAACGAAAAGGGCAATAACGATGTGGTAACGCTGCACATGATTATTTCTAAAAACTACCTGTACCTGCAAAACTTTGCCGTTGCAGAAAAATACGCTAACCTGGCGCTGCAATGCAATACCGATCTTTCTGTGCGTCTTTCTATCTTTGAATTACTATCTGAAATAGCACAGAAAAAAGGCAGCTATGCGCAGGCTATAGCATTTAAAGACAGCATTTTTAGCATACAAAACCGCCTGAACAATATTAAGAACGGGCGCATTTTTGAAAACAACCGCGTAAAATTTGAACTGCAGGACTACCGCAACCAGATAGCCATAAAGGAGGCCACTATAACCCAGGAACGCCGATTGTTCTATGCGCTGGCAGGCTGCCTTACCGCCGGGTTATTATTGGTGTTTTTTATACTGAGAAACCGCTCCATGAGGCACAAACAGCGCGAACTGGAAGCCGAAAACAGCAACCAGCAACTGCAACTGCAACTGGCGCGCAGCGAAAGCGACGCCCTGCTTGCCGAACAGCACCACCGCGAAGAACAGCACCGCATACTGCTGGAACAGGAACAGCTGAAAAACGAAATAGAATACAAAAACCGCAAACTATCGTCGCAGGCGCTGCACACATCGGGCAAGTACCAAATGATAGAGGACGTTATTAAATTACTTTCGGGTGAGCCGGAGCTGGTACGTATACCCGCCATAAAAAAACACATCCGTTTTTTGCGCGATTCGCTGCGCAACGATAATGAGTGGGATAACTTCCTGGTGCATTTTGAGGAGGTCAACCAGGGATTCCTGTCGCGCCTTAAAGCCGCCCACCCCGACCTGAACGCTAACGATATCCGCTTCATTTGCTACGTATATATGAACCTTAACGCGAAGGAAATTTCGGTAATGCTGAACATATCACCCGATGCTACCCGTAAGCGTAAGGAGCGTATTGCCCAAAAGCTGGGCCTGCCCGACAGCACATCGTTATACAGCTATCTTTCGGCAGTGTGATTTTGATGTGTTAGGTAAACACACAGTATCCCTAAAACCGCCAAACCAACATGAAAAGACATGAAAAAATTTATATACATTTATTTAGCGCTATCACTCACATTTTGTAAAACGGTAAAAGTTGACGCAATTCCTGATGAAGCCTCGGCCATAAAGAAAGCAGAAGACACACTGAAAAAAGTAATGGATGTGGCAGAATTTGAATCCATGCGCCCGTTTAAAGCCAAGCTGACTAACTCAAATAAAACATGGGAGGTAAAGTCTGTAGATATAGCTGAATTTGCAGGTTTAACCCCTATAGTATTCATAAACAAAAGCAATGGCAAGATTAAGAAAATCCTTTGGGGAGAAGGAGATATAAATTAGCAATCTTTCACTCAGGTATCGTACACCGGAAAGCAAAAAAAGCTTAAATCAAAAAGTAATTTTACATTTAAACAGCTTCTAATGTGGCTCCAAAGCTATTGAAGGAACCTAAAAATAGTAAAATGAAAAATAGAATTTATGGTATTGTGTTAATTTAAAAGTTATTTTAGCTTAAATATGACAAATAAGAAGCCAAAAGTTATTCCAATTACGGTTGTCTTAGGGATAGTTTGCCTAATAATTTTTGCAAACATTAGAGCATGGAACTTCGATAGAGAACTTGAAAAGAATGGTAAAGTCACTATTGGTAAATATGTGTCTCGAAAAAATTATCCAAAAACCAATGATAATTTCTTTATATACTTCATGAAAGGTTTAAAATACAGAGTTAATGGTGGTAGGCTACCCAAAGAGTTTTCAAAGAATATAGGTAAATTTTATAAAATCAAATATTCTGACAAATACGTCGGTGTTATACGACCTATGCTCAATGAAGAAGTAACAGATACGACAGAAATATTGAAAGCAGGCTTCTCTAAGGAAGATTTAGGTAAAGCTTCTGATTAGGTACATACACCGGAAAGCGAAAAACAAACTTAAATCACCAAAGAAATGAATAAAACTGAGTGTAGAGGGCAGCATATAATAAAACTAAAATTGGTGTATGGGATTTTCAAAGAACAATAAATTTCAAATAATTAGCATAGTCTTATTTATTGGCTTGTTTTTCTATTTACGAAATACGCTGGAAGTTGACAAAGACTTTTACTCTGACATGTTGAGCTACAGCAAAGATGGCGAATATTCGGGTGTAGTAACTAAAAAATATATAGATTCCTCAAATCACAACACACCTATGCTAAAGCTATCTAATACATCGGTATCTATTGTAAATAAGTTTTGGGATAAAATTTCAGTTGGAGATTCGATTTCTAAACATAAGGGAAAATATTTTATAACAGTATATAAACCTGACGGCAAAACTATCAGGTTAGATTATAAAAAGTATTATGACAATCTTTCGGGTAAAAGTACAGAACAAAAAAACCAATATCCTGTACAAAAATATCTGGTAAATGACTATGAAAGATTATTCACAGCGGAACAGACTAGTGAGTTAAATACAATTTTAGTAAAATTTGATTCAACAAGCCAAAACAAAATTGTACTTCTTACTGTTAAATCGTATAATGAAAATGTAAGTTTTCAAGATTATGTATCACAATTGGGAAAGAAATGGCATATAGATGAAAATAACAATGGCAGGACAATCCTGATAGTATTTAGTAGAGAAAAAAGAAAGATAGCTTTAACATTGGGTGCAGGAGTTAAAGGAATATCACAATCTCAAACGAATAAAATAATTTCAGAAAAAGTAATTCCTGAATTTAAACGAAACCAATACTACATCGGTATTAAAAGTTGTATTAACGAAATAATCAAAAAATGGAAATAAGATAATGTTTCTGATTAGGTATCGTATACCTGAAAGTAAAAAACAAACACTTACATATCCAGCCCCAGCAACTAATCCTAACTATTATAGAGAATAATATGAAAAAAATCTTGCTTATTGGGCTTTTAATTTTGGTTTCTTGTTCATCCACAAAAAAAATTTCTATTAGGAGGTTTATTTATGAGAGTAAATATAGAACTCTTACTTTATCTTTTGAAAATGACACTTTATGTATATTAGAAAATATTTTTAATTGTGATGATATAGATTCCTTATTATTACTGATGCGTTTATAGTTTATTGTTACTGAATAGATTAAATTGTTCCTTGATATT